>NZ_JAUBVD010000009.1:0-33293 GCF_036705675.1 Microcoleus sp. AT8-A3
TCACTAACTCGCAGCGGAGTCAGGCTAACCGTCCCTGGATAGGAGAACCTATCCATTTAGGCTAAACGAATCGCACATCAGCCTTAATATTAAAACATAATGATCAGCAACAACTCAACTAAAACATCTCGCGCTAAACTGCTAGAGGACTGATACCAATTTAATGTGAAGTTGCACATATCTCGATCCCCCTAAATCCCCCTTAAGAAGGGGAGTAGGGGTTGACTTTGAGCGGAATCTTGTCCCCCCCTTATTAAGGGGGGCTAGGGGGGATCTGATTCTACGGGGCCTCATAAAAAATTGGTATGACAAGCTTACCCAGCACGAGTAAAAGTATATTTGATTATGGTGAACCGTCTTGCTCAATCCCAAAGCCTTTACCTGCGGAAACACGCCGAAAATCCGATCGACTGGTGGCCCTGGTGCGACGAAGCCCTAGAAGCGGCCCGAAGCGAAAATAAACCGATTTTCCTGTCAATTGGCTACTCTAGCTGCCACTGGTGTACGGTGATGGAAGGAGAAGCATTTTCCGATCGCGCGATCGCCCAATACATGAATGAGCATTTTATACCGATAAAAGTCGATCGCGAAGAACGCCCGGATATCGACAGCATTTATATGCAAACCTTGCAAATGATGACCGGTCAAGGCGGTTGGCCGCTCAACGTTTTTCTCACTCCAGACGAGCGAGTTCCCTTCTACGGAGGCACTTATTTCCCCGTAGAACCGCGCTACGGACGGCCGGGATTTTTAGAAGTTTTGCAAGCAATTCGCCGCTTTTACGACACAGAAAAAGGCAAAGTAGAAGCCTTCAAAGCAGAGATTTTAGGCAACCTCCAACAGACGGCAGCGCTGTCAGGAGTAACCGCAGAATTAAATCGCGAACTCTTCCAAAAAGGCTTAGAACTCAACACGGGAATTGTTGCGGGCAGCAACCCCGGCCCCAGTTTTCCGATGATACCTTATGCTGAGCTAGCACTGCGGGGAACGCGATTTAATTTTGAATCAAAATACGACAGCAAACAAGTCTGCACTCAGCGCGGATTAGACTTAGCATTGGGCGGCATTTACGACCACGTAGGAGGCGGATTTCACCGCTATACGGTTGATGCGACTTGGACTGTGCCACACTTTGAAAAAATGCTCTACGACAACGGTCAAATTGTTGAGTATTTAGCAAATTTGTGGAGCGCGGGAATACAAGAACCCGCTTTTGAAAGTGCGATCGCGGGGACAGTAGAATGGTTAAAGCGAGAAATGATTGCGCCAACAGGCTATTTTTATGCTGCACAGGATGCGGACAGCTTTACCCCCCCAACCCCCCCTTACCAAGGGGGGGCAGAAAATTCAACCCCCCCTTATCAAGGGGAAACAGAAAATTCAACCCCCCCTTACCAAGGGGGGGCAACGGGGGGGTCAGAACCGGAAGAAGGAGCATTTTATGTCTGGACTTATGCCGAACTGGAACAACTATTAACTGCTGAGGAATTGGCAGAAATTAAAGCACAGTTTACTGTTAGTCGCAGCGGCAATTTTGAAGGCAAGAATGTCTTGCAGCGCCGCCATCCGGGCAAACTAAGCGACAGGGTAGAAAAGGCTTTGGCTAAACTCTTTGCTGTGCGTTACGGTGGCAATCCCGATAGTGTAAAAACCTTTCCGCCAGCCCGCAACAATCAAGAAGCTAAAAACGACAGTTGGCCGGGTAGAATTCCCGCCGTTACTGACACGAAAATGATTGCTGCTTGGAATAGCTTAATGATTTCGGGCTTGGCCCGCGCGGCGGCTGTTTTTGGAAATTGGGAATATCTAGAATTAGCTGTGAAAGCGGCTAATTTTATTTTAGACAATCAGTGGACGGATGGGCGGTTTCAGCGGTTGAATTATGACGGACAATCTGCTGTTACCGCGCAGTCGGAAGATTATGCTTTGTTTGTGAAAGCTTTGTTGGATTTGCACCAAGCGAGTTTGACTTTAGGCAACGGGGAAGAGGCAAAACAGTTGCCGAATTCTCAGTTTTGGTTGGAGAAAGCTGTGCAGGTGCAAGAAGAATTTGATGAGTTTTTGTGGAGCGTGGAATTGGGAGGATATTACAATACTGCTAAGGATGCTAGCGGAGATTTGTTGGTGCGGGAACGCAGCTATATAGACAATGCAACTCCGGCGGCGAATGGAATTGCGATCGCATCTTTGGTTCGCCTCGCGCTGTTGGGCCCGAATTTGGAATATCTCGATCGCGCGCAACAAGGTTTGCAAGCTTTCAGCAGTATTGTACAAGATGCTCCGCAAGCTTGTCCGAGTCTACTTTCGGCGATCGACTGGTATCAGCATTCTACCCTGATTCGCACGACTCCCGATCGAATTGCTGGGTTGATTTCTCAGTATTATCCGACTGCTGTCTGTCAGATTGAGGCTGATTTGCCTGAAGGGGTTATCGGGTTAGTTTGCGAGTGTTTGACTTGCAAGGAACCGGCGAAAAGTCAAGAGCGGCTGTTGGAGGAAATTTTGCAAAGTCAAACGCGAGTTTAGCACCAATACTGTCTATATTATTGAACCGCGAAGACGCGAAAAACGCGAAGGAACAAGGAGGAAGCAGAAGGAAGAAGTAGATTATCTTCTACCGGGAAGGAAGTACATCTTCAATCGGCTCCTCAATAGACTTTTTGCAAAAGTCCTTTTAAGCAAATTTTCGGACGGGCAAGATGCCCATCCCACAAGAAAAAAAACTTTTTGTGGGATGGGCATCTTGCCCGTCCCAGCTATTTTTGCAAGAGGTCTAATCTTCCAAAGAATCTCAGTGGCTTCAGCCCGCTTGAGTGTCAACAAATGCAGATACTTTCCGGCGGCACGGCAACTCGAACGCTGTCGCCGACTTGGTGTCGCTGCAAGTCATCTCTGTGCAAGTTTTGTCGGCGAAGGGCGATCGAACTTTTAGCAGTCAACCGCACCGTATAGCGCGTATCAGTGCCAATATAAATAGCCTCTTCTACTATTCCCGGCCAGCTATTTTCATCGTCATAATTAGCCGGATAAATAGCAGCTTTTTCTGGCCGCAACACCAGGGTGACAACTTTCCCAGCGGGCATATCTTCTGCTGTCGCAACTAACACGGGCAACTGCTGGTCAATTAACACGATTATTTGACCGTTTTGCTTTTCTACTACTCGACCACTTAAAAAATTACTGTCGCCAATAAAATCAGCAACAAACCGCGTTTTAGGATATTCATAAATATCAACAGGCGTCCCAACTTGTTGCAGTTTTCCTCCATCCATCACTGCAATTCTGTCCGACATCGTTAGTGCTTCTTCCTGATCGTGAGTTACATAAATAAACGTAATTCCCAGTTTTCGCTGCATTTTTTTTAATTCTAATTGCATCTCTTTACGCAATTTTAAATCCAGCGCTCCTAGGGGTTCATCCAACAGCAACACAGACGGCTGTTTGACTAATGCTCTTGCTAGTGCTACTCGCTGCTGCTGTCCCCCTGACAGTTGGCGGGGATAGCGTTTTCCTACCTCGGTTAACTGTACTAATGCTAAGGCTTCAGCAACGCGATCGCGAATTGTTTTCTGAGGCAAATTCTCCATTTCCAACCCAAAAGCGACATTTTGTGCTACTGTCATGTGCGGAAATAAAGCATAGTTTTGAAATACCGTATTTACTGGGCGGTGAAATGGCGGGCGATTTTGCATCGGTTGGCCGTGAATGTAAATTTCGCCGGCGGTGGGAATTTCAAAACCGGCAATCATTCGCAAAGTTGTAGTTTTGCCGCAGCCGGAAGGGCCGAGTAAAGAAAAGAATTCTCGATCGTAAATTTGCAGGTTGATGTTGTCTACAGCTAAGAAATCTTGACTGCGGGCACTTTTAAATACTTTGGAAACTTCTAAAACTTCGACAGAGTGCATTGTGTTAGTATATCTTAGGGATAAGCAATAAAAATTTGAGTTCGATCCCGGTTAAACTGATATTTTACACCATTCTCAATTACTTGTTTAGGAACGGGCATCTTGCCCGTTCCACAAGAAATTTATTCTTTGTGGAACAGGCATCTTGCCTGTTCTTGACGGGCAAGATGCCCGTTCCACAAGAAAGAAATTTATTCTTTGTGGAACAGGCATCTTGCCTGTTGTTGAGAATGGTGCAACTCCAAAACAAGCTAAAAAATTAAGTAAACCAGCCCCGGCAGAAACCTGTTTTATATCTACTTTCCGGCCCCTGCTTTAACTTCCGTCCAAGCTCGATCGTACAATGCAGTTGCTTTCCCGACATCCTCCAATAATTTCATTTTGCCAAACACCTCAGCCGGCGGGTAAATTTGAGGATTTTTCAAATCGTTCGGGTCAATTAAACCTTTATCAATTGCTGCTTTGTTGGGCGATCCGAAGTGGGTAAAATTGGAAATTTGGGCGCCGACTTCTGGCTGCAAAACAAAGTTAATAAATTTCTCCGCTAACTCTTTCTGGGGCGCACCTTTGGGAATAGCCATGTTGTCAGAAAAAATGATTGTTCCTTCTTTGGGAATAGCGTAACGGAGATTAGGATTTTCTGTCATCACTTGGAAAATATCACCGCTCCATTCCATTGTCAAATTTACTTCTCCTTGATCCAGCAGATTTTGCCCGGTGTCGGGGACAAAAGCTGCAATGATATTGTTACTTTTAATCAGCAAATCGCGGGCTTTATTAATCTCTTCGGGATTGGTTGTATTTGGGTCAAATCCTAAATACATTAAAACTCCTGCTAATGTGTATCTAGCATCGTCTTGCCACGCGACTTTTCCGGTATATTTAGGGTCGAACATCACCCCCCAACTGTTAATTTCTCCCTGGACTGTTTTCACGTTGTAGCCAATTCCCATAGTTCCCCACTGGTAGGGCAGCGAATATTTGTTGCCTGGATCAAAAGCTTGATTGATAAACTTAGGTTCTAGGTTCTTTTGGTTGGGAATGTTGTTTAAATTCAGCGGCTCAATTAGATTTTCCGCGATCATGATTTTCACCATGTAATCGGCAGGAAATATTAAGTCGTAACCGGGGTTTCCCTGTTTGAGTTTGGCATAGAGTGCGTCGCTGTTCTCGAAAGTGTCGTATTGAATTTTAACATTGTTCTCTTTCTCGAATTGGGCGATCGCTTCTGGGGCGATATAACTTGCATAATTGTAAATGCTGAGCACTTGCTGTTGGTTGCCACCTGTGGGGCTACAGCCGAAAGCCACCGTTGCACTCATCACAAACAAAAGTAGGAAAGTCAGCAGGCGTTTCATAGGTTTTGTTAGTTGCAGACAAAAATAATTATGACACAGAAAGCAATTTTTTTAAGTTTTCTGAACTTTTAACGATGATACAACGAGCAACAAAGAAGCCAACAACATCAAAGTTGAAATGGCATTAATCGCTGGCGTCACTGAGAATTTTATCATGCCATAAACAAATAATGGTAGCGTCATGGAACCGACGCCGGTGGTAAAAAATGTCACGACAAAATCGTCTAGCGACAGAGTAAAAGCCAGCAGTGCCGCGCTGAAAATAGCGGGCCAAATCAGAGGGAGAGTGATGCGCCAAAAAGCCCGCCATTCGTTAGCGCCTAAGTCAAAAGCTGCTTGTTCTAATTGAGGATCTAGTTCCGCCAAACGCGCCCTGACAGTAATAGTCACAAAGGAAATATTAAAGACAACATGACCGATAATTACGGTAGGTAAGCCGAGATTCAGGCGAATTCCCGTGAGATTTTCTACGATCCGAAATACTAGGGTAAAGAAAACTAGCAGCGAAATGCCGATCGTAATTTCGGGCATGATAATCGGCAAAAACAGTAAAGCTTCTACAGCTTTGCGCCCCGGAAAATGAAAGCGTTCGAGTGCTAGGGCGAGCATTGTACCAAAAATTGTCGCTAACACCGTCGAAATAGCTGCAATTAGCAAGCTGTTGTTAAGTGCTGTCCAGATTCCGGCGCTGCTACTCGTAGCAATCGTCGCGCCTGCATTGCTAAACAAACTGCGGTACCAATCGAGGGTAAAACCGCGCCAAACAGCATTGAATCTGGAGGCGTTAAAGGAGTAAATAATTAAGATGAGAATTGGCAAGTAAAGAAAGGCTAATGCTAGTACAGCTTGTACCCAAAGCCACTTTTTGCCGATCGCCCGCACGAGTAAATCTAGTTTAGTCATTAGTCAAAAATAGGTTAGCCTGTAGGGGCGGGTTTTACAGACAATCTGTGCCTAAGACCAATAATCTCATAAACCCGCCCCCACCCAACTGTAAATCTCAATCTACCTGTTTAAGTTTCATCAGACACGCGGAAGTAAATTAACACCGGAATCAATATGATTACCGTTAACAGCATAGAAAGCGCCGAACCAAAAGGCCAATCGCGGGCTCTCATAAACTGATTCTGAATCAAATTTCCCACCATAACTGTTTTAGAACCACCTAATATATCCGGTGTGATGAAAGCGCCGACAGCGGGAACAAAAACCAAAATTGAGCCTGCAACAATCCCGCGAGTTGTTAACGGTAAAAAAACGCGCCAGAAAGTGCGGATATCATTTGCGCCTAAATCGTGAGCGGCTTCTACCAATGAAAAATTGAAGCGTTCTATGCTAGAATATAAAGGCAAAACCATGAAAGGTAAATAGCCGTAAATAAGACCGATCGCCACAGCGAAAGGCGTAAAAAGCAAATTTAACGGTTCGCTAATAATTTGCAGGCTTTGCAAGGCTGTGTTAACTACTCCTTCGCTACGCAGCAGTATGATCCAGGCGTAGGTTCTCACTAAAAAATTAGTCCAAAATGGAATAATTACTAGCAAAAGCAAAGCATTTCGCCAGCGAGGAGAACGGGTGGCGATGAAGAATGCTAGGGGATAGCCAACTAATAAGCAAGTGGCTGTTGTTAGAAAAGCCAGCCAGAGCGATCGCCCAATTACTCCTAAGAAAAGTCCACTGAACAAACGCTGGTAGTTGCTGAGAGTAAATATCCAAGTAACGCCGCCGTAAGTACCGCGTTCTAAGAAACTGTACAACAGTACAATTAGCACGGGCAAAATGAAGAAAACCATCAGCCAGGCTGTAGCGGGAAATAAGAGCAGCAACAGGTTAGTTTGCTGGCGGTTTTTGACACTCATTATTTACTCAAGCGAAATTTAGCACATAATGCAACACATTTTATATCAAATCCGCATTTTATGAATTATGTCATCATTAATAAATTATCAAGAGGTACGCAATGTCAGCAGAATCGTCAACCCCCAAAATAGTCGTCGTCGGTGCAGGATGGGCCGGTTTAGGCGCTACCTATCACCTAGCCCAGCAAGGCTATGATGTCACCCTGCTAGAAGCAGGCCCTTATCCGGGTGGCTTAGTTGCAGGGTGGAAAACCGCCGGCGGGCGTTCCGTAGAAGCTGGGATTCATGGCTTCTGGTATCCCTACAAAAATATTTTTTCCCTAGTCAAAGAATTAGGACTCGATCCCTTCACACCTTGGACTCGTTCTTGTCAGTATTCACCTGCGGGATTGGAAGTAGAATCGCCAATTTTTCAGGACGAACCGCGCCTTCCCACACCGTTAGGAACCTTTCTTTACACCAGATTTAAAAGGCTGCCATTAGTCGATCGGCTTTCAGCCTTACCCTTACTCTACGCCGTCCTAGATTTCGACAATTCCGACGAAGCTTGGCGCAGGTACGATCGCGTCACAGCCCGCGAACTCTTCAAACAGTTTGGCGTTTCTGCAAGACTCTACCGCGATGCTTTTGAGCCTATGTTATTAGTAGGTTTATTTGCACCCGGAGAACAATGTTCTGCCGCCGCCGCTTTGGGAATGCTTTATTATTTCATATTAGCACACCAACCGGATTTTGATGTAGTTTGGTGTCGCGGAACAGTCGGAGAAAAAATCTTTCGCCCCTGGGTCGAGATCCTGGAAAAACTCGGTGCAAAAGTATTGACAAAGCAGCGAGTTACTGATTTAATAGTTGACAGCAACAACCGAGCCACAGGCGTTGTTTGCGGCGAAGAAACCTTCGAGGCAGATGCAGTTATTTTTGCAGTTGGCGTCACGGGAATGCAAAAAATTATCAGCAGCAGCCCAGCTTTGCAAAGTCGCCAAGAGTTTCGGGATGCGATGAATTTGGGTGCAGTTGACGTGTTAGCGGTTCGCCTGTGGTTTGACCGAAAAATTGACATTCCCCTGCCTTCTAATGCCTGTTTTGGATTTAGTTCAACTACAGGTTGGACGTTTTTTGATTTGAATGCTTTGCACGACGAATTTCGAGACGAACCGGGAACAGTTGTCGAAGCTGACTTTTATCACGCAAATCAATTAATTCCCCTAAAAGATGAGGAAATAGTTTCCTTAGTTCAGCGGGATTTAGCGACTTGCATTCCGGCTTTTCGGGAGGCAAAAGTAATTGACAGCAGCGCGATTCGGCTGTCGCGGGCTGTGACGCATTTTGCCCCTGGTAGCTATCAATATTTGTTGCCGGCAGTAACAAGTTATGATAATGTATTGATGAGCGGCGATTGGGTTGTGACCCGCCACGGTTCTTGGTCGCAGGAAAAAGCTTATGTTACTGGTTTGGAAGCGGCTAATTTGGTGATTTCGCGTTTCGGAATCGGAAACAAAGCGGCAATTATTCCCGTGGAAGCTGACGAACCGCACATTCAAATCGGGAGAAAGATTAATCAGTTTACTCGCAGTATGACTAAAACTTTCATTCCCGATTTTTGGCTGCCATAAGAAGAAGGAAATTCTGCAACGCATTTAACAGATATCTTGCACCATTTTCAATTAGCCGTAGGGGCGGGTTCGCCAACAGCCTTAAAGCTTGCAAATAGGTTCTATAAACCCGCCCGACCCCACGAAAAATCCTCTTATTGATATTGCTGCAAGATGTCAGATTTAACTGAGATGTTAGGAAGAATGGGGATTCCCGTCTGGTTAGCTAAGGATCGCGAATTAAATAACTTACAATTTTAATTGTTATTGTGGGATGGGCCTAAGAGCCCGTCATGAGTGGACGGGCTCTTAGGCCCATCCCACTTTCAAGAGTGGAAGTTATTTAATTATCATTCCTAAGAGGCCGATCGCACTAAAATGACTGTACAGTCGCACCCGCGCGCCACAGCTTCCGGGATATTCCCGTGAATCACCTGCTTCAGCAGCCCTTCCCGGCTCGCTCCCAGGACGATCGCATCGCACTGATCGTTCTGAGCCAAATCAATTAAAGCATCAGAAACCGATTTAGCGCAAACCGAAGTCGCTATTATCGAACAGCTAACCCGGCGCTTGATAAACTCCGCTGCTTGCTTTAATTCTCCGCGATCGGGTTCTGCAACAGAAGGCTGATGAACCTGACACAATTTAATCTCCGGTACAGCACTCGCAGCCACCAAAGCAGGTAGCAACCGCAAAGCCGCAGCTTGCTTGTAACTGCCGCGAATAGGCACCAACCAGCGGTGCAAACCCATCAGCGTATGCAGCCCCAATTCTGGGGCTGGAATGTCTGAATTCGGCAGGGAAAGTTCAGTGTCAGGAGTTGCTGATGAATCTGAGGATCTCGCCAATGGGGGATTATCTGCGCCCTCAACTTTTTCGGGATTTAACTCCCATTCGATAGAGGTATATTTCCGGCCGCTAAAAGCGCCGGAAAACTCATTTTTCTGACGTGTTGCTAATAGTTTTTCGCTCCATTTAACCAAAATTACCTCGCAGCCTGCTTGCCGAATTACGGTATCGACCACATCGCCAAAAATGCGTTCTTTTGTGGATAATTCGCCTTGCCAGCCCATCAAAATCAAATCGATATGTCGCTCCTTAATTGTCTCCAAAATCGCGTTAGGCACGTCGTGAGCTACCCGTATTTGGGTGTGTACTGGCAAGTTCAAATTGCGAACAATTCGCTCGGCTTGTTGTAGCAGGCGGCGGCTTTTGGTTGTCCGCACTGCGCTTTCGGAGGGGGAACTGTTGCGCGGTACTATGATGATTTGCAGGCATTCTAATTCGTAATTACGATCGCGCGCAATCGCCGCCGCCAGCCGCAGCAAAGCGGGTGCTGTTTGGGGGTTGGAAAGCGGCACTAATAAGCGGCCGTTTCCGACTTGCGGAGCCCTGGTTTGATAGACAACATAGGAAGGTTCTGGATGCGGGCCCTGGGTTGTTTCTCCGGTGAGGCGATCGGATTCAACTCGGATAATGTCGCTGCGGGTAATAATTCCCACCAAACGCCGGCCTTCTACGACTGGCAAACGGCTGATATTGTAGTTGTTGAGCCTGTACAATACCTCGCTTAAAGTATCCCTTGCTTTGACTGCGATCGGCCCTACAGTCATAAATTCTTTAAGCAGCGAGTTGCCGGACAAATTGCGATCGCTGGCATTTGCCAAATCGGTTTGACTGACAATTCCGACTAATTTGCCATCTTCAACTACTGGAAATCCTCGGTGGTGCGATCGCGAAAAAGCCTGCATCACTTCATCGAAAGTCAGCAGACTCGAAAGAGTTTCAACTCGGCGCTGCATCACGTCATCTGCGTGCAAGTCGCTCAAAGTATTGCTGGCAGCTTTTGCCTTTGTCAGTTGAATGCCGTTAAACTCCAAAAGGCGATCGTAAAAAGAGCCACTGTCCACCTTTTCCGCCACCAAATAAGCAACTACAGAACAGATCATCAAAGGCAGCACTAATTTGAAATCCGCCGTAATTTCAAACACAATCACTACCGCAGTAATCGGCGCCCTAGAAACCGCACAAAAAAACGCTCCCATTCCCGCCAAAGCGTAAGTTACCGGCAAACCGACACCCAGGGAATCTGCCTGCACAATTCCCACCATGTGACCGAGTGCAGAACCCATAACTAGGGCAGGGGAAAACAATCCTCCCGGAGCTCCAGAAGCCGAGGAAATAATTGTTAGAAAAAAGTGAGCTATAAAAGCAATTAAACTCGTTATCCCGCTTGCTTCGCCTGTCAGCATAAACTCCCGTAAACCCGTATTATCGCGGAAAGTTGCTGGGAGAAAAGCTATTACTGAACCGCAGATTATGCCAGCTAGAGCCATTCGCACGGGCAAAGCTAATTTGAGCGATCGCCTGTTAAATTGCAAGCTAGCCATAATCCCTTTGGTGAACAAAGCTCCCAGCCATCCCGCTAAAACTCCTAATAGTATATAAAACGGGATTTCCTGAGCATCAAAACTGGTTTGGTACGCGCGAAGGTTCAAATTTAAACTATCGCCGCCCAAAAGCTGCGAGACAACGGCACCGATAAATGAAGCGATAATTGCAGTCCCTAAAGTCAATCCCGAAACGTCGTGCAGCAGTTCTTCAACTACAAACAAAACTCCTGCAATGGGAGCATTAAAACCAGCAGCCAATCCGGCAGCAGCACCGCAAGCAATCAATTGTCGGCGGTAGTCTGGGGAAGTCGGCATCAAGTGACCTATCCAGCCAGCCAAAGATGCTCCTATTTGCACAGTAGGGCCTTGCCTGCCTAAAGTTAAACCGGAACCAACTGCTAAAATAGTCGTCAGAAGTTTGGCGACAGCTACTCGCAAATCTAAGGAAAGATTGACTCCGCCAAGAGCAGCTTTGACGTGAGGAATGCCACTGCCGGCAGTTTCGGGAGCAAAACGCTCAATCAATAAACCAGTCAGCAACCCGCCGCCTAAACCGACACTGGGCAGTAATATCCAAGCTGGGATTAATGTCGAGGTAGCAACTCGCCAACTGCCGAGCCATCCGACTCCCGACTTTAGCAAAACACCAGCCAGTCCCGCCACTAAGCCGATCAGACAAGCTTCAAAAATGGCTAGGCGTTTCGGCCGTAAAAAAAGTTGAGATTTGATAACCCTGGAAGGTTCCCTAAATTGTTTAGGGATAGTTATGTACGGCATAAATAGCGTAGATGACCTGAGAATTGTCTGCTCGATCGCACTTTAGCAAAAAATCCTTCGACTTAGCAAAATATAACTCAATACGGTTCAGATAATAGCGTTTCCGGTTGCATCGGAATCATAAAATTTAGTCAACACTTAACACTCAAATATTCAGTTTTTCGACACCGAGTCAAGAGTCAACACTCAATAGTCAACAGTCAACAATCATTCCGGTGTAACCCGAATTGATATAAGACACTCATGGAGACCAAACCATGTGAAAAACATACACTGCGTTGGCGAAGCCTGCCCGAAGGGCTTATGCTTCGCCTAAAGCTCGCAAGGACAAAAAAAACATTAACTGAACCGTCTTGCCCCTTGCCCAATCTATCAGAGTGCCATAGCAGTCAAAACTCACTACTTCAAATTGATTAATTTCTAGCATAGTTTGCTTCGATTTTAGGGTTGATATTCCGCAAAAATTTCAATTTTTCCCACAATGTTTTGATTAAATTGAGCCAATTCTTCTGCCGGAATCCAATATTCTTGGTGAATCGAACTGCCCACATTTTGAACTGGATATTTTTTTAAGAATTCTGCCGCAACCCGAAAGCGCGTGACATAGCCGAAATATCCCGATGCTGCATCTCTTGTATTCCAATCTCTCGCGATTTGTATGGCATATGCTTTGTGGAGTACGGGATAAAAAATAGGCTGAAAAGACAGTCGCGGCGGAAATGCCAGAAAATCGCTTTCTTTAATCAGTTCCATTTCTTTTTTGCCGACGGCTCGGAACAGCGTTACTGTCTCTTGATCTGATATATTGATATTTTTAAACCAAGCTTTCCAACCGTCCCAATTGTGAACTATTTTAGCCAATTCAGCGTAACCGGCGGCGCGGGGATGGGAAACGTCATTTTCGGTAAGTTCTTTATGCCAAATTTCCGAGTTTTGCAGCGGGGTGCAAACATCTAAATAAGGCACATTTAACTCGTTGCAAACTTGGGCAAACTGTTCGGATAAGTTGGCAATCCGCCTTGTGCGATCGGCATCAATAACTGGCGGTGGCCCTACCATTAATACTGGAAATATTTCTTTGGCTGACGTGAGAATAGAGCGAGCATTTTCAATTGATTTTTCAACTTCTATGCGATTTTTTTCGTTTTCTCGGTAAGTGTCGTTGACGCCAAAGGAAAATACTATTCTGCCGTCAGCGTAGTGAGGTAAGCGGCAAGAAACTTCGTTGAACCAACGAGTTTCTATATTGGCACTGGTTTCTCCCCTTATTCCTAAATTGTAGTAGGTAATATCGTGTCCTTGTCCGCAAGCGGCCGCGCAAATCCGTCCTGTCCAACCGAGACATTTTGGATCGCAAGTACCGTTTACAAAAGAATCGCCGATAAAACAAATACGCATATTATGTGTGGGAATTGTTGACTGTTGACTGTTGACTGTTAACGGATGATTGCTGACAACTGGCTACTAAAAACTGCCAACTGCCAACTGCCAACTGACTACTAACAACTGACTTTAATTCTTGCCGATGACGGACAATCCTTCTACAATTAGAGACGGTGTTTGGCAAGAACCGTTCCACTCGGAGTCTCCTCCCAATTCTACTAATTGTTTGAGGACGCTGTAAACATTGCCAGCTACCATTGTGTCTTTGATTCTGCCGACTATTTGACCTTTTTTGACTCGGTAGCCGAGATCGACGTTAATTGAAAAATCGCCGGAAATTCCGGCACTGCCGCCAAGCATTTGATCGACTACAATTCCGTCGTCTAATTTAGCGATTAAATCGATTAGCGATCGCGAACCTGGTTTAATCAAAACATTGAATAAACTCGGCGTGGGATAGCTGCCCAAACCTGGGCGAAATCCGTTGCCGGTGGTGCCACTGCCCAAGGCTCGACCGGTGGTACGATCGGTATAAAATAGCTGCAACACTCCGCTGTTGATAAAGACGATCGCCCGAGTGGGAGTACCTTCGTCATCAAAAGGACAGCTATAGGGCCCGATATCCGGCTGCTGCGAGAGGGTGACAAGGGGCGATGTCACTTGTTGGCCTAATCGATCGTTCCAAGGCGAAGCGCCTTCGAGTACCTGTTTGCCGTTCAACGCCGCACAGACAGTCCCCCACAGCAAGTCGGCGGCTTTGGCTGTAAACAGCACCGGCACCCGGCCCGTGGGGGGGGCTACATTTTCTTTCGCCCATTCCAAACGCTGCAAAACCCGCTTGGCGCTGGTGTTTAAGTCGAGGGTGCCGCGTTCGGTTTCGCCTTCCCAAATGTTGAGGAAATCTTCTCCCCGCACTAATTCTGCTGATAAGTAACCGCTGAGGGTGGTGTCGGTGTGACTGGAATCCAAGCCTTTGGTGTTCACCAAGCGCGTGTTCTCGATTTCGCAGTCGAGTTCGGCGGTGCAGAGGCTTTCTGGATAAGCTTCGCGGACGATCGCGATCGCCTCTTTTCCCCAGTTTACTAGCTGTTCGGCCGGCACCGACACTCCGCGATCGGGATAAACAACTTTCTCACCGGTGCCGAGTTCGATGGTTTCCGGTTCGTTAAGTTGCGAAAGCGCGATCGCCCTGTCCACCAAAATTTGCGCTTCCACGGGCCCGTAGGCCACCGCCAAACCCGGCCGCCCATCCCGCCACAGCCGCAGGGCAATACCTTCTGCTTGGGCGGTTTCTAGCTGTTTGAGGCGGTTTGCTTCAAAAAAGACCGGCCGCGAGAGCGATTGCGATTCCAATACCTCAGCAGCTTCTGCACCTGCTTTGGTGGCTAGTTCTAACAGTTGTTCTGCTGATTGGTGATTGGTCATTGTTCTCGGTGGTTGGTAATGGGCGGTTCGATTTTCGATTTTGGATTTTCGATTAAAGAATTGGCAATAACTTACTGGATATGGGTTGGGTGCACGGGTCTACATTTAGATTCTTTTGGGAAAACTGGTGTAATTGGCTATAACCAGATTTTACAGTCATTGGTCATTAGTCATCAGTTAATAATCTACCGTCATTAGTCTAGAGTTAACAGCTATATTGACTCATAACTAATGACTAATGACTCATAACTAATGACTAATGACTAATGACTAAATAGTTAGTTCGTGCAGCAGCCAAAATCCTGCAAAAGATTCCGATTCGGGATTCGACTGAATTGCTAAGAAATGTACTTTTTTTGCTTGGTTTTTCGCGGCTTCAAATCCTTTCGCTTCTCTCTCAGTTGCTGCGTCTCTGACACTCGCTAAAATCCAGCGATCGTTAGCTCCCGTATCTAATACCAGCCTAGCGGGTGGGCCGCTCTCAAATTTCAGGAAAGCCAACTCCAAGCCCGACATCCAACCTGCCAGGGCTGTTGCTCTCGACGAGTAGATAATTAGTCCCGGAATTTGCGTTTCTGGGGCGAGGCGTGTCATCGGCAGTCCGAAAGCTTCGCCAAATCCGATATCCCACTCGGACATTTCGTCAAAAGCTGCGATCGGCAAACTCACAAACGCCCATTTTTCGCCGATTAAAGCATCCGGCAGCGCAACTGGCGTTTCGGGTACAAATTGAACGCTGGGGTTCACAACCGGTTGATAGCCCGGTTCGGCGGGATAAACGTCTTGCATCCGTTCTTCCAGCCACAGGCTGAGGGCGAGGGTGCGGCGGCTGCAGGCGGCGGGAATGTCCAAGTCATCGCAGGCTTTAGTAATCATGTTCGCCATTTGGCGGCGGAAAAAGCGGATTTTTTCGGGGCGTTTCGGTGCTGCGGCGATCGCATCTTTAATAGCACCCGCCAGCCACAGGGAATTTACGGTAGAACTGGAGCAGAATTGCGAGTAGCGAAACAGAGATTCGGCCTTGTCGCCTACATTCAGCGGGCTTTCGCAGATCAACACTTCCCATTTTTTTTTCTCTCGCTCGTCTATGATTGGACGGCTGTAAAAGTCGAGTTCCCAAATAGTAGCCATGCCGCGCTGTTAAAAATTAATCCTTTCTCATGTTACCGGACAGCGGGCAAGTTTCTGATTCTGACAATATAAGGCTGATTTTCACTTTCAAGGGCGATCGCACTTTCTCAAAGATTGCCACTCTCCCTTGCAGCTTCCCGTGTAATTTTTGGCAGGAGTGCACAACCGGAAGCATTAGCAACTCTTCGGAGAACTGTCGCGGAGCAATCTCAACACGCGATCGTTTGTTAAACTTGTGCAAGCCAGGGAAAACAAACAGTATAGCTTGATTCCATGAGACAAATCATTCTCGAAAAGATTGTTTCTACCTTACAACCTTTAGATTTTGTTCTCGGTTTATGGCAAGGAGGTTCAGCAGCCCACGGATACACCGACGAGTGGTCAGACCTCGATATTGCGGTTGTGGTTGAAGATGACTGCGTGGAAGAAGCATTTGAGATTGTTGAAAAAGCCCTCGCAGAAATTGCCGAAATCGAACTCAAATATCGAGTTCCCGAACCCGCTTGGCACGGTCAGTCGCAGTGCTTCTGGCGGCTGAAAGAAACCCCGCCGTTTTTGCTAATTGATTTCGCCGTTTTCCGGCGCAGCCGCCGCAACGATTTCCTGGAAATAGAGAGACACGGGAAAGTGCCGATCGCCTTTGACAAAGCTAATCTAATTGTACCGCATCCTGTCGATAAAAGCAAACATTTATCTACAATGCAGTCGAGATTAAACGACCTTAAAATCCGTTTTAATTTGCTGCAACCTCTGGTTAAAAAAGAGATTTATCGCGAACATTTAGTAGATGCGATCGGCAACTATCACAACTGGACGCTTCTACCATTAGTCGAACTGTTGGGCATGATTTACCGTCCCCACAGATACGACTTTGAACTAAAATATTTTAGCAGAGATTTTCCGCGCCCAATAGTCGATCGCGTCACACCGCTTTTCTGCATTGCCAACCTTGAAGATTTGGCAGTAAAACAGCAAATAGCTGAGGCTTTTTTTGCAGAAAGTTTACCGCTTGCACAAGCTAATTTTTCCTCTGACAATGCCCTGACACTACCGCAATAGGCTCAAAATTTAGTACCGAAAGCGATTAATATAGTATTATCAACTTATATCTTGCACCATTGTCAATACTCCTTTTTTGAACAGGCTTTTCGGCCTGTTCCACAGGAAAATCTACTCTTTGTGGAACGGGCCGGAGAGCCCGTTATTGAGAAAGATGCAAGATGTGAGATCAACTTTAAAGATTAACATCCCATGACAAAACTCAGCGTCAACATCAACAGAATCGCCCTCCTCAGAAACTCTCGAAACATCGGTATCCCCAGCGTTACCGAAGCCGCAAAAACAGTAATTGCTGCCGGAGCTCATGGCGTTACAGTCCATCCCCGCCCCGACGAAAGGCATATCAAAGCCACCGATGTTTACGAATTAGCTAAAATGCTAACCGTTGAGTTCAACATCGAAGGAAATCCGTTTCAGCCGCCATTTATGGATATAGTTTGCGACGTAAAACCGGCTCAGTGTACCTTGGTGCCGGACGCTCCAGACGTGCTAACATCGGATAGCGGTTGGAATATTCCCGAAAATCGCGATCGGCTCTTACCAATCATTGAAAAATTAAAAGACAACGGCATCAGAGTCAGCTTGTTTATGGACGCAGATGCTGCTCTCATGCCGCTAGCAAAAGAAGTTGGAGCAGACAGAGTAGAACTGTACACGGAACCCTACGCAACTGCTTTTCGCGAAGGTAGAGTAGACTTTGTTTTTCAACAATATGTCTTAGCAGCTAAAGCGGCTCAATCAGCCGGTTTAGGGGTGAATGCCGGACATGATTTAAATTTGCAAAACTTAGCTAAATTTTGCTCTATTCCTGATATACTAGAAGTATCAATTGGTCATGCTTTAATTGCGGAAGCGCTAGAAATGGGGTTGTCCAACACAGTACAAGCTTATCTGCAAATCCTGGCAGGTTCGTAGTACAATTTAACCTCGTGTGGTAGGGCGGATTTGGTAGTGATTAACTGGTTTTTGTCAGAAATAATAACTCAATCCGCTCTACCAAGATACAGTATCAAAATTTACGCAAAAAATGGTTTAATACGCTAGAAATATGCTAAGGTGGGGTTCGCAGCGCCCTAGATAATTAAGCGATCGTCAATCAATTTTAGATTTTAGATTTTAGATTTTAGATTTTAGATTTTAGATTTTAGAATTGAAGCATTGAAGCATTGACCACGGATAAATACGTTCGGCAAGTTTCATCGGATACAGGTTTTTTATTTCTGGACGGATGAATCACGTGGCGGGTATCCTGGATGCGGGAATTGTCAACAATGAAGTAACACTAGGGTTGTCACCCCCTGCTGGTGCTAGCCGTTTTCCAGTAGCAAGGCAGAGCCAGAATCCCAGAGACGGCGTTTTTTGGGTGTGGGCATTTCTTGAGCAAGAACCTCGGAAAAAGCTTTAATTTTCCTCGACTAAATTAGTAATATTCTCTGATGATATTATGCGTAGGTAGTATCATTGAAATGTCTCGACAAATTGAGGCTACTACTTAGCTCCCGCACTGCCAATTTGCTACCAGCAGGTTTTGTGCAAGTACGGGATATTTACTTGTATCCTATATGCTGCTGTAGCCTCTGTGCGATCGCCAGATTTAATCCGGTGAAAACAGGCAAACACAAGTAACCATATACAACTCCTTACCCCCCCCTCGGAAGTGCGACATGAAAAAAATAATTTTACTGACTGGAATGCTACTCATGATGACGGCAAAATCAGTATTTGCCAGCCCAGTAGCCCCCAAAATTGCACCGAGCGAGCTGATGGCTGCCTCGGAAATTACAGAAACCCTTAACAAACCCGTTACTTCTGAATCAGTTTCAAACCTCGAACCGATCAAGCGAATGTCAACCTCGGAACTCCGAGAAACCATCAACCAACCCACCACCTATATTTTTGAAGGCATCAAAGGGCGAGAACTCACTCTCTCGCTGTGGGCAGGACAACTAACAGCCGAACTGTACAGTCCCAATGGTGAAAATATGGGGGTTATTGAAAAAGGAGATAATCAGTGGATTGGCCAGTTGCCAGAGTCAGGCATCTATCGCGTGCGAGTTACCCCGAAAGGTGAAACCACCAGCTTCGTAATCGGACGCGACTTTAGCGCCAAGTGGACTTATCGGCCCGATCGCGCAATTCCCATAGCATTCAAGGAAACACAAGCCACAGTCAAACTCAAAATGTCCGGCTACCAAATCCAGCCTATCACCGTTCAAGGCAAACAGGGACAGACAATTAGGGTGACAGCTAGTACCAAAAATCTCGATCTGGCGATCGAATCTCCGTCGGGACAACTCTTGGATCAAGGCGAAGGTCAAACTTTTGCTCAACTACCGGAATCCGGCACTTACCGGGTGATCGTAGTTGCCAAGAGGCCGGTCAAGCCCTCAATCCGAGTTTCTGTGCAATAGCAAAGATTGCACAAATACTCTTGAGGGCGATCGAATTTGCGCCGCCCAAAAAAACAGCTCGCCCCATTGGCGAGCTGTTTTTTGTGTAAAATCAACCTTGGATCAGCGCTTCAAAACGTTCTTGTTTCCAAATGCAGCTTAAATCCGGGTCAGCTAAAGCTAGCTCTCGGTACAAATTAGGGATAAACTCAACAGCCCGCTGCAAATTGTCAAGGGCCAAATCAGCAAATCCCAGTAGCGCATAACAGCAAGCTTTATTGTAAAAAGCATTAGCAAAATCAGGAGTTATTTCTAAGACTGTTTCGTAGCAAGCAATCGCCTCAGAGTAGCAGCCTTTTCGCGCCAATTCCACACCCCGGTTGTACCAAATTAAATAATCTTCCAAGGGACGCTCAGATGTGGGAGTAAACTTGGAATTTCTCTGATTTAAACCTACTAATTTCTCCAAAGCAACTCTCCGTTCGCCCACAGCTTCGGCTCTGCCCGGTTGTAGAGCGATCGATCGGCTAAAACTAGCTACTGCTTGTTTGTAAAGTCCCATAGAGTTTGCAGCTATACCGCGATTGTACCAAGCCTTCGCATCGTCAGGCTTAAACTCGATCGCCCGGTCAAAACTGTTGAGCGCCTGATAGTAAAGCTTGAGTTCCAACAGGGCATTACCTCGGTTGTACCATGCCCAAGCAGCCTCCGGATACAAATTTAAAGAGCGATCGAAACTCAGAACCGCCTTCTCGTACAGCCCCATCTCGATCAGCGTCAGTCCTCGGTTGTGCCAAATACTCGCCGCGCACGGACTGAACTCCAGAGCCCGGTCAAAACTATTGAGAGCCTCCAACCACTCGCCCAACTTTCCTAAAGCAATAGCCCGGTTGTGCCAGCCAAAGCTCGCATTCGGCTGCACCGCCAAAGCCTCATCAAAACTCTTCAGCGCCTCTAAGTGCCGTTCTAAATTCCCCAAAGCCATACCTCGGCCGAACCAAGCCTTATAATGATCTGATTGCAACTTCAAAGCTCTGTTAAAGTTCGCCAGAGCACCATGATCATCCTTAGCTTCGAGGTGGCGCGATCCCAGATGGTAATACCAAGCCGCTTCCAAGTTTTGAATTAAGTTCATAATATTTTGTATCTATCTTAGGGATGATTCTACATGAAACCATACCTGGAATAAAACTGTAATTCCACTAAAAATATGAAAAATTTGATACAGGGCGATCGCCCGTACACAGTACCCGTAACAACCTCAACAATTTGCGGTCGAAACTAACTATTTTCCTCTCGTAAAAAGCTCTTTTAGCTAACCGCACTCATCGTTTTTTAGAGCTGCTGCGAATTTTAACTCTGCTTGACACTCCCCAGCCTGAAGGCATGGGGATTCTTAAGACCATAATTTAAGTCTTAAAGGCGCTGACAACTCGCCTCTACTGATTCCGCTTAGATCAAGTCCAAGCATCACCGCTACTTTTCTACCAATGTTGCCACAAGCATTGCAATCTGCATTAATTAGCCAGCCTTGCGCCGTTCGGTACAAACCACGTTTAATCCGCGTGCCAATTGGAAGCCACCCTTCGGGTTTTTCGCCGAAAGTAGGTAGCAAATCACGATCGACAAAAGAAGCTTTTGACGAATAAGATTCTTCCGTTTCAACGAACCTCAAGCCATACTGCTCACAGAGTTGAGCAATTCTATCTTTCAGTCTTCCCGTAGGGATTTGCACAAACTTTTGATTAGTTTTGCTTCCCATGTTGGCAGAATTTTTTTGTCCCTTATTCCAACCGAATACAACCGTTCCTATCCGATTTTTTAAGCAGTGCTTAATTACCTTCCTTGCTGCCTTGTTAACGGCATCTCGCATCTGACGATTCCGTCTTTCGGTCAAGCTGGCAAGCCTTTTAGACCAATAGCCATTAACTTTTCCCTTCATGAGAAATGCAACTCGTCTGTTGTATCCCTGGTTAAGCGACTTTAAAAGCTTGCCATCGACGATAAAACTTGTACCGACATTGCTCACGCAAGTTAACCAGTTATCTACGCCGTGGTCGATCATTAAGCACTTAGCAGGGTCTATATCTGCCTGGACATTGGTCGTTGTGTAGACAAACTCTAGGTAGAAACAGCCGTTCCGGGGAAGTATGCGATATTCCCGAATCGCTTTGAAATCAAGATTAGAAGGCATCGGAAGGAAAAACGCATCTAGACCGAACCACGCTTTAACCTTGCTACCCAAAGGGAATCTCAACATTCCGTCGTTGAGTTTTACCGACCTACCCGTAAATGTCACAAGTGCCATTCCGCCTTGACGATATTTCGGTAGCTTCGGACGTTCCGTAATTACGCCATTTTTAAAAGCCTTTAGTAATCCCATAAATGACTTAAAAGACTCTGCTACGCCCGTCAGAATTTGTTGAGCAGTATCAGAGTAGAACGCTTGATAGTGTCGGTTTCGGTTTTCCGTCCCCAAAACTTTGTGCAACTGAGCACGGTTTGGGATTTTACCAGTTTTAAAGTATAGCTGGCGGGAATAGTAAGTCCCACAATTAGAAAGTTTTGCAGATTCAGAACACAGGTATTCAATAATAGCTTGAATATCTGAATCAACTCGAATGAAATTTTGTTGACAGCCCAACATGAGTCATCCTCTTTGTTGTCATATAATCCTACAGCAAAAACTCGAAAAATTTCCTGAATAAACGTTTATTTTTTCGGATTCAGGAATCTGAATTTGCAATTATTGAAGAACATTGCAAAGCTGTAGCTAGAACTAAAACTGATGTACTTAGAGAGAATTAATCAGGAGCCTCAAGGTTAAGGGAAAGCCGTCCTAAAAGGACGGGGCTTCAGACCCAATTTTTTGGTGAATCGCGCAACTCTTACCACCGCATCCCGAATTAGGTTTGCAGTTACACAAAAAGTTCTAGGGCGCCCCAAGTCTAACTGCAAATCTCCTAGTGCTAATAGCTTCTACTTCTGGTTGCCCAATTCAAGCAATCACAACCGCTGTTTTAGCATTCTCACTCAACATCAACTGGCCTGTTGCATCAATACTAAAATCTTTCCCCAGCAGAAAACCCTTGCCCATCAACCGCTGGCAAACAACCAGCGCAGTAATCCGGCGAATTTCTTCCATCACGTCAGCAGGAATCAAATAACTCAAACTCCAGATTACGGACTCGCAGTCATACCAAATCAAACGCTCAATACTGACAATCATCAAAGCAGCTACACTGTCAACAGACAGCCGCCCTCTGAGATCCGCAATCAAATCCTTACCAATTAAACTATTGCGAGTCATCATCGCTCTAGCCATCTTCCCAATTTCTTGTTCGAGTTCTAAATGATTCATGCTTGGCACTGGCTTTTATGTTTTTAAAGCACTACTCAGAGTAAAAACAGTAGCCGCTACCAGGCTCTGCCCTAGCGTAGCTGACGCAGGCTCTACCGCAACTCCTTTTAACAAAGTATACCTAAAGAAAGATCAAAAATGTATCTAAAGGCAGATACCAAAATAATTTTTTGACATAAATTGGCAAACCAATTCCCACAAGAGTTTTTGCGAGCAGCAAATTGAGTATTTATGCTCGATCGGGGTCAAAGTAAAGTCGATCGATTTTAGATTTTAGATTTTAGATTTTAGATTGGTAAATTCGATACATACTTAATAAAGTAGTTACTTCGGAGAAAAAACAGCAATGGCTGCAAACCAGGCAGACATCGATATTGCCCCCTTGATCGACTACGGCCTGATCGACCCCACCGCCACGCCAGAGCAAGTAGAACACTGTTGCCAACAAGCAGAGAGATTTGGCTTTGTCACAGTTTGCGTGTATCCCGCCTACGTCAGACAAGCAGTTGAGCTGCTGCACGGCAAACGTCCCAAAGTCTGTACAGTTATAGGTTTTCCCACCGGTGCTTCGACTTCAACGGTGAAAGTTTACGAAGCTCTAGAAGCAGCAGATAATGGAGCCGTAGAGTTAGATGTCTCTGTTAACTTAGGATTGTTGAAAGCTGGAAGAATCGACGAATTCCACCGGGAATTAGCCCAAATTTGCGAAGAAACTAATCTCACCATTAAAGCAATTATCGAAAGTTCCCTCCTTTCCGATGCCGAAAAACAATTAGCGGCTGAGATTTGCATGGAAGCCGGCGCCGCCTACATCAAAACCAACACTGGCTTTTTTGGCCCGGCGAAAGTTGACGATGTGCGACTGCTGAAAGAAGTTACGAAGGGACGGATTGGGATTAAAGCTGCCGGCGGAATTCGTACTCACGAACAAGCTTTAGATTTGGTAATAGCTGGGGCCACTCGTTTGGGGACTTCTCGCGGCCCGGAATTAATGCGCCAGCGCGATAATTTAGATAAAAGTCATTAGTCATTAGTCATTAGTCATTAGTTATTAGTTATTAGCAATGGCTAATTGGTAATGGCTAATGGGGAATTCATTAGTCATTAGTCATTAGTTATTAGTTATTAGTTATTAGCAATGGCTAATTTAACTGGTTCCAAGGCTCTGCCTGGGAACCCATATTTAGAGGCTCTGCCTCGGCTGGGATTAGGAGGCAGAGCCTCCGGATCTGCGTTACCAGGCAGAGCCTGGTAACGAGTATCTAATAAAAGTTCTGCGTCGCGGACTGTTTTTGCTACTGTCCTTGTAAATCTAAAATCTAAAATCTAAAATCTAAAATCGAGTGACTCGAACTTACAAAGCAACTGGAATCAATCTTAAGAGTGCGCCGATCGGCGAATCCGATCGACTGCTGACAATTTTAACGCGGGAATTCGGCTTAATTCGAGCCGTAGCACCCGGTGTTCGCAAACAACGATCGACCATTGGCGGCCGAAGCGAATTATTTGTCGTCAACGAATTGCTAATTGCCAAAGGCCGATCGCTCGACAAAATTACCCAAGCCAACACCGTAGAATCCCATCCGGGTTTGAGCCGCAACCTCGGAAAACTCGCAGCGTCGCAATATCTGGCGGAATTGGCGATCGCCAGCGCCCTTTCCGATGAGCCCCAAGAAGACCTGTTTTGGTTGCTGGGCGAACATTTGAGCCGTTTGGAGCGTTTGTCCGATCGCACAGAAATCCAATCTGCCGCCGTGCTGATTGCTCACCTCACCCACGGCATTTTTCACCTGCTAGCCTTAGCAGGCCTCGCCCCCCAAGTCCAAGTCTGCTGCGCCACCAGAGGGCCGCTCATCCCAAATTTCACCGATCCGAACTGGCAAACCGGGTTTAGTATACCCTCTGGGGGAACCTTCAGCCTGTCCGAGCTAGCTAACCTAGAGGCAGAACTCTCTTCAGAAACCGGTAGCTTGTACAAATCCGCCTCCCGTTCCCGGCAAACGAATGACAGCAAACACTTGACAAATTTCGAGATTAATGCTAAGGAATTAGCAGCGCTGCAACAGTTGGCTAGTCCAGAACTAGGAGAGGGGATTGCCGATCGAACAACTTGGATATCTGTCGAAAATATTTTGCGACAATATGCCCAGTATCATTTAGGTTGCACGATTCGATCGGGAAGCTCGATCGACACCTACCTAGAGAGTTTTGAGTTTTAAATTTTGAGTGTTGACTTAAATAGGTGAAGGGGCGATCGTACATCGCACCCCCAGCCTGCCGGATACCCGAACCTGCCGGCAATTTCAGGTAAATTTTCAAGGTTGTTGCGACATCAGATAATAGATATAGATAAAGTTACGAGATTATTAATAAACTTAGGGGTTAACACCTCAATTTCAAATTCCAATCCCTCCAACCTCCACCATCCCAGGCCATCCACCCCAAATCCTATGATGCGACTGTCTGATTCTGATTTGAGAATATCTGTGTTAGCTGTGACCCACCACAAAATGGAAGAACGAGAAAATTTTCCCGATTTTAGCTCCGAGCCGGTCTTGGCCGATCGACAATGGAGCAACGTCCCAGACCCAGAAATGGATAAATACCCCACAACTCCAGCACCAGACTGGAACAACGGCAATAGCCCACAGCCCGAAGCAATCCCCCCGGTTCCCACACCAGAGTCAGCAGCAGAACTCTCCGAAGCAGTAGCCGAAATTCCCGAAAAACAAACGGGATTTCTGCCAGTGCTCAAAAACCCAAATTTTCTAGCATTGTGGAGTGGGCAAGTTTTTTCCCAACTAGCAGATAAAGTTTATCTCGTACTGACGATCGCCCTCGTAGCCAGCCGCTTTCAAGCGCCAGATCAAACCATCAGCAGGTGGGTATCAGCAATCATGATCGCCTTTACCATACCCGCAGTGCTGTTCGGGGCCGCCGCAGGCGTGTATGTCGATAGGTGGTCGAAAAAAGCAGTGCTAGTCGCCACAAACCTGCTGCGGGGAGCCTTTGTTTTAACATTGCCCGTGCTGCTGTGGCTGTCTGACGGGTGGGAACTCGGTCAACTGCCGCTCGGATTCTGCTTGCTGCTGTTAGTGACATTCCTAGTCTCGACTTTAACTCAATTTTTCGCGCCAGCAGAACAGTCAGTGATTCCCCTAATTGTGGAACGCCGCCACCTGCTATCAGCCAACTCCCTCTACACCACAACCATGATGGGTTCGGTGATTATTGGCTTCGCAGTCGGAGAACCCTTACTAGCTTTAGCCGACACCCTATTTTCCAACCTCGGCGGCGGACTCGGCATCGGCAAAGAATTAGTAGTAGGCGGAAGTTACGCCTTCGCCGGAGTGCTCTTGCTGTCGATGCAAACAGGCGAAAAAAACGAAGTCGAACACGAACCGCCCCACCCCTTAGCAGATTTGCGAGATGGCCTGCGTTACATCAACGATCAACCCAAAGTCCGCAATGCTTTAATTCAACTAATTATTCTATTTTCCATTTTTGCAGCCTTGGCAGTTCTAGCAGTTCGGCTGGCAGAAATCCTCCCCGGTATGAAAGCATCACAATTTGGCTTTTTGCTGGCGGCGGTGGGCGTCGGCATGGCTGCTGGGGCGACGACAGTCGGCTATCTCGGCCACAAATTTTCTCACTCCCAACTGAGTTTAATCGGCTCGATTGGGATGGCACTTGCTCTGATGGCCCTTTCTGCGTTTACAGACCATTTGTGGCTGTCGGTGCTGTTCATTACCCTGTTGGGTTTATTTGCCTCATTGGTGGGAGTGCCGATGCAGACTACAATTCAAGCAGAAACCCCAGAAGAAATGCGGGGAAAAGTCTTCGGGCTGCAAAACAATGCCACTAATATCGCTTTGAGTTTACCGTTGGCTTTGGCCGGGGTAGCAGAAACATTTCTGGGTTTGCCAACAGTATTTTTGGCTTTAGCAGGATTAGCGATGGCTGGGGGTGTCTTAACCTGGTATATTTTCCGTAGCAGTAATAGCAAAGTCGATCGAATCTAAAAAATAACAAACTCTGATTTACTGGAATGCACATCGCTTGGCTAGGAAAAAAATCACCTTTTTGCGGTAACGTCACTTACTCCAGGGAAGTCACCAACGCACTATTAGACCGGGGATACCAGGTTAGTTTTCTGCACTTTGCCCAAGAGGCGGACTCACTGGACAGGAACAATACGGGGTGGAGTATGGCAAATGGTTCATGGGGAAAGGGAATTACTCAAACCTCATATACCACTTCGCTCTCATCCGCCAGTTGCAACGAAGTCTCTTTACCCTGTCACTACAAATCGCAAATTTATACGATTCCCACTCTCAAGTCCCGCACAGTGCTGATGAAATCTCTGCGGCGGCTGAAACCAGATGTTGTTCACGCTTCCCTGACGCTTTCGCCTTTAGACTTTCTGCTGCCGGAAATTTGTCAAGAATTGAATTTGCCTTTGGTGGCGACTTTTCACCCGCCGTTCGATCGCAAATTGCGGAATTTGACATCGGGAACCCAACACCTGATGTATCAACTGTACGCTCCATTTTTGGCGAACTACGACTCGACGATCGTTTTTTCTCAGATTCAGC
This sequence comes from Microcoleus sp. AT8-A3, assembly GCF_036705675.1. NCBI lineage: Bacteria > Bacillati > Cyanobacteriota > Cyanophyceae > Oscillatoriales > Microcoleaceae > Microcoleus > Microcoleus sp. AT8-A3. The sequence continues at coordinate 27,229 of NZ_JAUBVD010000009.1, forward strand.
GGGATATATTGGTGAAGTTGGGAGTGCCACAGGAACGGGTAGCCGTGATTCCCAACGGCGTGGATGCCATTAAATATTCTCCAGGGCCTTCGGGGTTGAAGTCGGAATTAAAAGCCGATCGAATTTTTGTTTACCAAGGCCGCATTGCCCAGGAGAAAAATGTCGAGGCTTTGCTCAAGGCGTGGAAACACTGTAATTTTGGCCCTGGGAACGTATTGGCGATCGTAGGCGACGGGCCCCTAGCCGCCTCGCTGCAACTGTTTTACGGCGAAGATGATGGCATTGTGTGGCTCGGATTTGTCGCCGAGGAGGAACGCCGCATCGAAATCCTCCGGGGGGCAGACGTATTTATTTTGCCTTCTTTAGTGGAGGGACTGTCGCTGTCGTTGCTGGAAGCGATGGCCTGCGGTTTAGCTTGTTTGGCAACGGATGCCGGTGCTGACGGCGAGGCTTTGGAGGAAGGCGCGGGGATAGTTTTGAACACTCAGCGGGTACGGAGTCAGTTGCAAACCTTGCTGCCGCTGTTTTGCGATCATCCTGAGTTGGGAATGCTGCTTGGTCAAAAAGCACGCCAACGGGCGATGGAGCGATACACTCTCAGTCAGAATATTACTGAGTTGGAAAAGCTGTACTCAGAGGTTTTGCAAAGGCAGCGCGTACTAATTCGCGGTTTAGCATAATTCAGCAGGAAGAAGGAACTCCGAACCCGTTGAAATTAATCCGTGTATTCGTGTCAAAATCCGTGTCGTGCCTTCCTTCTTCCTTCGCATATGACTTATCGAAATCCCGCTCCTACAGTTGATATTATCATCGAATTAGCCGATCGCCCCCATCGCCCGATCATACTCATCGAACGCCGCAATATTCCCTACGGCTGGGCAATTCCCGGCGGCTTTGTCGATTACGGGGAAGCGGTAGAAACAGCGGCAAAACGCGAAGCTTTAGAAGAAACGAGTTTGAATGTAGAATTAATTGAGCAATTTTACGTTTATTCTGACCCAAATCGCGACGCCCGCCAACACACTATTAGTATTGTATTCTTGGCTTCGGCAACGGGCGAACCTCAAGCAGCCGACGATGCTAAAAATTTACAAATTTTTGAATCTTGGCAGATTCCTCGTGAATTGTGTTTCGATCACGATCGCATTTTACGAGATTATTGGCGTTACCGTCATTATGGATTGCGGCCGCGTTTGTAGGCTGAGGATTTGTTAACCACAGATGTAGGCGGATTAACGCAGATTGATTGCTATGATTTATCGGTGATTTATCTGTGTTAATCTGCGGTTAAATTCATTAAACTAAATTCTATGGCAAGCTTGACAATATTAGGCGGAGGTGCTTGGGGTTCGGCACTGGCCAATCTGGGAGGAAAAAAAGGCGATCGAGTTAATTTGTGGTCGCGCAGCAGTTCTGTTAATCTAGAATCAGTTATAACAGGTGCGGATGTTGTTGTTTCGGCAGTTTCGATGAAAGGAGTTGGAGCAACGGTCGATCGACTTTTGGCTTTACAGTTAAGTCCCAGTACAATTATAGTTACCGTCACCAAAGGTTTAGACCCCGCGACTACCCGCACTCCATCTCAAATTTGGCAAAATGCCTTTCCTAACAATTCAATAGTCGTACTTTCGGGCCCTAATCTTTCCGAGGAAATTCAGCAGGGCTTGCCGGCTGCAACGGTAGCGGCGAGTTTGGATTTAGCGGCGGCCAAGCAAGTGCAAAATATTTACAGTTCTGATATTTTTCGGGTTTATGTGAATGAAGACCCGCTGGGAACTGAGTTAGGTGGAACTTTGAAAAATGTATTTGCGATCGCCGCTGGTGTTTGCGACGGTTTACAATTAGGAACTAATGCTAAATCTGCTTTGCTGACTCGCGCTTTGCCGGAAATGATTCGGGTGGGAGTTCGTTTGGGATCTCGCGCAGAAACTTTTTACGGTTTGTCTGGTTTGGGAGATTTGCTCGCTACTTGCAACAGTCCTTTATCACGCAATTATCGGGTTGGTTTCGGATTAGCTGAAGGCAAATCTTTAGAGCAAATTTTGCAGGAATTGCAGAGCACTGCTGAGGGAGTCAATACTACTAATGTGTTGATTGATTTGGCCAATCAACGCGGCATAGAAGTGCCTGTTTCTCGTCAAGTTTATCGCTTATTAAATGGTGAAATTACTCCTGAACACGCTGTTTTATCACTGATGGAACGCACTTTAAAACCGGAGTAATATCAAAATAATTACCAGATATTTAAAGCAGCATCACTGAGAATGAGTTTCTTAAAAAAGGCGCTCTAATTTTTTGTACACTTCATCATCGTTACGCTTACCAACTAGAATAATTTCTACCAAATCTTCTTCGGAATTAAAGCTGTAAATAATCCGATACTCGCCACTATCTACCCGATAATAACCCGGATATCCGATTAATTGCTTGCTATCATTAGGTAAAGGATCGACATTCAGCGCTAACACTTTTTTAGCAATTTGAGCCGCTATTTTAGGTGGCAAACCCTTGAGAAAGTCGAGAACTGTTTGTAAACCATCAAGTTTCGCCATTGGCCAGTTGTTTTAGTGTTTCTACAAAGGTTTTAGTACCAACCATTTGAGACTGACTCAGGGCAGATTTTGCTGATGAACCTAAAAGCATATCTTCTAATTCCATCAGCCGCTCTATCAAGCGCTGATAGGCATCAGCGGACATAATTACGTGGCTGGGCTGCGATTTATCTGTGAGTAAAACTGGCTCCACAGCAGCTCGGTTAAAGACTGTCCCCTGTGGATTACATACTTCTGCGAGGGTGTAACTTTGCATGACAGATGTTATGAGCGTGGGTTATGTCTATTTTAGGCAAAATCGGCAGCAACAGGCAAGATGCCTGTTCCACAAAGAATTGATTTTCTTGTGGAACAGGCATCTTGCCTGTTCATAAAAGGCTTATTGAGAATGGTGCAAGATGTGGGATAAATACGATCTATTTACCGCCGTAATAAAAAGCGATTTCTTTCTCTTTCAGCGGTGCAAAGTTTGCCGCAACCAGCATTTTATCGAGTTCCTCTTGTCCGATGTGTTTGACACCGATTCGGACAATGCGCGATCGCATTGTATTTGACACGCCGCTGCGCTGTCTGCCGGCTTCTAATCCCATCACTTGCTGGTAGAGGTCTAATTTTGCTTGCGGAATCGGAGTACCGTCAAAGTCGATTCCAGAGGCGATCGCAACATCGATCGCATCTGCACCAGTTGTAGATTGAGCCGCTGAGTTTGTTTCTGAAGACATTGTGCTGTGTTATCAAAGTTTGCTGTGCCAGCATTTTATCAGAGAAGCTGCTACATAAATTATTCAATCTAAAATCTGGCGTTGCTGATTCACGGTATGAATAAAGTTTTATGGGAAGTTACATAACTCACGATAGTTGGCTTATAGTAATTCCGAAATTTTCCATTCATAAGCTGTTGCGCGTTTAAATTGCATATTCGGGACGGACTCGCGTGCCCATCCCACAATAATTTGAGTGATTTTTGACACACAATTTAAATGGAGAACAGCTTACCTGTATTCAGCAACGCCTAAAATCTAAAATCTAAAATCTAAAATCTAAAATCTAAAATCTAAAATCGATTGACTTCCTTCAAATCCACATTTCCGCCGCTCACAATCACGCCAATCCTCGCATTTTCAGCCGGCACAACACCTGAAAGCAAAGCCGCCGCCGCTAACACTCCCGTCGGTTCCACAACTATCTTCATGCGTTCCCACATAAAAAACATTGTGCTGCGAATTGCCTCTTCTGAAACTGTTGCCATATCATCAACATAATGCAGCACCAAAGGAAAGGTTAATTTCCCCAAAGATGGTGTGCGCGCACCGTCAGCAATCGTATCCGGGTTAATAACAGTTTGTAGCGTTTTCGTGCGGAACGATCGCGCCGCATCGTCTGCTTGCTCCGGTTCCACTCCTATTACTTTACACTGCGGAGACAAAGTTTTTGTCGCGATCGCACATCCCGACAGCAAACCCCCGCCCCCACAGCAAACCAGCAGCAAATCCAACTCCCCAACTTCTGCGATTAATTCCAGCGCCGCCGTACCTTGTCCCGCAATCACCCACGCATGATCATAAGGAGGAATAATTGTCAAGTGTCGTTCTGCGGCAATTTTAGCGGCTAACTCTTCGCGGGAAACTTGAGTGCGATCGTACAAAATAATCTCTGCACCGTAGCCGCGAGTCGCTTCTTGCTTGACTTTTGGCGCATCTGTCGGCATGACAACAGTAGCAGGAATCTGTAACAACTGGGCCGCAAGGGCGATCGCCTGCGCGTGATTTCCCGAAGAAAAAGTCAGCACTCCCCGCCGTTTTTCGGCTTCAGATAGCTGCATCAAAGCATTGCAAGCACCCCGAAATTTAAACGAACCCGTGCGCTGAAAGTTTTCGCACTTGAAAAATACCTGAGAATTTGTGCGTTTGTTGAAAGTTTCCGAAGTCAGCACCGGCGTCTTGAAAGCCTTGCCCTGCAAGCGATTTGCCGCCGCCTTCACATCCGCGAAACAGACTGACAAGGGATTTTGGGCACTCATAGATTTTAGATTAGGGCGATCGAGGACTCTATTTGTAGGGTGGGCATTGCCCGCTTCACTCTTACCATTAAACTATAAATTTTTATCATCAGCTTATGAATAATTATCATTAGCTGTGGCGCTTAATGGTTAAAAAAGCTGTGGACTCAAATCAAAGTTATGACAATTTACTATCAACAATTAAAGGGACGTTTGTACTTGCACAGGAGAGGGGTTAATCAATTAGGAGTGACGCATGGGGCCCAGAAACCTGGTTTTTTTACGAAAATACTTCGTTCGCACTCGAAGATGAGGTAAAAAACCCGGTTTCTTTGTCGAAGTGCGTCCATGTGAATACAAATTTAACCACCGCCGGATTAATTGTAGAGAAACGGCACGGCGGAGTGTCCTGATTTTCGGTAATATCAAATCCATTGGCATCGGAATTATTCATCTCTCTCTCCCCTTTCTCTGTATCCTCTGTGTCCTCTGCGGTTTAATCAACCGGAATGGATATAACGGGTAAAATAAACCGGATTGGATGGTGAAATTGCCCTCGCGAGTGCGATCGACTCCAACCATCGACAACAACGGAAAAAAGAACACAGCAATGCCATTTCCCTACCCAAAAAAGAGCAGCTAAATTGTTTAACAATTACCAAAAAAAAGGACACAGCATGGCTGTGTCCTTACCCGTATCTTGTAGGGACACAGCATGGCTGTGTCCCTAACCGTACCGATATCCCGATTAGGATTCTTGCCGTTTAGAACAAGAACAATTCAGTATTACCGGAAATTCCTAAATCGACATTATTGACAGTTGCAAACAAACTGTTACCGCCAACCGTAGAACCGTTGCTATCGTAATACAGTTTAGTAGACAAACCGTCGTAGATAGCCATGATGGACGGGCCGGTTAAAGTTGCTTCGAGCGCAGTTACAGAAACTGTGCTGCTGTAAGCGTAGAAACTCGAAGCCAAAGTCCCTCCGGTTGTAAACGCTGCAAAACCAGTTTTGTCGAGATTAATTACATCATCAGCAATGCTGTAATTGGTAATTACATCCCCGCCGTCAGCAGTAGTTCCGGTGAACACAAACACATCCGCACCAGCACCGCCGTTGAGAACATTGGTTCCCACACCACCGATTAAAGTGTCATTCCCCTCGCCGCCGAAGAGACTGTCGCTACCCGCGCCGCCGAAAATGCTGTCGTTACCTGCATCGCCGGAGATACTGTCGTTACCTGCACCGCCGTCGAAAATATCAGCACTCGATCCGCCGTTCAAGATGTCAGCAAACTCAGTGCCGGTGACGTTATTAGCTGTCGCACTTCCTGTAAATAAGACAGGAGTGGTGAAGTTGTAACCGCCAACACCAGAACCGAAGTTGTTAACTCCGCTTGTCGGGAAAGTACCGGGATTAGTGATTAAATCCACAACGCTACCTGAGTTGGTAGTAGTACCAGCAGGAGATGCGATCGTACCTGTAAATACAAAGTCCGCCGTTCCCAGATT
>NZ_JAUBVD010000009.1:33393-34940 GCF_036705675.1 Microcoleus sp. AT8-A3
CTTTAGCTTGTGCATCTTGCAAAGAGGCATAACTGCCGCCTGTGAAAATCACTAACTCTTTGCCAGTAATGTCAGGAGTTGAACCGCTAACACCGTCAAAGTTAGTCGTAGTCAAATTGCCGAAAGCGCTCGCGCTAAACTCGAATTTGTCAGTTCCAGAGGTAAAGTCAGTAATCGTATCACCGCCTTCGCCTACTGCTTTGTAAACAAACAGATCCGCACCAGCACCGCCAGTCAGAATATCTGCACCAGAACCACCGCTGAAGATGTCAGCAAACTCAGTACCCGTGACGCTGTTAGCCTTCGCATCTCCGGTAAACAACACAGGAGTAGTGAAGTTGTAACCGCCAACACCTGAACCGAAATTGTTAAAGTCGCTTGGGAAAGTGTTTCCAGCAGCAGTTAAATCGGCCACGCTACCTGAGTTGGTAGTAGTACCAGCAGGAGATGCGATCGTACCTGTAAATACAAAGTCCGCCGTTCCCAGATTGCTAGCAGCAGTACCCAGATTCGCAATCAAGGTCGAACCACCGGCTACGGTACCGTTCGAGTCAAAATACAACTCTGTTTCGTTCGACGCATTAGTAAAGGCGAAGAAACCAGCAGTTGTAGAATTGCCCAGGGCTTTAGCTTGTGCATCTTGCAAAGAGGCATAACTGCCGCCTGTGAAAATCACTAACTCTTTGCCAGTAATGTCAGGATTTGAACCGCTAACACCGTCAAAGTTAGTCGTAGTCAAATTGCCGAAAGCGCTCGCGCTAAACTCGAATTTGTCCACCCCAACAGTAAAGTCAGCAATTTTATCGCCGCCTTCTTTCGTTGTCCTGTAAACAAACAGATCCGCACCACTGCCGCCGCTTATGACATCCAAACCAAGGCCGCCGGTGATGGTATCGTTGCCGTCGCCGCCAAGGATGGTATCGTTAAAATTGCTGCCGACAATGTTGTCATCGCCTGCTAAACCATCGAAATTAACGGCAGCCGGATAAGTGCCGAAATTCACATTGTCAGCACCAGCAGTACCTACAGGAACATTTAGTGGCGTGCCTGTGAAGACAAAGTTACTGATTTGCAGGCGAATGCTTGCCGAGAAACTCGTGAGAACTTCAAAGCGCGCCCCAACAGCAAATACCAGTACAGCACGACCGGTCTCGGCATCTATAAACTGACAGAAAGTAGGCGCGTCTCGGTTGCCACCCAAAGCTATAAACCGCGCTTGCAAAGACGCGATGCTGTTAACAGTGGTATCCAGGCTGAAATCGAGCAAGTTAGCGCTGCCGATCGACCCCACAGTAGAAGTAGCAGTAATCTCCAGTCGGGTCAAGCTAGAAACGGTGAGATTACCAAAAGCTGCCGTAGAAAGCTCTAAAACATCGTCATCGACACTAAAGTCAGTAATAAAGTCAGCTTCTACAACTGTTTGAATCTCTTGGCGAGAAGTGCGGTAAATAAAGCGATCCTTTCCACTACCCCCAATTAGAGTATTGGTTCCTAGACCACCTTCGATCTCGTCATCATCATCGCCGCCTTGAACTTTGTCGTTGCCC
>NZ_JAUBVD010000009.1:35040-54146 GCF_036705675.1 Microcoleus sp. AT8-A3
AAGCCGCCTTTTAGCGTGTTTTTGCCTTTACCACCGATGATATCGTCATCATCATCGCCGCCGTCGATATCGTCATCATCATCGCCGCCTTGAACTTTGTCTTTGCCCAAGCCGCCTTTTAGCGTGTTTTTGCCTTTACCACCGATGATATCGTCATCATCATCGCCGCCGTCGATATCGTCATCGTCATCGCCGCCTTGAATTTTGTCTTTGCCCAAGCCTCCTTTTATTTTGTTTTTGCCTAGGCCAACTTCGATATCGTCATCGTCATCGCCGCCGTCGATATCGTCATCGCCATCGCCGCCTTTAATTGTGTCCTTGCCTTTGCCGCCGATGATTTTGTCTTTGCCTTTGCCGGCTGTAATGTTATCGTCACCATCGCTGCCTTCAATATCGTTATCCAGCGTCGCAGAACCGACAATAACTTGAGGTGCTGTAGTGCCACTAAACTTAAAGACATTTTGCTCGATGTTCAAGCTAAAACGCTGGCCGGTGAGAGATCGTTTGCCGTTGCTAACTTCAAAACCAAAACTCAGCGCACCGACAAAACCTACTGTCGCTTTGAACCTTACCAAGCCTGCGTTAATGTCTGCTTGAGTGAAGGTAAAACCGACTTGTGTTACGGCGACTCCATTAAACAATAGTTGGCCGGTTGTAGCATCGGGTAGCTCGGTTAACTTGAAGACTGTGCCGCTAGGACCTTGCTCGTCATCGACAAACCGCAACAACTCAGAAGTAATAGTTTGCTCGCCGCCGCTGGAACCAGCAGTCAAGCTATTATTAGCTTCCACTCGCGGAGGGTTAAAAATCGGAGTGAGAGTTTGACTTGGAGTTGGAGTTGGAGTTGGAGTTTGAGTTTGAGTTGGAGTTTCAGGATTAACTTCCAAAAAGTCGCCAGCAGTGATCAGCGTTGCGTTGACATTCAACAATAGCGCCAAGGCAAAGTTATTGACCCGAATTTCGGTATCGCCACCGACTTGTATAAAGGTCAAGCTGCTAAAGTTCAAGTCGCCAAACAGCAGAAATTTGTCGCTGCCGTCTGTGTAGTCAGTGATGACTGCTTTTGCCCCAGAGGTACTGTTACTCACGACATAAACGTCATCTCCAGCACCGCCGACACAGGTATGGTTGCCAGTACCGCCCATCAGGGTATCGTTGCCCTCGCCGCCCATCAGCGTATCGTCGCCGTTGCCGCCGCCGCTAACGCTGTCGTCGCCGTCGCCACCGTCTGCCATGTCATTGCCGTCGCCAGTCACGAGGGTATCGTTGCCAGCACCGCCCATCACGCTGTCGTCGCCGTCGCCGCCCATCACGCTGTCGTCGCCGTCGTCACCCATGCAAACGTCGTTGCCGGCACCGCCCATCACGCTGTCGTCGCCGTCGCCGCCCATCACGCTGTCGTCGCCGTCGTCACCCATGCAAACGTCGCTGCCGACACCGCCCATCACGCTGTCGTCGCCGTCGCCGCCCATCACGCTGTCGTCGCCGTCGTCACCCATGCAAACGTCGCTGCCGGCACCGCCCATCACGCTGTCGTCGCCGTCGCCGCCCATCACGCTGTCGTCGCCGTCGTCACCCATGCAAACGTCGCTGCCGGCATCGCCCATCACGGTATCGTTATCTTTGCCACCGTTAACGGTATCGTTGCCGTCGCCGCCGCTAACGTTGTCGTTGCCTGTGTCGCCCCTGACTGCATCGTTGCCTTCGCTGCCCTCACAATCGTCGTTGCCTTTGCCGCCATAGACGGTATCGTTGCCGGCGCCGCCGTCAACGTCATCATCTCCTTCGTTGCCGTGGGTCCAGTCATCGCCGTCATCGCCTTCGCAGATGTCGTTGCCACTGCCACCCATCACGGTATCGTTGTCTTTACCGCCGTTAAGGGTGTCGTTGCCGTTGCCGCCCATGACGGTATCTTTGCCCAGATCGCCTCTTATTTCATCGTCGTCATCGCCGCCCTCGCAATCGTCGTCATCTTTACCGCCGAAGATTTTATTTTTTTTGCCTCGGTTTCCTTTGATTCTGTCCTTGCCTTTTTTGCCGAATATCTCATCCTGTTCGCCGGTGGCGACAATTAAGTCATCGTCATCGGTACCGACGACGGTTCGGCGGCGATCGATGCCGCTGTCATCATCTAAGTCATCTATGTCGCCCACACCTTCTTCTAGTACGCCGTTAGATTCCGCCATTTGGCTGTCATCAGCAGCACCTTCTTCCAGTACGCCGTTAGACAGAGCTGGAAATGTGGTGGTAATGCCGTCGGTGTTTTCGGTGAGCGCTATCTGAATTAACTCGGCTAACTCCTCATCGGAAATTGTAGAGCTGTCGTCGCCTAAATCCCCGACTGGCTTTTGTGTTTCATCTTGAGCGGGAAAAAGTGTTCCCGCTCCTTCTTCTAACAACGTTAGTTCATCCATTGTTGATATTTCCCAAAAAATGGTAAGCTTCTTAGAATCAATTTATCAGCAAACAGGAGGCTGCAGAAGTTTTTTTTTTACTTCATGCTTTCGCCCCCTATAGGAGCTGGTTTCCTCATCTTTACTATTATAGATGCCACTTAAACTGCAAGGTTTTTTTCGCTATTTTGCGAGTTTTATATTCTGCCATTGCGTACCAAAATCAATTAATCCGCAACCTACACTGTAAGTGCTACGCCGAAGCTCCGAGCTTTTAAGATGTTCTCGGTATTTTCTACAGTAAGCTGCGCCGAAGGGCCCCTGCCTGTAGAGTTTCTACGTAATTTCTACAGTGAATTAGCTGAATTTAAACTCGCAACTGACAACTCCTAAATAACTACCCAAAACCTCTGTCCCCCAAATTCTACCCTTGCTTTTTTTCCGATCTAGGCTGGGTGTATTGAAGTTTTGTAACACTCCCAGCTTTGACAAATCCTTCCCTGACCTAGGATTTGAATCTCTTGACTAAACGACAGCACCCTCGTAATTTTAGTTCCCGATGATTAATTAGAAATTTAGATAATTCCCCCGACCAAATATTTGTTCTAATTTTTAGTGGCACAATTTTCTCTCATTCGAGGAAACCTCGCGAACTGAGTTTTTTTTCGGATCAATACTAAGAGTTCTGCCAAAATATATCTATCTTCAGGCAGATTGTAAGATTTGCTTTCAAATGGTATGTGACGCAGAAGTAGTTTTTGGTGACTGTTGCAAGCTCGGCATTTTGAGCGGGCATGACCCACGGCGAGGCTGCCCAACCCTGTTGTTTTGTAACGGCTTCGCTACCAAGTCCAATAATTCTCCGAGAAACCGGCCTGATGAGGGGTAATCCTCTAGATGCCAAAAAAAGAGTTGCTTGAGAGTACCGGAACAATTTTATGGTCGTTGTATTGTTGAGAGTTCTTGGCTGCTGATGTTTATTTTTGCTGCTTAACTTTAACTCGATTAAAACAGTTAAATTAAAAATTTTCTATATCATGAAAGCGGTAAATTAGCAATAAATTATTAGGAATTATCGATGGTGAAGTATCGATTATCGATCGCCACGGAGGTCTTAAGGATGAGGGCGGAGGGCTTACGGATGAGAACCCAGGGCTGACCAATTAATTAATTGACACAAAATCAAGATTACACATGGGGGGTTGGTGGTACAGGATAAGCGGTAAAGACCGATCGACCCCTCTCCCAAAAAAATAAAATACTCAAATTTGCCTGCGATATTGCCCTGAAACCGGTTGGCGAGAGCCGAAGTAATTTTAATAAGAACTAGAGATCCGCCTGGTAAAGTGCCTCCAATTTAACTTTACTCAGCAATGAGAAACTCAAGTTCACGACGAATCTAAAGGGGTCTGCGGTAGAGGTGCAAAATGTTAAAGATAGCAAGATTGGAGAAAATTCGGCTTTCACCGAGCCACAGGGCAATCAAAACTAATAAACTGTTATTAAAGTACAACTTTTATATCCTCAAAGTGTTTGAACAAATATACATGACCCTAGCGATCGCCCGATCGGGGGAAGCGCATTCAGAAACTTTGATTGGAAGAGTAAAAAATATGTTGCCGAGCGCTATTGCTAGCCGCAAAAACGCAGGCAAATTCAGAATTAAGGCGGGAGGGCGCTAAATCGGTGAGCCAGGAATTTCAACTCTCAGTCACCCCCGTTGGGGACGATGAATATCTAGTGCGGACAGAAAGGGTTGCACCCGGTGTACCCTTAGCCGAACAACAAGTCCGCTGGCCGATCGACGAATGGCTGGCACTGTCTGCTCAACTGATGAACGACCCGCTGGTGGGCTTGCTCCAGGGAAAAGCAGTACAGGGAAGCAGTTTTGCCGGTCGCGGCCTCTCCCGTTCGGGAAACAACTCAGCGCCGAATTTAGTAGCCCTGGGGCAACAATTATACAGCGGGCTGTTTCAAGGAAACTTGCGCGATAGCTGGACTTGCGCTCAAGGCATAGCCCAGCACCGCCGAGAAGTGCTGCAACTGCGACTCGGACTCAAAGGCCGGCGCTTGCCACGACTGCCGTGGGAAGTTCTGCACGCCGGCGATCGCCCTTTGGCAACCGGCACCGATGTCGTATTTTCTCGCTACCAACCAGGTACAAGTTTGTTCAAGCAAACCCGGATACTGCCTAGTGGCGGGCCACTAAAAATTTTAATGGCGATCGCCTCTCCGAGCGATCGAGACAGCTTGCAGCTCAAGCGAGAAGTGCTCCATTTGCAGCAAGAACTCCAAAACCGCACCGGTCATCCTCTCAAAAACAGCCCCCATTGCCCGGAAATTCAACTGACTATTCTCGAACAGCCCGATCGAGAACAACTTACCCAAGCCCTAGAACAAGGACACTACCAAGTCCTGCACTACGCAGGCCACAGCAACTTAGGTTCCAGAGGTGGGGAACTCTACCTAGTCAGCAGCCGCACCGGCTTAACCGAAACCCTCAGTGGCGACGACTTAGCTGGATTGCTCGTTAACAACGGTATTCAGATGGCCGTGTTCAACTCCTGCCGCGGCGCCTACGGCGACCCCTCAGACCTCGCGGACGACAGCCCGGAACGGAACTTAACCGAAGCTCTAGTCAAGCGTGGAATTCCGGCAGTGCTAGCAATGGCAGAAAGCATCCCCGACGATGTAGCCCTAACTCTCACGCGTTTGTTTTACCGCAACCTCAATCAAGGCTATCCAGTCGATCTCAGCCTGAGCCGTGCCAGAGCTGGGCTAATTTCTGCCTACGGTTCTCACCAGCTATACTGGGCTTTGCCCATTCTCTATCAGCACCCGGACTTTGACGGCTATTTGACCGGCGCGCCAGCCCACAGCGCGACATCCGGTTCTATGGTGCACATAATCGCGCCGGGAACGCCACCGGCGCTCGCGGGTACAGAATGGAAGGCCCCGTCTTCGGTTTCGGCGATCGCCCAATACCCCCCAATCCCAGCGAATCGATCCCATGAGTCAGACAATTCTGACGGCGAAGTCTGGGAATATCCCAACCAATTAAAAGATCGTAGGGATTGGGTTCACCAGAACGATCGAGCGGATGCTACTAACTCACCGAACTCACCGACGGCTTCGCCCTCCTCTATTCCTAATTCTGAGTGTTCAGCGATCCAAGCAACTCGCGCCGCTGCATCGACTCAGAAACCGTTAAAAAAACCGGGGCTGAAAAAATCTGTTACCCTGATGCTTTGCTTGTTGTCCGTTGCTTTTAGTGCTGGCTTTTTTGGGTGGCGGTACTCGAACCAGCGAGGTCCGAAACCAGAAGAGTTACTGCCGGCGGTACGGACTCCCCTGTCGCAAAATTACCTGCAACAACGTCACTAAAAGCGATCGCCCACTGCAATGCTGAATTTAGACTCTCTTGGCCTGGCTCCAAACTGGGTGGGGTTTTTGCTGGCCATTCGCGATCGGCTGCCGCTGGCAAAGCGATCGAAAGTATACTGCTCGATCGAATCTCGGACTTACCTTCATCAAGTCGGTTTTTACCGAAAATAAGCAGCAGCCCAACTAAGCATCGAGGAAGAAACTGGGTTTCTCGTCGAGAAAGTAAGTCCGGGACTGCTTAATCATAGAATGCGTCAGTCGATTTGAGATTTTAGACCTCGGCTTGAGTCCTGAGTCGAACGATTTGAGATTTTAAATTTACTCCACAGATAAATCTGGGAAATGGAACAAGAGTCTAAAATTTTGATCTCTCCACGACAGGAGTCGGTGGCTTGTCTGCGTTTTTGAGCGGGCTGATTCGGCAGCACGAGCATTCCTCATTCGGCACAAGACAATAAAAGCCAGAGTTGCCACAATTAAGAACGTCCTCACCGTCAGCGCGCTTATTTAACAATAATTAATTATGGAAGCGGCTGTGAGTTTGACCTCCTCGCATCCAGGATACCCGCCACGTGATTCATGCCGAAAGCAGACTCAGGACCGGTGAAATAAAAAACCTGTATCCGATGAAACTTGCCGAACGTATTTATCCGTGGGGTCAAGGCTTAAATCTAAAATCTAAAATCTAAAATCTAAAATCGATTGACGCGCCCCTCCAGTTGGTGCATAAATTTTGAGAGTATGGCAGTTTACAGGCCACGACTCGAAACCAATACATTTCCATCGAAACTCCATGTCGGGAACCGCTGCTAATTTGTAGTGCATCAAACATTTAAGCTGTTGTGCATTAAACTCGGTCTTTTTCAATTCCCCTGTGGAAATAACCTCAAATTCTCTGGCTTGGGGCCCGAGGAGGAAGATTTTCGCCAGTTCCCCCTAGAAATCTACTGATTCGTGGCGAAGTGTTAAGAGTCGCGAAGCAATCTCGCCCGATCAAAACTATTCTCCTCTTAGTGGCTGCCCGATGTTTCTGCCGCCGCGCCCATGGAGTCGGGTTTTAGCTTAAACCCGTTCAACCAACCGGTGAAATTTCCTGCAATTTTTACCGGATTGCCTTCCCCAGACTGCGTTCTGTGCAAGTTATATGCCCAAAACCTTAATAGAAGATTGCTCGTTGGTATTTGGGGTTTTGAGGGGATTTCCAGCCGTAAAAATAGAATTTACAAGTAGCTGGCAGTGGCATCGAGAACAAGTGCTGCCTCGTCTTGTTGAGGTAAAAGTTAACCCCGCGCCGGTAAATGCTTTCGGCAGATTTGCAGTGGCCGCGTTCTAGGTATTTCCATTCATGGCTGTCTTATTTTGACCTTGACCGCAGACACAATCGGGGATTGGTGAATGCAGGGAACAGACTTTACTGTAAAAAAGTAAAGCATTTAATTTGCGACAATAATTCCCCGCGCGATCGCTCCAAGGCTTACACAAGGATTTGGGCCGCGAGGAGCAAATTGATCGCCCTTCGAGCATCCTTACTTGCACCCCCGGTCTTGAGGCCGCAGAAATTTATCCAGAATCTTAATATTCAGAATTATTAGTATTGACAGTGAAACAAAGTTAATCTAATGTGTTGTAATTGATATAAGTAAAGTCCAATAAGCGAGGTACGGTCAATGGCAGAAACAGCTACAGCACCCTTAACAGGAAAAGGTCTGCTTCAAAAAATCAAAGGCAGTGATTTGCCACGCAGAGAACTTGCGAAGCTTTGCGGCTACTTCACTGTCAGCAAAAGTGGAGAAACCCGGATTAATCTGGCTGAGTTTTACGATGCAGTGTTAGCTGCTAAGGGCATTGAGCTAGAGAAGTCTAAAGCAGACGGACGCGGGCGAGAAGCGAGTTATCGAGCTAGCGTTCACAAGAATGGTTCGATCGTGATCGGGGCAAATTATACCCAAGAAATGGGATTAAAGCCGGGAGACGAGTTTGAAATTAAGCTCGGATACAAGCACATTCGCTTGATTCAGATCGATGTGGACAGACCGGATGTGGAATTGGATGATGAAGAGGAGGATACAGAAGAATAGAGGCGATCTCGATGCAGTCAGCCGATAGCAAGGCTACTGGATTTGGCTTCGCTACACGAGTATTTGCGCGCCACCCTTCGATTTAACTGATGAGCTGTCTTGACTATTTCTATTTTCTCTTGTCTCGCAAAGACTACAGTGCCTCTGAACTTCGCAAAAAGGGGCAAGAGAAAGGTTTTGGCAATGAGGAAATATTGGAGGCGATCGCGCAAATTCAAGACCGGGGCTATCAGTCTGACACTCGCTTGGTGGCAAACTCGATCGCCTCTGCAGCAGGCAAATACGGAAAGTCTGCCATCAAGCGCAAGTGCCTGCAAAAAGGAATTACCAACGATTTGTTCGAGCAAGTCTGGGAAGAAGAAATTGCAGAAAATCAGGACTCCGAAGCAGAAAAACTGGCCGAATTAAAAGCCAAAGTCATGCGGAAATACAAGATCGATACTTGGGGTAAAGCAGATCCGAAAACCAAGGGCAAAGTCTTGAATTACCTGCAATACAGGGGCTTTAATGCCTTTGAAATTTGGCGACAGTGGCAGACGGAAGAAGATGACGAGTAAATAGTAGGGTCAAGCAAATAGAGCAGGCCCCGATAGGCAAGCACAACTACACTGCTGCCGACGGGGCTAAAGTCTAAGTCCTGAGTTTTTTTGACACTCCCCTGCCTGAAGGCGAGGGGATTCTTGGTTCTGCGACATACCTTAAAACTATCTATCCTTGTGGCAGTGTTTAAACCAGGTATCCGTTCAAAAGAACCAAATATCGAGCTTAATTTAGATAGCCTCGCGAGGGTTTGTCTCCCCAAGCTTTCGAGAATTGCTTCTCTTGTTTCTGTGTGCCCCACAGTACATTTTAGAAATAAAAAGTTTAGTCTCTGATTTTGGCTTACATTAGTTAGCCCAGCTATGTTTTTCGTGGTTTTCGCCACCCACTAACCATTATTGTTTTCCGACCTGTCGTTTGAGCGTGGTGTCTCATGTGTATCGGCGGTTATTCTACCTGTAGTCTAGTTATTTTACTCTACAATGAACACAATGCAAGAAAGTTCAAGAAAACAATTAACAAAAGTTGATAATTAATTAAAGCCGTCAAGCTTATGACGGGGCTTTAGACCCAATTTCTTGGTAACTGTATGTCAATCCTCAGCGTTGACTAACTAAGATTCGTACATCTGCCGATGTCTGGCTAAAAGCTGGAGATATTTCTCGTTGATTTTAGCCAGCATCCATTTCTCTTTAAAAATGGCGGCGGATTCGGCTTTCACCGGATCAGTTTCGAGCGGCAAAATATCTTTTCGAGCGGCGGTTTGCTCTGCAACAGACTTCAGCTTTTGAGGGTTTTGCTGGTATTTTCGGCCGCTTTTGTGGTTAGCGTAGCGACGGGATCGAGTGTACCCCATCTGCAAGAACTTGCGGGCCATGTCGGCTCCCACAAAATCATCGGCATCGAGATACTCTAAAAACAAGGAGTAAATTTTGCTGCTAGACTCCCTGGCAATTTCAGGAGTCTTAAATCTCCAGAAAGGCAAAATTTCTCCTTTGTATGGTTCAACCAACAGCACTCCCTGTTCTCCTTTCCCTACCCGATAAAGTTCCGGGTGCTGTCTAAAGTCGATGTTTTTAAAATCCACAGAGTAGTCGAACTGCTTCATTGGGCGTTTTCTGTTGTATCTGGAACTATAGAAGCCCGGGGTTTACCTTCGTCTGGTTTGGTATAAACCCAGGCCCAAGCAATGAAGACAGCTTGAAAAGGCAGCCTCAACCAATACAGTAATTGGTTGTGGGGAATCCCTTCTATCGGAATGTTGTTGACGGCTTGATTGATATTAGCTGGAAACACGGCAATAAACAAGGCAATTAACCCCCACGCCGCCGCCCTGCTGACAGGAGGAACTAACAGCCCAATTCCGCCCAAAATCTCGAAAAAACCGCTGATATAAACCAATGCTTCCGGGTAAGGAAGCTGGGGCGGCACAATTCTGATAAAAGGTGCGGGTACTGCAAAGTGCAGCACGCCTACAATACTGATAGCTACTGCGAGAATAACTCGCCAAATTTCTTTTTGACTTTTCATGGGCAATGGGTAATTAATAATTGTTAAATTGCTACGATAATGCTTGCACAAAATCGCTATCTGCGATCGAGATGACAAGCAAACTGAGCCCCAAAAATTCCAGCTTTCCGGGTTTGTCTGCTTTTGCTGGTGGCTGTAACGATTTTATTTCGTAGAAAAACCAGGTTTCTGGCTAACTCCCAGACAAGTTTTCACAGCCCCAAACTGGAGGAAGCGAGAACTGGAATCCCACGCCTGCGCGTTGACTGCCAAAAACAGATAGCGCGCATTTTGATAACAAGATTTTAATGTCTAGTACCCTGTTGCTGTCTCTATCTTCGGGTAGTAAAACATGATTTTTGTTCCGGCTTGGGCGTCGTCAGCAGCCAAAGCAGTGGGGGATTTTGTCGATCGACAAATGCACCATCGCTTAACATTAGATAAATCATCGCCGCAATTGAGGAGTGCGATTGCTGCTAAATTTGACCCCCTCGCATCCAGGATACCCGCCACGTGATGAATCCGTCCAGAAATAAAAAACCTGTATCCGATAAAGGATCCCCCGAATTGATCTCGCGCAAGTCAATGCTTCAATTCTAAAATCTAAAATCTAAAATCAATAGTGCGGAATATTTTTATCTCATAGTGTGAAACCCTTGATTTTCGGTTGGCAGCTTGATTGTCCAATCGCCCTGAAACCCTTATTTTACGGTGGGCAATCAAAAACTGTCCGAAGTATTGTAAAATCTAAAATCTAAAATCTAAAATCGATTGACCTAGCCTTCCAGGCGCTTCCCTACCCTACCCTACGGGAACCCCTACGGGGAACGGGAACCCTGGCGGGAAGATAGCTTTGCTAGGGCGTACCTTGATTAGACTAATTAAGGCGAGTAATTTGTCAATAACTTTTAGAATTATTTAATATTTGCGTTTTGAGAATTATTGCCTCTGGCAACTCGGGAACGCTCTGTAATTAAAATTACTATCTCAAGTTTGAATATTGTCAACTTCCCACAGATGCTAGAATGAATCAAATTATCTAATTTGCTAAAAAGTCGATCGTCGTAGCAACTTCCAAAGCATCCTGCTGGAATTCAAAATAGTCACTCCTAGGCAGGAACTTTTTAGCCACCACATTATTCAAAAAGATTGAGCCTCCAAGCGCTGTGTCATTTTTATCTACACGTAAGCAATCACCGACGACCATGAACACCTCACTAAACACCTCTAAATTTGGCATTAACCGGATGCTGCGACAATCGCTGTTTGCAGGCATCATTTCTGCAGCAGCTTTAGCTAGCGGATGGGCGCCCGGTTTGTATGGACAATCCCCAAACCTCGTTTTCGGATCGGCAGCCCAAGCTCAAGAAATTAGCAGCCAAGAAATTACTAGCTACGCTCGTGCTGTGTTGGCAATAGAACCCAGACGGGTGGAAGCTTATAACGAAATTAAAGGAATGGCTGGGGGATCGGTTCCCAGAGTAGTGTGCAACGAAACTCAGCAAATTAATAGGTTGTCTGGAGGTGTTCGCGGCATCGCGGTGAATTACTGCCAACAAGCTAAAAAAGTTATCGAAACCAATGGTTTGACAGTTAGTCGCTTCAACCAGCTTACTTTGCTCCAGCAAGCGGACCCGGCAGTCAAACAGCGAATTCAAGCCGAACTGCTGCGACTGCAACAAGCGGGCAATCAATAAGCTTGAGGGTTTGAGTCTTTCTTCCTCTCCCGTTCTATTAGACTTCTCCATAAAAGCTTGTTAATGGCAGGCAGGATGCCTAAGCGCTACCTCCCCCCAACAATATATTGGAGATTTAAATTGTTCGAGTTACTAGACGATATGCAAAATTTTTTGAAAAAAGGGCGATCGTCTGTGATAAAATGCTTGACAAGATGACAAAAATGTGGTAAAGAGACAAGAACGGGAGCGGTTCAGAGAGATGAATATTTTTCAACTGGCTGTAAATCGGAATGAGATATAGCGATCGCCAAGACGATTAAAACGTTTTTAATTCCTGAAACATGAGCTGAAAATGGCAATTTCGGTCTTCCTTATTCCTTCGGCTATAAAAAAGATATTCCTCAAAAACTCGATGTAAAGTGAAGGGTTCTGAGGAATAGAATAGAAAAATGCTAACATTCACAAAACATTTACCAGCAAATCCCGATGCTGTTGTCAGCTTTACTTTACCAATGACAGCCGACGATCGCACTCGCAGCCGCCACCGATTCGAGACAGAAACGGGGGAAAGGCTGCACCTGAGTTTGCCCAGAGGTACAGTATTGCGCGATCGAGATTTATTGCAGTCGGAAGACGGTAGCTGTTTGGTACTGGTAAGTGCAAAACCCGAACTCGTGCTGACAGCGCGGGCCTCAAGCCCGCTGCTACTGATGCGGGCGGCTTATCATTTAGGAAACCGCCACGTAGCTTTAGAAGTTGCCGATAATTATTTAAGGCTTTCTCCCGACTCTGTGTTGCAGGGAATGCTAGAAAAAATGGGTTTGGAAGTAACAGAGGAAATTGTGCCGTTTCAGCCGGAAATGGGCGCTTACGGGCACAGCCATTAGATTTTAGATTTTAGATTTTAGATTTTAGATTTACTCCCACCGATAAATCCGAGGGCTTATGACTAAATTGCTTTCGGCTATTGAAGAAGCAAGAAGTCAACAGTCAACAGTCATTCGATTTTAGATTTTAGATTTTAGATTTTAGATTTTAGATTTTGGATTGACTTGCGCGAGATAAATTCGGGGGCTTGAGGATTTTCGATTTTCGATTTTCGATTGATTCCCCGGATAAATCACGTGGCGGGTACCATCAACAAATTCTTGGTCAACAGTCAACAGTGAACAATCAACTTTTATCTTTGTTGCAGTTAGCTTTTGCACCTGTGGGAGCTTATAGTTATTCTGAGGGAATCGAAAGTCTGGTAGAAACCGGTACGATCGACAGCGAGATTACTTTGAGGAATTGGTTAGAAAATTCGCTGCAATTCGGGGCTGTGCGAGTAGAAGCCGCTGTGGTGGTAAGGGCTTTGAGGGCGGCACAGATGGGGGATTTGACGGCTTTGAATTACTGGAATGCTTGGGCGACGGCTGCTAAGGAAACAGAAGAGTTGCGCTTGCAAAGTTGGCAAATGGGGCGGACTTTGGTGAGGTTGCTGCTGGATTTGCGTGAAGCGAAGCTATCCCGCAGGGAATCGCCCGTTGCTTCTGGGTTAACAACAAGTGTAAAAGATTTGGTGGAATTTGGCGGCAATCCGTGCAATTTTGCGATCGGCTTTGG
Source organism: Microcoleus sp. AT8-A3 (assembly GCF_036705675.1). Taxonomy (NCBI): domain Bacteria; kingdom Bacillati; phylum Cyanobacteriota; class Cyanophyceae; order Oscillatoriales; family Microcoleaceae; genus Microcoleus; species Microcoleus sp. AT8-A3. The sequence goes on from NZ_JAUBVD010000009.1 coordinate 48,229, forward strand.
CATTGCCGCCGCCAACTGGCAGATTGAAGAGGAAGCGGCCGTGTTAGGATATTTGTACAGTTGGGCTGCCAATTTGGCGAGTGCGGGCGTGAAACTGATTCCCCTCGGTCAAACAGCCGGTCAACAGTTGCTGTTAGATTTGCAGTCTCAAATTAGCTGTACGGCGCAAGAAGTTTTAAAATTAGAAGATGATGAGCTTGGGAGTTGCAGTTGGGGATTAGGACTGGCTAGCATGGCGCACGAAACTCAGTACACTCGGTTGTTTCGCAGTTGAAAATCCTTCAATCCCAAATCCCTCAATCCCAAATCCCAAATCAGAAAATCAGAAAATCTAAAATCTAAAATCTAAAATCTAAAATCGCTATGGGTGCTTTTCGTGTAGGAATTGCTGGGCCAGTTGGTTCGGGGAAAACAGCTTTACTGGATGCTTTGTGCAAAGCGCTGCGACAGCAATACCAGATTGCGGTTGTTACTAATGATATCTATACTCAGGAAGATGCCCAGTTTTTGGTTCGGAGTCAAGCTTTGGAGAGCGATCGAATTTTGGGCGTAGAAACAGGAGGCTGTCCCCACACAGCCATCCGCGAAGATGCTTCGATAAACTTAGTAGCTATAGAAGAGTTAGAACACAAATTCACTGATTTAGATTTAGTATTTGTCGAAAGCGGCGGCGATAACTTGGCGGCAACTTTTAGCCCGGAGTTAGTAGATTTAACAATTTACGTAATCGATGTCGCAGCAGGCGATAAAATTCCGCGCAAAGGCGGGCCAGGAATTACTAAATCTGATATGTTGGTAATTAATAAAACAGACCTCGCACCTTATGTAGGAGCAGATTTAGGCGTGATGGAACGGGACGCGAAAAAAATGCGGGGGGAGAAACCTTTTGTTTTTACTAACTTGAAGACAAAGGAAGGATTAGAATCGGTAGTTAATTTTGTTAAATTGAATATGGCATAGATTGAGAAAATATAGTATAATGTAAATAAAGTGACACGGCTCGCAATTCCCCGTGAAAACGTCTCCAGACAAATATAGTCTGCTTGAGTCGCGGGAGTGTCAAAAAAATCTCGTTCTAGTTTTGCCGTTTAATGACTACCAAGTAAGTTATGCTGAGTTGTTATGATGCAGCCGAATACTTTTTGGCTCAGGCAAGTGAAGATGCTGGCGATCTGATATCTAATCTCAAGCTTCAGAAATTGGTTTACTATGCTCAAGGCTTTCATTTAGCTTTGTACGATGAACCGCTATTTCTTGAAGCCATAGAAGCATGGACTCACGGGCCCGTTGTTCCTGATTTGTACCGTCACTATAAAAAGTATGGTACTGGTGCAATTCCACGTCCTGAATATATAGACTTTTCGATTTACGAAGAAAAAACTAAGAGCCTGCTTGATGAAGTTTACTCTGTGTTTGGGCAGTTTGCTGCATGGAAGTTAAGGAACATGACACACGAAGAATATCCCTGGAAACTTGCTGCTCAAAATAGCGGAAAAATTACTCATCAATCCCTGAAAAAATACTTCAAGACTCAACTCAATTGTGAAGAAGCATCTTAAGGCAAATCAACGCCAAGAAAAAGGGAAAAGGATTTCACCTAGAGAAATTGTTGATTTACCGCCAGAGCAGGAGTCACCTCTATTTTCTTTGCGATACATGAATAAAGATTACTCTCTTTCTCAATGCACAAAAGATGAAAAGGCTGCTTTTGCAGATACGCTCTACAAATTAAATCAGCTTACCTGGAGTGAGATTAATGCTTGTCCCCGTCACGGATTGGGCTACGAGAAGATAGCCCGAAGTTCCATTAGAGCACCTATTCCCAGCCATCTTAAGGATGATGTAAATTTTATTGCTTTTCGGTTTTGCGGGAAGGCTCCAATGGTTGGTTATCGGGATGGGGCTGTGTTTTATGTTATTTGGTTGGACAGGGGTTTTACGCTTTACCCTCATTAAAAAGAACTCGTTAAATTAGTGGCGGTGTCCAATTTTCGCTACCTCACCACCAATTCCCTGACCAAATTTGCCAAACGTTCTGTACTGTCTGTCACCGCTAATTGAGCAGCAGCTTGAGACATTTTTTCCAAATATTCGGAATCTCTTAACAAATACAACACTTTGCTTTGCAAGACATCTGCTGTCAGTTCGCTTTGACGGAATACCACAGCGGCGCCGACTTTAGCAAATACATCCGCATTAAATCTTTGGTGGTCGTCAGCCGCGTGAGGAAAAGGAATTAAAATAGAAGGTACGCCCGTCACTGCTAATTCTGTCAGAGCACTGGCGCCCGATCGACTAATTGCTAAATTTGCTCGCTGCAACAAGCTCGCCACATTGTCGTAAAATGGCATTGACAAATATTGCTCGTGTTTCAAACTCTCGGCATCCGGGTCATTATTTCCGGTGAGGTGAACCACCCAAGCGCCGGCATCAAACCAAGCCGGAGCACACTCGCGCACTAACTTATTGACTGCGACAGCACCTTGAGAGCCACCCATGACTAAAATAACAGGTACGCTGTCAGGAATTGGCAAATTTAGAGGTTGGCGGGCGAGGAATTGCGATCGCACCGGCGTACCAGCCACCACCGTTTTGGCGCGGGGTAAATGCTGGGCTGCTGCTTCAAATCCGATCGCCACAGCAGTGCACAAAGGACTAAACCAGCGCGTCACCTTCCCCGGAATGGCATTAGATTCGTGGAGAATCACCGGCAAACCCAAAGAGCGAGCCGCTAGAATTGCTGGTGCTGCGATGTAACCGCCGGTAGTAAAGACTCCCTGAAAATTTCCCGCTTTGAGCAACTTCCGCACATGAAGGATCGAGCCGACGAGTCCGCCCAAAATTCGCACAGTACCTAGTCCAAATCGCTGCTGAAAGCCTTCAACGGCGATCGTGTGGAGGGGGTAAAGGGATGAAACTAATTCGGTTTCCATGCGATCTGGGACTCCTAGCCATTCGATCTGACAGTCGTTCAACTGACTAGCGGTGGCGATCGCAGGAAATAAATGTCCACCAGTGCCGCTAGCTGCAACCAACAACCGGAGGGGGGCTTTTGTCAAGGTTTTTGTTTTTTTTACAAGTACAAGTTCCACAGGTCAATCAATTTTATATTTGAGGTTTTAGATTATTATGCTTATTATTCCGGCAGTTTCAGCCAATTTTCAATCAGCAATCTAAAATTAGATTGTGCCATGTCCGTCCTTCCGTTGTCAGTTTTCGTTGCAGGCGAACAGTTGCCCGCGCCACGACTCCTGACAAATAACCAAATTATCACCTAATGCGTAATTTTTTGAATTTAGTGCCAAGTGCATCTCAGTATTTTTCCAGCCGTCGGGACGAAAAAGCCGATCCGCTTCGAGGGCTGCGCCAACGGGCGATCGTTTTTGGCTTTAACGGCGGGCAGTCGATCGCTCAAATATTGTTATGTTTAACAGTGGTAAGTGCTGGCGTGCTGCATCAAGGTGCGGCAAGAGCGATCGGTGCGATCGGGGCGACTCCCCAAACGATCGCCCAAACAGGAGCAAATGCGCCAGCCCCACTCACAAAGGTGCTAACAGAAATTGACGCCGCCGCCAACCGGCGCGATGTCAAAGCAGTCATGGCATTTTACAGCCAGAATTTCACTCATTCTGACGGCTTAAACGGCCAAAGCATGGAAAAAGCCCTCACCCAACTCTGGGATCGATATCCAAGTTTAAATTACCGCACCGAGATCAAATCTTGGAAAACCGAAGGTAGCGCGATTATTGCAGAAACCATAACTACAATTGCCGGCACTCAAAAAAAGGATGGCAGAGAATTAACTCTCAAAGCTACCATCCGTTCCCAGCAGCGCTTTGAAGGTGAAAAAATAGTTAGTCAAGAGATTTTAGCAGAACAAACTCAGCTTAGTTCTGGAAATAATCCTCCCACAATTGAAGTAAATTTGCCGGAGCAAGTTAAGGTAGGCGAAGATTACTATTTTGATGCCATTGTACGAGAGCCGATCGGCGATGATATTTTAATAGGGACTGTTTTGGAGGAACCCATTACCGAAAAAACCTTTTTTAATCCCTCAGAAGTCGAGCTAGAGTTGCTAAATGCCGGGGGAATTTTTAAAGTAGGTAAAGCTCCGGCTACGCCAGAAAATCGGTGGGTTTCAGCAGTTTTGATGCGACAAGGTGGAATTGCAACAGTTAGTGTGCGATTGCGGGTTGTCAAGTAATAAAATAGGTGTTATGGGTTATACCATTTTAGATTTTAGATTTTAGATTTTAGATTTTAGATGGGGAATAACTTATGAATTAAATGTTTGGAGCGCTGGTCTACAGTTGCATTTTTTAGGGGATGGTATTATTTGGGTAATTTTAGTAGTGGCGAGTTCAAGAAAATCTTGAAGAGAAAGGACTGAATCCCTAAAGTCGTCACTACAAGAATTATGTTGAATTGACAGTATGAAATATCCAAACCCTTATCTCATTAGTCATTCCCAATTCCCAAATCTAAAATCTAAAATCTAAAATCGTATGATTTCTATCCAAAATCAAATTGTTTTCATTACAGGTGCGAGTAGCGGTATCGGAGCAGCCTGTGCCAAGATATTCGCCAAAGGTGGAGCCAAACTAATTTTAGCAGCCCGCCGTCTTGAAAAGCTTGATCGACTGGCAAACGAACTTGTAGAAACAAAATCCATCGCATCGGCAAACGAGATTTATTTACTAGAATTGGACGTGCGATCTCGCCCGCAAGTCGAATCGGCGATAACTGCGCTTCCCGATGCCTGGAAAAACATCGATATTCTGATTAACAATGCGGGATTGAGCCGTGGTTTAGACAAACTGCACGAAGGCAACTTTCAAGATTGGGAAGAAATGATTGATACCAATGTTAAAGGCTTGCTTTACATGACTCGTGCGATCGTGCCGGGAATGGTAAGCCGAAACCGCGGCCACGTAGTGAATATCGGCTCAATAGCAGGCCGCCAAGCTTATCCGAAAGGTAATGTTTATTGCGCTTCCAAAGCAGCAGTGAGAGCTATTTCTGAAGGGTTGAAACAAGACCTTTTGGGAACAGCAGTGCGGGTGACAGAAATAGAGCCTGGTTTGGTGGAAACAGAATTTAGCAATGTCCGGTTTCACGGCGATGCAGAAAAAGCAAAAAATGTCTATCAAGGATTGACACCGCTGACTGCGGACGATGTAGCCGATGTCGTGTATTTTTGCGCGACGCGATCGCCCCACGTCAATATTAGCGAAATCTTGCTAGTTCCGACAGACCAAGCTAGTGCAACTCTGGTTCACCGAAAAGAGTTTTGAGTTTTTAGTGGTAAGTGTCCGGATTGCGCTCGAATTCTCAGGAAGCTTAATTGGTAGATGCACCCTGATTAATTAACTCCCGACCAATTTTGGCCGGGTTTTTTTTGTCGATCGCCCCCCCTCGCCACAAATTCTCCAAAATTCTGCCAAAGTGTCCTGAAAAGGTGCACATCGGGCGGGAGACTAAATTAGTAGATGCACCCTGATTAAATAACTCCCGACCAATTTTGGTTTGGGGTTTTTTTTTGCGGTATCGAGGGTGATGCTGAATAAAGTTTGAGGTTGTCCGGATGGCGCTCGAATTCTCAGGAAGCTTAATTGGTAGATGCACCCTGATTAATTAACTCCCCGCCAATTTTGGTTTGGGGTTTTTTTTTGCGATATCGACGGTGATGCTGAATAAAGTTTGAGGTTGTCCGGATTGCGCTGGAATTCTCAGGAAGCTTAATTGGTAGATGCACCCTGATTAATTAACTCCCCGCCAATTCTGGTTTGGGGTTTTTTTTTGCCGATCGCACCCCAAACCACGAATTTCCCAAAATTTTCCCAAACTGTCCCGAACAGGTGCACCTCGAACCGGAGACTAAATTAGTAGATGCACCCTGATTAATTAACTCCCGACCA
>NZ_JAUBVD010000009.1:54246-171554 GCF_036705675.1 Microcoleus sp. AT8-A3
ACCTCGAACCGGAGACTAAATTAGTAGATGCACCCTGATTAATTAACTCCCGACCAATTTTGGCCGGGTTTTTTTTGGGCGATCGCACCCCAAACCACAAATTTTCCCAAAGTTTCCCAAACAGTCCGGAACAGGTGCACCTCGAACCGGAGACTAAATTAGTAGATGCACCCTGATTAATTAACTCCCGACCAATTTTGGCCGGGTTTTTTTTTCGTATTGCAGTCAAAACCACAAAATTTCAATAAATCAATAATTATCCGCGTTAATCTGCGTACATCGGCGGTTAAAAATCAAATTGATCCCGAACATCGTCCTAGCCACTGGAAAGTAAATAAAGATGCACCCTGATTAATAAACCCCAGCCAATTTTGGCCGGGGTTTTTTTTGCTCGAAAGCTGGATTAGTCGATCGACCTACAACACATCAAAAGACTGCACCTCAAGCACCGGGCCGATCATAGCAAAAGTCATCACATCCTTGCGGACTTCACCTTTGACACTGACTTTCAAATCAGCTTTTTTCAACTCAGAAGGAGCATTCTTAAGTTCGTAAGTTTCCCCATCTTCGCCAACCAAAGCCCAAGTGCCCGGGCCTAATCCTTTGCGTTCAATTTTGCCTTTGACAGTAATACTCATGCCGATCGCACCTCTGTTTTAATTGCTAAACGCGCCAGTCCGAAACACAGAAAAGCATTGACAATCAAGAATGTTTGTGATAATAAACCTGTGCCCAATCCCCAGACTGCGGGAGACACAAAAGCATTCACCGCTAAACTGCTAGCAAAGCCGATCGAAATGGCGATCGCGATCCACTTCCACTGTTGATGTCCCAACAGCAAAGCAATCAAAATCCCAGGAATCAAAACGCTAGCAAAAAAGGGATTCAGCATACTGCTGCCAGTAATTGCACCGCCGAGTTCGGGAATAGAACTGCCCATCACCCGCATCGGCCACTGCGGCAAGTCAAATACAAACAAGTTCCGCAGGAAAAAGAACCCAGAACTACCAGCAATCAAGCCACCGGAAAAGCCCCAAGTCCAGGCGAAGGGGAAATAATTCCGCATCAAGAAAGCCAGCAGGTAAGAACCGAGCACCATTGCAATTTTAGGCAACAGGGCGACTGCGCCGCCGTCAATCCAAAAGCGGGGGTTGAGATAGCCGTTATCGCGCAGCCAGCGGAAAAAATCGCGGAAGTTGATTTGTCCGCGCTGGGCTAGCTGAACTGCTGCGGCTGCGTCTAGGTGTCCTGAACCAAAATGGTTTAAGGGATCTTCAGTGACAGTTCGCGACGACTGCAAGAGTACGCTGCGAATTGCGTCTGGTTCTGTGATACCGGAAGCCTTGACAAGGGCTGCAACGGCTGCAACGTGGGGAGAAGCCATGCTAGTGCCTTGGTAGCCTTCAAAGACTTCGGCGCCGGTTTCCGGGTCGATCGTACTTTGCAGGATCTTGCCCATTTCAGAACCGCCGGGGGCTGCAATGTCAACCCCTGCGCCGAAATTGGAGTAAGAGGCTTTTTCGTCGTCGGGGCCGAGGGCGGAAACGCCGATGACGTGGGGATAGCGGGCGGGATAGGAAGCGGAACTGTCGCCGGAGTTGCCGGCGGCTGCGATGATGACAACGCCTTTAGAGTGGGCGTAGTCGATCGCCTCGGACATTAACTGACTTTCACCGCCGCCACCGAGACTCATGTTGATGACATCTGCGCCGTTGTCAGCAGCAAATTTAATTGCTTCGGCGATGTCGGAAACCGTGCCGCCACCGCTGCCGCTTAACACTTTTAGCGGCATTAAAGCTGCTTCGTAGGCGATGCCCGCAACGCCGTAATTGTTGTTAGTTGATTGGGCGACAGTACCTGCGACGTGAGTACCGTGGCCGTTGTCATCGTAGGCTTCGGCGCGATCGTTTACAAAGTCGTAGCCCGGTACAAATTTGGTTTCTTTTAAGTCAGCGACTGGAGTAATACCCGTGTCAATTATCGCTACTGTTGTGCCGCTGCCTTTGGTTTCGTTCCAGGCAGATTCTACATTGATACTGCGGAGATTCCACTGCTTGGTATACATGGGGTCGTTGGGAATCTCGAAAGCGCTGTAGACGTAGTTCGGTTCAATGTATTCGGTATCTTTAGCCAAATTTGATTTTCTCAGGGCGTTTAGCAAAGTGCGATCGCCCTTAACTACATATACATTGTCTGCCGCTGAGAATTCGCTGTTGAGTTGCGGTGCGACTTGGTACTGTTGGGCGATCGCATTTACTTCTTTCGCAATCTCAGCAGCACCCAAATCTTCGCGGAAATCCAGCACAATCGAGTCGTAAGTGCCTTGAGTAGCAAGTCCTGGGAAATTAGAAATCGCCCAGCCGAGCCCGATTAAAAATAAGCACAGAAGGAAAAACTTTTTCATTGCCGATCGTCCGTTTAGGGAAGGCGTGTTCACCACAATAACCCAATTTTCACTGCCCGCGCCAGTTTTCCTTGCTGTGGCTTGTGGATATCTCGCACGCGGGCGTTTGGTATTTTTCGGCTGTGGCTGTTGCTCGATCAAAAATTGCTCTAATTTCTAGTTTAAATTGCAGAGCAAGTTTTAGGAGTTCAATTAATTGTATCATTAGAGAAGATGAGAAACAGAACAAGCGAGTATTTTCAACAAGGGTATTGCATGGAAAGAGGTTTAATGTGGCTGCCCCTGCTGGCAATCTTTATCGGGCTGGCTTGGGCAGGGTGGAACGAGTATCAAAAGCTGGAAGCGTATCGCGTCTGGGCAGAACAATTCGCTAAAGCCAAGTACGATATTTATGCTGTACTCGGTCAGCAAGAAGACTGTTTAACTTGGGGAAAACCTACTCGCAGCGGGCCTGTAAATTTGCAAACTTTTTCTTTAAAAGACGTGCAGTCGCTGCGGTTGTTAGTCAACTCTCAGGCAGTTGATTTAGAGTCGCCGCCGAATTCGGGAAGTCCAATCGCCCTCGAATTTTTGTTGAAAGATGCTGCTGCGGTGCAGGTTCCTTTTACAGAAATTCCTCTAGCGACTAAATGGGGAAAACACTTACAGCAAGAATTGCAGCGCTTTAGGTAAAAACACTCTCCGGCGGGGCAGTGTATGGGGAGCATCTCAATGAAAGCAACCAAGCCCAAAATTGGAGTTTGGAGGCAGGAGTTTGGAGGCAGGAGGCAGAAGAAAACAGGAAGAAGGAAGGAGCCAGAAGAAGTATTTTTCCAAATATAAGATGCTCCCAGCGTATTAGATATGAACTCGGCTACTTGAAGTTACAAAAGTCTGTAAAACTGGTAGTAGAAATAGAAGTTACGCACCAAATCCTTTGAACTGCCATCTATAGGGGTAAAGTACGCACTGATCGCCCGGAGGACATGAGTTATTACAGTAAGTAGTAGGAGTAGTGTTCCCGTGCTTAGCCCGCTCGTGTTCCGTGCGTACCTTACAGTTCAAGTTATTGACCCCCTCGCATCCAGGATACCCGCCACGTGATTCATCCGTCCAGAAATAAAAAACCTGTATCCGATGAAAATTGGCGAACGTATTTATCTGTGGGGTCAATGCTTTAATCTAAAATCTAAAATCTAAAATCTAAAATCGATTGACCCGCGCGTCCTAAAACAGCTAAATTGCCAGCCCCCCAATCTGCGGAATGCAAACACAAGAATTTTTACAGCGCTATCAACAGGGAGAGCGCAACTTTGGTCACATTGACCTTAGCGGCGCTAGTTTAAGCGGTGTTAACCTGCGAGAAATAGACCTCACTGGTGCTAACTTGACCGGTGCTAATTTGAGCTGGTCTTTTTTGAGCAATGCCAAGTTGATAGGGGCTTGTTTGCGGCGCGCGGATCTCCGCAGTGTGGGGCTGGCTGGGGCGAATCTGAGCGGGGCAAATTTGAGCGGGGCAAATCTTGCTAAAGCGGATTTGCGCCTTGCTTGTTTGGAAGCCGCAGAACTCAATTGGGCCGCGTTTCCGGAAGCGGATTTGGGCGGTGCTAATCTTCAAGGAGTTAAATCTGACCAAATTAATTTGGCTGGGGCTAAACTCGACGGCGCGAAGTTGATGGAGGCGGAATTGATGGAGGCGAATCTCAACCGCGCCAGTCTTGTTGGTGCTAATTTAACGGGTGCTAATTTGCGGGAAGCGCATTTGGTGGAAGCGAATTTGCGATCGGCAATTTTGAGCGGTGTAAATTTGATTGAAGCTGACTTGAATGGCGCTCAAATGCGATCGGCAAATCTGACGGGCGCTGACTTGCACCGAGCTGTGCTGGCGGGGGCGGATTTGACTGAGGCGGTGCTGGATAACGCTGATTTGAGTCGAGCTAATCTGGCGGGTTCTTATTTATTGAAAGCGAGTTTTAAGAAGGCGCTTTTGCTGCGAGCTAACCTGCAAGGAGTGTATTTACTGCGAGCTGATTTGAGCGAAGCTAATTTGCGAAGTGCTGATTTGCGGAAAGCTGATTTGAGTGGCGCTTATTTGATGGATGCGATGTTGAGTGAGGCGGATTTAAGAGAAGCTTGTTTGATTGAGTGCCGTTTGATTCGGACGAATTTGGAGGGGGCGCAGCTTACGGGTTGCTGCATTCAAAATTGGCAAGTTCAAGATGTCGATCTGTCGAGAGTTGACTGCAGCTATGTTTTTACTGAGTTTGATTATACTGCCAAAGTTGCGGCCAATCGCTTTCCGGTCGATCGCGATTTTGAGTCGGGGGAATTGGGGCGGCAGCATCAAGAGGACAGTTCTATTGTCAAGGTGTGTTTTGATGAATCTCCTAATTGGGAGGCTTTGGTTTTTACGCTGCGTCGGGTGGAGTTGGAAAGCCACGAACTCAAATTCAACGTTCAATTTTTTGATTCTGCGGGAGAACAAAGTTTACTGCGGCTGAGCGCGAACCGTTTGGTAAACGGCAAGATTTTGGGCGATCGCATTTTGGAGCTTTATCCAGATATGTTGGAAAAGGTTTTAGCCAAAGGTGCTGAAATTTTGAGTTTGCTCGACTTGGCTGTTCCTAGTAACAATGCGGAGGCGAGTCACAAGGAGGCTTTGCTCAGAAGACAGGAAATCTACCAGCGAATGGTGCGCCAAATTTCGTTTATTTTGATGTCTCAGACGCCGGATAAATTCTCCGAAAGCGTGCAGCGGCTGTTGGATTATTTGAAGCAGCAAGGTATCCCGACAGAGCAGATTCAAAAGAAAGTCATCAGTCAGGCGATCGTGCAGCGCGCCAAGCAAGACCCAGTTTTTCGCGAACAGTTGCTCGCGTGGGAGAAAACGGCGTCCGATCGCGTTCGCGGTTCGATGATGGGGGAAGCGGTGCGGTTTGCGATCGCTCTTTTGCTCAATTATTAACAGTTAATTGTGAACACTTAAAGCCGGAGAGCGACTAATACCCGCACTTGCTCGTCGGTGTCGGAAACTGCCAGCGATCGTGCATTACTGCCAAGCAATACCAAGTTTTTCGGGAACATTTGCTCAGGTGGGAGAAAACGGCTTCGGAGTGCGATCGCTCTTCGGTAATGGGGGAAGCCGTGCGGTTTGGGATGCCCTTTTGTGGGCATGAATACACACAAAATCTTACCCCCATTAAAAATCCTCCAACCGGATCTCGATTTAACTGTCCGGTTGATTAGAATATAGTTCAGTTTCCTCCTTCAAAAGATTACACAACTCATTCAAATCTTTCTTACTGTGTTCAATCAGTTTTTCACCTCGCTCCTCAAGGTGATCGATATTACTGGGACTTGCGTTGTCCATTTGGTCTTGACTATTATCGCTACTCAATTGAAGTTGAAAACGATAGTAGTTTCGGTTATTATCTTTGTCTCCTTTACTCACCATTAGCTGCTGAAGCTGAAACGCAACAGATTCGCTTTGACCATCTAAAACAACGTTAAGTAAGGGAAGCGCCCATTTGATTTGTCCCCAATTTTTGGCATCTCTATACTTATACCTCCTGGTGACTGAGCCAGTACCCAAAGAAACAACAAGGGTATCCTTACGGTGTAGTTCTTCATCAGTCTTTTTCTTGTAAGAAATCATTGCCTCCATCATTGCAATTGAAGCAGGATTATTTGCAAAAACTCCACCGTCTACCAAAGCGTAATGTCCCTCATCGGTAGTATGTGCCGTTTCGAGTTCGTAGGGTGGAAAGAATGTCGGTGCAGCAGAAGTTGCCATGGCTGCCTCCCACATTTTGAATCCACTACATAGTTTGCGGCTATGAATACTGTCGCATTCCTCTGCGTCCGGATTGCTTGTAAAAAAAACTGGTGCTCTCAGTTCGATATCATAGCTGGGGATGAAAATTTCTCGTAAGGCATCTTCAACCTTAGCTTCACCTAGAAGATCCTTTAAAACTTGTTGCTTACCTTTTGGGTTGTGCTTGGGTTGTAGCAACTCGTCAAAAGACATTGGAATATTCTGATTAAAAACCTTTTGTCCATACTTGCGATAGAAATTTACAAGTTCGGCAGCGGTATACTCTGGCTCACGATTGATGCTAGAGTCTGAGTTCTTTCTAGTTAAACCCAGTGCTAAAATTCCTCCTGTTGAAGTGCCTGCAATAAAATCAAACATTGTTGCTATGCGTTTTCCTGTGCGCTCTTCAATGTAGTTGAGAACGATCGCAGGAATAATACCTCGGATACCGCCACCATCAATTGAGAGAATTCTTCTCTTGAATTTAGTAGCCATCACATTTACTCCTTTAGATATTGCTTAAGTTGTCAAGATAAATGAAACAAACTCAGGATCGCGAATTAAATAACTTACAATTTTAATTGTTATTGTGGGATGGGCGTCCCGCCCGTCCAAAAAGAATGGGCGTCCCGCCCATCCCACTTTCAAGAGTGGAAGTTATTTAATTCTCATTCCTCATACAGGATCAAAATACCAATAACCAACGTCATCTTATAGTTTGCGGTTGCCTCGAAATAAGAAAATCGAGTCAATAGTTAACACTCAAACATTGAGTTTTTGGCTTCCGACTAAACAGTCAACAGTCAACAATCATAAGGAGTGCAACCGGAATTGATATGAATCCAACCCGTTATTAGTGCGGTAACTTGCTGAGGGCGTGCCAAGTTCTATAGCCGACAATTCCATCTTGCGGTAAAGCCTTGATCAGTTGCAATTGTCGCACGGCTACATCTGTCATCGGCCCGAAGAATCCGTCAATGAATCCGAAATAGTATCCATTGATTTTCAAGACATTCTGAACAATTTTAACAGCATTACCAGAACTGCCCTTCATGACGACCGGCATATTCACAGGTGCACCAGAGTATAGTGCTTCCCAAGTGATAGGGCCGACAATCCCATCTTCTTTTAAAAAGACGCGGTGTTGATAGCCTTTGACCGCGTTTTGAACTTGGACACCGAAGATACCGTCAATCGGGCCAAAATAATAACCCCAATGATATAGAAGCTGTTGTAGTTCCTTGACAGCTTGACCTGTTGAACCCATTTGTAAAGTGGGTTTGTTTACTCCCGTGGTTTCAGCAAATGCAATAGTTGATTGAGCAGTAGTATCGGCGACGAGAGCCATAGTTTCATTGTTCAAGCTTCTTTCTTCGGTGTACATAATGTGCTTCCTCTCAACATTTAAGTTTTGGTGTTTGATATTTCAGGTATAACTGGTGGAATTTGTGGATGCACAGTCACTTTTTCGAGTGTCACTCATTTGAGTGTCACTCGTTTGAGTTAGTCCCAGTGTTAACTGTTAATATCACTTCCGGCTGCGCCCGAATGATATACAGAAAGAATGTTAAGAGTGCAAGGAAGATAAGTTATGCTTAAACGTCTAAAGTTGGAGCTTCCTCAAACTCCAGAAAGAAGACCAGGCATGATTAATTTTCGGAGGTGTCTAAAGGATTGTTTCTACTTACCAGTCTTGGCTGCGTAGCCGGCGACCCGCTAAAGCCCGGATTTGCTCTTCTGCGTCGGAAACTGCAAGCCTCGTGTAGCGGGCTAAGCAAGACCCGGCTTTTCCGGAACAGTTGCTCAGGTCGGAGAAAACGGCTTCGGAGCGCGATCGTTGTTCGATGATGAGGGAAGCGGTGCGGTTTGCAATTACCCTCTTGATCAATTATTAACAGTTAATTGTTAACACTTGAAGCCGGAGAGTGGCTCATACCTTCACTTGCTCTTCTGCGTCGGAAACTGCAAGCGATCGTGCATTACTGCCAAGCAAGACCAAGCTTTTCGCGAACAGTTGATCAGGTGGGAGAAAACAGGTTCGGATCGTGTTGGTTGTTCGATGATGGGGGAAGCGGTGCGGTTTGCGCTCGGTCTTTTGTGGGAATGAATAGATATAGAAGTCAAAAGCCAGCCCAGGGAGGGCTGGATGCCTGTCCCCCAAGAAACGAACTATATCAAATTTTTTATAATCATCAATTCGACAATCAAAAGCATACAAGAAGAGAACATCATTTCATTACATTTATGCAAATATTCAGTGTAACTAATGGTATTTAATGCTCCCGTCCCTCCTGAACGATACTGAATAATGTTTGAGTTTATTTGCAGTTTCATCGCACCATGATGCGATGCATTCCTTAGCGTACTATCTAAACACTGAACGACAGGAGCAAAGCTGTGTCTATTTTTAAAGGGGTTAGCTCTATTAGCCTTATTTATAGTCATATATTTCTTCAGATCCATCTCTTCAAAAATATCAAAATTACGACCACTTAATATGTTATTTATACCTGCCAAAATGAAAAGACTTGAAGTTATGTGTTCGTAGATATTTCCATAAAACATCTTTAGGTTTCTAAATTTATTGGAGGACAGTGATATATCCTCTGGAATTTTCTGTTTCTGCTTTGCATACAGATAGAGCTGAAGTAGGTCGTCATAATTTTTCAAGTAATCATTAAAACTTTCTAAATGGCGCTCTAGGCAATCTTCTACGTGTTCCTTCAAATAGTATGAGCGAAGATTGTAATATTGTAAGGAATTTTGGCTTTTGGCTTCCTTAATTTCATTCAATATAGTTTTCATTTCTTCGCTCCGGTCTTCACCAATAAACAAAGCACTAAACATTAGAATTGATTCGTGCAAAGGATAAGATTTATCAAATAAATCCTCGGCAAGTTTATCTAAGTATTCAAGTGCAAGATTCTCTTTGCCTCTGTTGTGAAGAGACCAAGCTTTAATCAAAAATTCCAGCTTCTCTCTTAAATTTCTCAAGCCTCCTACCAATGAAAAAATATCTAGTATTTGCTTTCCTGAGAAGTAATCTTTTGTTTTTTCAATTCTTTCAAAAGCACCCAATCGCTCAGCTTGATGAATCGAAGAAAAGTAATATTCATTATGCAAATATTTTTCGGCAACAAGGAAATTGGGGTCTAAATTTATAACGGTTCCTTCAGTTTGACAAACTTCACAGTTGCTAACTGTAGAAAACTTAGTTTGTGGAGCCTTGAAGCCTGGCAAATTATCAAACCTACGCCAGTCATCAAAATCAATGTCCAAGCGAACAGACATATCCTCACCACAATTTACGCAAGGGAAGGTATGCTCTTGATAACGATCAGTTCCCAGTGAGATGCGTAGAGTATGGTTTGTTTTGCAGGTTCCGCAACTAACTGTCCAACGCTGAATAACCATAATTTTCGGAAAGGTCTAAAGGATTGTTTCCACTTACCAGTCTTGGCTGCGTAGCCGGCGACCCGCTAAGGCCCGCACTTGCTCTTCTGCGTCGGAAACTGCAAGCGATCGCAACAAGGGCACAACTCCCGGATTTTCGGGATAATGTTCGATAATAGCTTCGAGTGCTGTAAATCTGGGATTGTAAGGAAAAGAACCGTTTTGATTGTCAGGATCGCTCAAAGTTCGATCGCGCAAAAACTCAAACATTCCCGGCTCATCTTTCCATCCCCGCATTAACTCTACCAGGGCGATCGCCCGCACCTGCGAATCTTGATCTTTTTGAGCTCTAATTTTCAGCCACTCGAAAGTTTGAGACTGATTTGTCCACCCGCGCGCTAACTTTTGCAAAGCGATTTGCCTGACAGCGGGACTCTCATCGCCCTCTGCTTTAGCCTCCAGCAGCATCCAAGTTTCAGGATTGTCTGGCCAGTTGTAAGCGAGTTCAAGCACCGCCGCTTCCCGCACTAGCGCTTCCCCAGAATCGAGCTGAATTTTCAGCCAAGACAAGGTTTCCGGGGCGTCGGGCCACCCCCGCACGATCGATCGCACCAGCACGCTCAGCAGGTGAGAATCATGCTCATACTCGACCCGGCTTTTGAGGAAAGGCAGCGTCTCGCCCCGATGAGACCAGCGTTTTGCGATCTCTGCCACCGCAGTTTCTCGGACGTTCAGGTGTCTGTCAGACGCGGCGAGATTTTGCAACCAGCCAAAGATTTCGAGACTGCCTGATGCCAGTGCGGCGACAGCCTCCACTACTACTTGCCGCACAGTCCAGTAATCCTCGGAATCAGCTATTTTTTGCAGCAGGGGCAGGGTTTCTGGGTGATCGGGCCAACCTGCGGCTATCTGTTGTAGGGCTATTTCTCGCAGGTCGGCGTCGCGATCGCCCAATGCTATATTTTTCAAAAAAGTCAGAGTTTCGGGGTTCCCTGGCCAGCCAGAGGCTATTGCTTGCACTGCTGAGCGCCGGACGCTGGAACTCGCGTCGGACTCGGCTTTAGTCTTCAGCAGCGGGTAAATGTCTGGTTCGTCGGGCCAGTGCGAGGCCAATTCTTCTAAGGCTGCTGTCCGCACTTCTTTACTGCTGTCAGATTCGGCTAGGGTTTTCAGCAGCAGGCAAACGTCGGCTGCGGCGGGCCAGCCCGCTGCCAACTCCCGCACCGCTACGGTTCGCAGGATAGAACTTCCTGTCTGGGCAAGGTTTTTGAGCAGGGAGGCCGTGCCTAAAAGGCTGTGCCAACCTCTGGCTATTTCTTGCCACGCACAGACTCGCACTCCCAAATTTTCGTCGGATTCGGCGGCGGTTCTCAGCAGCAGCAAGGTATCTGTGCGATCGGGCCAATTAGAGGCCAACTGTTCGAGTGCTGCGGTGCGGACTGCGGGACTTTGATCTGACATAGCCAGGGCACTCAGCAGCGGCAAGGTATCGCTCGTGTCGGGCCAACCACAAGCCATTTCTCGCGCACAGGTCGATCGCACTGCCCAGCTTGGATCTGATTTGGCGAGGTTTTTGAGCATCAGGTAAATTTCTGGCTGATCTGGCCAACCACGGGCTATTGCTTCGACTGCTGTGGATCGGACTTCGCCACAGTCGGTGGAGTGAGCGAGTATTTTCAGCCAGGGCAGGGTTTGCGGGTCGTTTTTCCAAGTTTGGGCGATCGCGGCGATCGATCGATTGCGAATTTGATAAGTTTCCTGCAATTCTTGAGCGCTTTGATAAAGAATCAGGAAACCCGTACCGTATTGCGATAACTTTTTTAAAGCGTTTAACAGTTTTTTGGCAGTTTTTTTATTAATATCATTTTCAACTTTTAACAAGCATTGCGCTGCTAAAAACAAATTAATAAATTTTTCTTGTTGACCGTTCTGATCTGTGAGATATTCTATAATTTGGCTCGCTGTTTCTTTGTCGAGCTTAGCTGCAATTTCTCTGAGGACTTCGTGCAAAGATTCGTCCCGCCAGTGCTGGCCGAAAACTTGTATGTTGAGTTCGCCCCAAGTCAGTTGACCGATTTGGAGTTGGGCATGGATTAACTCTGCTACAATCTGGGGATTATTTTCGGAAACAAGTTTTTTTAACAACATACCGATACCCTGCCCCTTAAGTTTGTTTGCATTGACCATCCTCGCATCAGCTCGGATATTAATTGAGATTTTTTTGAGCGAGCGTGGAGTATGGAGCCAATCGACTCTATTTTATACGAAAAATACTGAGTCGGGAGGGCCCTAATGCAAAATCCGCCAGCACCCACAGAAATGTTAGGTGGTGGCGGATGGCGATCGAACAATTAAGCCGCTGAATCTAACTAACAGCTACTTGGACGCGATCGGCTACAACCCGAACCGCAAAAGTAGGAATCTTTACCGTTTCATCATCCAGACATTGCCCGGTAGTCAGACTAAAGTTTTGTTTGTAAATGGGAGAAGCAACTTTGAGAGTGCCGTTGCGATCGCCCACAATTCCCCGCGACAAAACAAAAGCTTTGCTAAACGGGTCATAATTGCTAAGCGCATAAACTTCATCCCCGTTTCCCACTCGGAAAATCGCCACTTGTTCGCCTTTAACTAAAGCGCAAACTCCAGTATAAGGGGCGATCGCATCCAGAGAACACACATCTACCCAAGTAGTCACAGTATCCGAAACTTGTAATGATTGAACCATTTTCTTTTCCTGTTATTTTACTTCAATCTCGTTCCCAGTCTCCGGCTGGGAACGTAGGTTTCGAGGCTCTGCCTCGCCTCGCGGAAGGAGGCTCTGGCTTACGGTTAGAGGAGGCAGAGCCTCCGGGACTTCATTCCCAGGCTCTGCCTGGGAACGAGATTAATTTACTTCAATCTAGTGTTCTTGTTCCCCCCTTATTAAGGGGGGCTAGGGGGGATCTCCGGGTTTCCTAGGCTCTGCTTGGAAACCCGATTATATGGGTTATTCCGAAACTCCAGCCAGAGCCTTTTCATGTTCGTTAGCCGGCCGCGTTTGTCCCCGTTCCGCAACACGAACAATACTCGGATCGGGCAAATCGGAATTCACAAAATGCTGGAATCGCTGCACCTTTTGTGGGTCTTCAATCGTCGTTTTCCACTCACATTGATAAGTATTCACTAAATGTTCCATCTGCGCTTCTAATTCAGCACAAATGCCCAGAGAATCCTCAATTATTACCTGTTTCAAATATTCAATTCCGCCCTCAAGTTTGTTCAACCAAGTAGCAGTGCGTTCCAATCTGTCGGCGGTGCGGATGTAGAAAACCAAGAATCGATCGATATACTTAATCAGCGTTTCCTTATCGATATCCGTCGCCAGCAAAACCGCGTGCTGTGGCTTAATACCGCCGTTGCCACACACATACAAATTCCAACCATTCTCTGTCGCAATTATCCCAAAGTCCTTGCTTTGAGCTTCCGCGCATTCGCGAGTGCAACCAGAGACAGCAGATTTGAGCTTGTGGGGCGATCGCAAACCACGATACCGCAATTCAACTTCGATCGCCAAACTCGTTGAATCCTGCACCCCAAAGCGGCACCAAGTGCTACCAACACAAGATTTTACAGTACGCAGAGCCTTACCGTAAGCGTGTCCCGACTCAAATCCCGCATCAATCAACCGCCGCCAAATATGCGGCAATTGATCCACGCGAGCCCCAAACAAATCAATCCGTTGCCCGCCAGTAATCTTAGTATAAAGCCCAAAATCCCTGGCAACTTCTCCCAAAACAATCAACTTATCGGGAGTGATTTCTCCCCCCGGTATTCGCGGCACTACCGAATAAGTACCGTCGCGCTGAATGTTGGCCAAAAAGTAATCGTTCGTATCTTGCAAAGCGACGTGAGACTTCTCTAAAATGTGGTCATTCCAAGTAGAAGCCAGCATCGAACCAACAGCAGGCTTGCAAATTTCGCAACCCTTACCTTTGCCGTGTCTTTCAATCAACTCCTCAAAGGTTTTAATCTCTTGAGAACGGACTAAATGGTACAATTCTTGACGAGAATATTCAAAGTGTTCGCAGAGATTATTTTTGACTGCAAACCCAGCTTTCTTCATCTCCGCCTTGAAGATATCCGTCACCAAAGGCACGCACCCGCCGCAGCCCGTCCCAGCTTGAGTGCATTTTTTGACGCTGGCAACATCGGTTAAATTATGCTCGCGAATCGCTGCACAAATCTGCCCTTTGGTAACATTATTGCAAGAACAAATTTGAGCCGAATCCGGCAAACTGTCAACTCCAAAACCCGCCGGTACTCCCCCTTCTCGCGGTGGCATTAATAAATCTTCGGGATGCGGCGGCAGAGCAATTTCATTTTGCATGAATTGCAGCAAAGTGCCGTAAGCCGAAGCATCTCCCACGAGAATTCCGCCTAAAATTCGGCTGCCGTCTTGATTTAAAACTAATTTTTTGTAAATGCCTTGGAATGTGTCAGTGACAACAATTTCTTTAGCATCGCCCGACTTGGGAAAAGGCTCTCCAAAACTAGCGACATCCACTCCCAATAATTTGAGTTTAGTGGACATATCCGCACCTGTAAAAGTGCTTGTGGGACGGGCATCTTGTCCGTCATCCGCTACACGGCTCAAAATATCTGCTGCTACGCTTGCCATTGTATACCCAGGCGCAACTAAGCCGTAGATGCGATTTTGATACAGGGCGCATTCTCCGATCGCATAAATGTCAGGATCGGAGGTTTGGCAGCTATCATTAATCAAAATGCCGCCGCGTTCACCTACTTCTATACCGCAACTTCTGGCAATTTCGTCGCGGGGCCGAATGCCAGCAGAAAACACAATCATATCTGTTGCTAATTCCGAACCGTCAGCAAACAGCATTTTAGTAACTTTGCCATCTTCACTGACAATTTCTGTGGTAGATTTGCTGATATGAACCGAAACCCCCAAATCTTCTATTTTGCTGCGGAGAATTGCCCCGCCAATTTCGTCAACTTGCACGGGCATCAGCCGCGAGGCAAACTCAACAACGTGAGTTTTCAAGCCCATATTTTGCAGAGCATTAGCACATTCTAGACCTAACAAACCGCCGCCAATTACTACACCTGTTTTGCAATTTTTAGCGTAATCGGACATCGCTTCCAGGTCGTCAATTGTCCGGTAAACAAAAGTTCCTGTAGCGTCTTTGCCTTGAATTGATGGCACAAATGGATAGGAACCGGTCGCGAGAACAATTTTGTCGTAGGGAACTTCTAAACCGTTGGCTGAAGAGACTGTTTTTTGTTCCCGATTAATGGCGACTGCTTTGTCGCCAATGTGAATCTGGATGCCGTTTTGTTGATAAAATCCCGGTGCAACTAAAGATAAATCTCCCGCTGTTTTGCCAGAGAAAAATCCGCTGAGGTTTACGCGATCGTAAGCAACGCGCGGTTCTTCACAAAAAGTAATTAAATTCCAGTGTTTGGCAGCATCCGAGCTCACCATTAACTCCAGGAACTTGTGACCTACCATGCCATTGCCGATTACAATGAGGTTTTTTTTGGCTGTCATGAGAATCTATTTTATCCCGTTTATCAGTCGTTGGGTTAATTAATATAAGAATTTATTATAAACTTTTGTACTTATAGATACAAAAAATGGAGATTTATGCAATTGTCGAATACTTCCGATTGCATTTTTGCATGATATGTGCGATCGACCGATTTTAGATTTTAGATTTTAGATTTTAGATTTACTCCACAGTTAAGTGGGGTGCGTTAGTCGATTTTAGATTTTAGATTTTAGATTTACTCCACAGTTAAGTAGGGTGCGTCAAGTAAGTCTTTTTGACAAAACGATTAATATTTTTACTGTGACGCACCTTACAGTTTTCTAATTCTTAATTATTATTTAAGCGCCCATGCCCGAATACTGCTTCAAACCCTGCCGCCATAGCCAGCGATTCCACACAAAAAACACCGCACTCCAACCCAACATTACCAACAAACCGCGGCCTAAATCTACGGGTAATCCTATCAAGATAGAAGCGGGAAAATGAATCAAATAAGGAAACGGCGTCCACAAAACTACTTCGCGCACGGGTGCGGGAAACACTTCTAGTGGCGCGATAAGTCCCGATAAAAACAGGTAAATTAGAAACCAGAATTGCTCGATCGCACTTGCCCTTTCCAGCCAAAAAGCAAACAGCGCAAAGGTATACTGTATAATAAACCGCAAGCAAAAAGCCAAGACGATAACCAGCAAAAACAGCAAAAACCTGCCAAAACTTGGCAGCCAAAAAGCCTGCGGGTAAAGTGCAAAAAACAGCAGCACTAATCCCAATACAAACGGCAGCCTCGCAAACCTTTCGGAAATGTGAGATACGAAGTGGTGCCATACGGGATCGAGAGGCTGCAACAATTTATTAGATAGCCTGCCTTGGACTACTTCCTTTTCAAACTCCCAAATCACCCAAACTACATTTGTTTGCCTGACAATGAAAGCCGCTAGAAAATAACGAGCAAAGTCGATCGAATTCAGCCCAAATTGACCAGTTTCGGCCGCCTGCATCCAGACACCCATCAAGATAAACGGCAAAGCTCCCGACAGCGCCCACAAAAACAACTCCGCCCGGTATTCGAGCATATAAGCGTAGTAGGTAACTAGCAAAGTTTTAGCAATTCTCACAATTCTGTTCATATCAATTCTAGATTTAATTTTTCTGTTTTAGCAACGGGCAAGATGCCCGTTCCACAAAATATTGAAACTCTTGTGGAACAGGCATCTTGCCTGTTCAATTTTTCTGTTTTAGCAACGGTTTTAGCAACGGGCAAGATGCCCGTTCCACAAAATATTGAAAATCTAGTGGAACAGGCATCTTGCCTGTTCAATTTTTCTGTTTTAGCAACGGGCAAGATGCCCGTTCCACAAAACATTGAAAATCTAGTGGAACAGATATCTTGCCTGCTATGGAGAATCAACCCAGCCAAAAACATTACACTTTTCCCGTGCGAAAAACTCTACCAATTACCTCTTCAATTGGCGGATCGGTAACAGTCAAATCTATCACTTCTAACTCCGCCAAAATCTTCGCCACGCTCACCGTCAGCTCTTCCCTTTTCACCAAAAATCGTACCGATTGTCCCTCAATAGATTCTACCTCGCCGTAAGCAAAAGCACTATCTTTTTCCAGCGGCTTAGCTAATTTTACCTGAACTTCCCGATAAGGTGCAAACCTGTCGAGCAATCCGTCTAAACTGCCATCATAAACTAATTGCCCTTCATGGATTAACAAAACGCGCTTGCACAAAGCCGTAATGTCAGCCATGTAATGACTCGTCAACAGCACCGTTGCTTGATAGCGCTCGTTATATTCTCGCAGAAATTGCCTGACGCTAAACTGTGCGTTTATATCCAAACCTAAAGTCGGTTCATCTAAAAATAATACCTCCGGCTGGTGCAGCAGCGCCGCCATCAATTCAGCTTTCATGCGTTCGCCTAAAGAAAGCTTTCGTACAGGCTGATTTAACTTGCCTTCTAGTGACAGCATCTCTGTTAATTCTCCGACTCGCCGTCGATAATCTGCATCGGGAATGCCGTAGACAGCGGCATTGATTCGCAGAGAGTCAAGCACAGGTAAATCCCAAATTAACTGCTGTTTCTGCCCCATCACTAAGGTGATTTTTTGCAGAAAATCGGCTTCGCGACGGAAAGGAGTACGATCGCACACACTCACCGTACCCGCAGACGGATAAATCAAACCCGTCAGCATTTTCAGCGTAGTAGTTTTGCCCGCACCGTTAGCGCCGAGAAACCCCACGAATTCCCCCGGTTCAATACTGAAAGAGACGCCCTCAACTGCTTTGATATTGCGGTAAGTGCGACTAAAAAAGTGTCGCACTGTTCCTTTAAGTCCCGGTTCTTTAATCGCTACTGGATAAACTTTGCTCAAGTCTTCAACTAAGATAATTGGCATCGGCTCAAATTTTAACTTTTATTTTAATCTAGGGTATTTCCATCAGGCTTGTGTCAAGATGGAGCGATCGAGCTATCTAGTAGGGTGCGCCAGCCATTGCTCGATCGCGAGTCAGGAAGTAACTGTGTTCTGGCGCACCCTAATAAACTGTAGAATATTGCAAAATATCCATAATCACATCGCACAAAGTTTACAACTATGGTACTCACCCCAGATAATTCAGGCATCTCTCGTTTGGTAGGAGACAATTCTCCTGAAAATATTACACTTGCACCAGGACAACTTGCTAGTTTTCCTGGGGGACTTTGGATGGTGGGCGGCAATGATACTGTCAGGGGATCGTCAGATGCAGAACGGATTTTCGGCAACGATGGTAAAGACAGTCTGTTAGGCGGTGTCGGCAATGATTCTATTTACGCCGGCAAAGATGATGACGATGTTTTGGGAGAAACTGGCGACGATTTCTTGACAGGAGATAGAAATAGCGATTTCCTTGATGGGGGTGCGGGAAATGATTTGTTGCGCGGAGGACAAGGTGTTGATTTGTTAGTGGGCGGAGACGGTAATGATACTTTAATTGGCGACAGAGATGTGGATATTTACCAAGGTGGTGCAGGGAATGATGTATTTGTTTTTAGAGTCGATCAAGCGGGAATCCGAGTAGTTGGAATTGAAGTTCCTGACGCGGTAATTGTGGATTTTGATAAGTCTAGCGATTCGATTGGCATTAGTGTGGCATTTACCAGCAGCAATATATCATTGGAAGAGGTAAGCTATAGCTTGAACGATCCGAGACTGCTGCTGATCAATCCTGCAACTATAGCGGGGGGAACGAGTTTGTTAGCCAAGGGTGGCATTTCCCAGCGAAGTCTCGATCCCGATGGCAACGGCCGTGTGGAAGCTACTAATATTAGATTTGGTTTTACTAATGCGTTGTTGGGTACTGTTTTGAATGTGACCCCAGCCGATTTAAACGATCGTTTTATTAATGCTAATTCTTTGCTTTAATTCGTTGCTTATATATCTCTAGTAGGGTGCGACCGGGCGCACCTTACCCATTACCCATTATCTAACTCATCGTCAAAACTGCGCGATAGCGCACTTGATTGTCCCGGACTTTCTGCATTGCTTCATTCGCTTGTGCGATCGCAAAAACTTCAACAATTGGCTCAATCTCAAACTTCTCTGCAATTGCCAGCATTTCATTAATCATAGCGCGACCGCCGATGAGAGAACTCACAATTCGGCGTTGCTTTACCAGCAGCGAAAATAACGGAATGCTCAAAGGTTCGTCGGGAACTCCCACAAAAGCAAGCGCACCGTTAGAATCGAGAAAATCAATGTACGGAACCCAATCTAAAGAAGCAGGAACAGTGCTCAACAAAATATCTAATTTGCTGCTGGGGGCTTGAGGAACTTCGCCTTTTCCTACTACAATAGCTTCGTCCGCCCCCATTTTATGTGCAAATTCTGCCTTATCTTGGGAAGTAGTAAAAACTGTAACTCGGTTGCCTAATTTTTTGGCAAATTGCACCGCCATGTGTCCCAAACCGCCGATGCCAAGAATGCCAATTTCTTGCCCAGAACTCATCCCCGCATTTCGCAAACCGGCGTAAACCGTAATTCCGCCGCACAACAGCGGCCCCGCTACGTTGGAATCGATGCCTTTGGGAATAGGAAAAGCAAAGCGGGAATCTACCATCAAATAATCGGCAAAACCGCCCGGCCCTGTAACAATTAATCCCTGGTTTTCATCGCAGAGATTTTCGTTACCGCGCAAGCAGTCGTGGCACTGCAAACAAGACGACCTTTGCCAGCCGACACCAACGCGATCGCCCACTTTTAAATGAGTCACTTGCGGCCCTATTTCTGCCACTTCTCCGATAACTTCGTGGCCCGGAACGAGGGGATATTTTGATTGACCCCAGTCATTGTCAATCATGTGCAAGTCAGAGTGACAAATGCCGCAGGCTAAAACTTTGATAATACATTCATGTACTTTTGGAGGTTCGACATCGAATTTGTATTCTTCAAGCAATCCGCCTGTTTTTGTAACTGCAAGTGCTTTGATTTGCATGGTGTATTTCCTGGTTTGTTTGCCATTATAGTGCTCGATCGACTTTCACAGTCTCTTTCTTTAGTTGTATATATTCAGGTGAACATACCCCTAGAAATGATGCGCGTTACTAATAATTTGTCGGGTGCTTGTGGCGCACCTTACCAATTAGCAATTACCAATTATAGCAATCCTCGCATCAGTTGTAAAAATATTTAGGGGTAGTGCTAATAGTGCCTACCCCAGCCTGCATCGGGGCAACCACGGGGGGGTTGCCCCTACAAGAATTACACAAATCATTTAGGATTGCTATAGCAATTACCAATTAGTCTCACAGCTTGCCATTTCCCATTGCCCACTGCATCAAACCGGGAAATAACCGATAAGCTTCCGATGCCAAAAAAGCAGGGCCGACGGTAACTTCTGCACGCTGATTTTTCAAAGCATCCCAGATAGCTTTAGCAATATCTTCTGGCTGAGTTGCCCACTCAGATTTCAGCATTTTGCTCATTTGCTGGCGGCGCGATTCGACTGCGGGTTCGTCTCGATCGCGAAATTGAGCTCTTTCTAAAAAATCGCTGTTAATCAGGCCCGGATGCACGGCGCAAACGTGAATACCTTGAGGCGCTAATTCCAATCGCAAAGTTTCTGTTAAACCTGTTACTGCATATTTGCTGGCACAATAAGCAGTCATTTGAGGCAAAGGCATTTTGCCACCAATTGAACCAACATTGACGATTGTCCCGGTTTTTCGTTCCAAAAAATGTGGCAACATTTCTTGAATTGTGTTAACGCATCCCCAAAAATTGGTATTCATTAATTGCTGCCAGTCTTCGGAGGTAGTGTGCTCGATCGCCCCCGTGAGACAAATGCCAGCATTGTTAACTAAAACATCGATGTTGCCGCAGGTATCTAGGGCTTTTTGGACGATCGCCCGCACTTGATGAATGTCGCCAACATCCCCCGGAATAGCAACAGCGGAAGTGCCTTCTCGCTGCACTTGAGCCGCTGCTGCTGCCAATCTCTCTGGCTGGCGAGCTACCATAACTACATCGTAACCTTTACTTGCAAATAAAATTGCTGTTGCTTTGCCGCTTCCTTGAGAAGCGCCTGTAATCAAAACTGTAGGAGCCATAGATAGTTATAAATTGTAATATCAATTCCGGTTCAACCGGAATGACAGTTGACTGTTGACTGTTAGCTGTTGACTGTTGACTGTTAACAGTTAACTGTTTGGACATTTGAACAATACCGATGCAACCGGAAACGAGATGATTCGGACTTGTGTGATGTTAATTTTTGTAGGGGCGGGTTCGCCAACAATAATTGCCCATAATCTACAATCTCATAAACCCGCCCTGCCCATACTGCGATATTGAAACTATAACAGAGGTCAGGTAATTTTAGGCGCGCTCTAGGTTAATATTTCTTGAGTATAGCAATTTTTCATTTGGCGATCGGGCTTTTTTAACGAACCGCGAAGGCGCGTTAGCGATGCGGCGCGTTAGCGCTAAGACGCGAAGGAAGAGAGAAGAGGAGAGGAGAAGAAGAGAAGAGAAATTATTCATAATTTGTGCGAAAATTGCTTTGTAAATTTTCCCAATGCCCTGTTTAGCCAATGCCCAATGCCTAAAAAATGAATCTTCCGAAACAAACGCCTAATTGGTCGATCGCCCTAGTGTTAATTATCGGCGTTTTAGCCGTCTCAACTTCATCAATCTTAATTCGGCTGGCTAACTTTTCAGCAGGGGCGGGCGGTTTGGGTTTCAGTCTGGTGCTCGCGGCCTCTCGTCTGACTTTATCTGCTTTAATTCTGCTTCCGGCTTGGCGAAAAATTCAGTGGAACACCCTGCAACCGGGAGCTCGGCGCTATGCTGCGGCTGCGGGTTTGTGTCTCGCCCTGCATTTTGCCCTCTGGATTACCTCACTTTCTTATACTTCGATCGCCGCCTCGACAGCCCTTGTCACCACTAATCCTGTCTGGGTAGCGCTTTTGTCGCGTTTCTGGTTCGGCGAAAAACTCAGCAAAATGTCGATCGCTGGTATTACTATAGCCCTGACTGGGGGAATGGCGATCGCCCTTGGAAGTGCGGGCGCAGCTAATGCTGGCAGCAGCCAACTGCTGGGCGATTTCCTTGCTCTGGCTGGTTCCTGGGCTGTCAGCTTGTATTTGCTGCTGGGGCGGGAAGCTCAGCGCCGGGGACTGGGAATTGGTGGCTATATCGCGATCGCCTATACTATTGCTGCGATCGTCCTGCTGCCTCTCCCCTTCGCCTTCGGCACTACTTATACTAATTACCCCGACATTGTATATTTTTATATTTTGTTAACGGCAGCTTTGCCTCAGTTAGTCGGCCACACCATTTTGAACTGGGCTGTAATGCAGATTTCCCCAACTCTGGTAACTCTTGCCATCTTGTTTGAACCGGTGGCGGCGAGTTGGTTGGGTTATTTGCTGTTTGGGGAAATGCCGGCGCCGGCGGTACTCGCAGGTGCTGCGGTGCTGTTGTTGGGTGTAGCAACCGCTACCGTCGGAGCCAAAAAAATTACTGTCAACACTTAAGAGTTAAAAGTTTTCGACATTGCCACTACAGTTGCCGTGAGTCAGAATAAAACAAATCAGGGCTTAAAAACAAAAATAACTCGTCAGTTAAATATCAGTTCCAAACTATCAAATGTCTGACTAATGACTAATAATACTCGGTTGCCTTTAGGAGAATAAAATTATGCTGCCAGAACAACTACAGCGGATCATCGGCTACTTTATCGAAGAAGCCACAGAACAGATCCAAATTATCGAACCAGGCTTGCAAGATATCCAAAACACCCTGGCAGATCCCCAAAGAATACACCAGCTCATCCGAGCCTCGCACTCGATTAAAGCGGGAGCAGCTATGCTCGGATTTAGCAGCATTCAGCGCATGGCTCATCGGTTGGAGGATTATTTAAAGCTGCTGAGAGAATGTCCGATCGCCATTGATAGCAGGCTACAATCGCTCTTAACCGAAGTTTTTGATATTTTAGCCGCCCTCGTGTCCAAGGTTTCTAAGGGTTTTGGGCTCAAGCACGAAGACGCAAACCAAATGCTATCCATCGCCGAACCAGTTTTTGACGAACTCGACGCTTACCTGAGATTGCGAATTCCCACTCGCCTGACGGTGAGAGCTACTACGGACGAACATATTCACGTTTTCTCCGGTTACTGCACCTCCCTGAGCGAATTTTCCTCGACTATTGCTTCGCGCGTCGGTTTGCTCGGAGGCACTATTACCCGCCACGATCAGGATAGCCAGGGGATACGCCTTTGTATTGACATTTACCTGCCGCCTTACACCAGGATCGAAAACATCCGCCAAGCTGTCGAACTCTCCGGCGCTATTATCGGGAATGTTCAGACGCAGCGCGACTTTTCGCTGCTGGCGACTGGAGATTATCCGCTTTACCAAAGTGCGATCGAACCTCCCGCAATTTGCATCGGATGCCGCTACTATTACGGCAGAAGCGACGGGGGCTACCTGCTCAACTGCACGATCCATCCCCGCGGCCCGGAAACAGATGATTGTCGCGATCGCGAACCGGAATAACCGCTGAAAACTCAGCCCTCGGAAGCACGATTTGCCTCTCGAAAAAATCTTCGGAAACCCATATTTTCCCTGATTTTTTTCACATTACCCCCTGCCATTTTTTTTAAGTTTTTAGACAACTACATCCTTCTTCCTTCGGAAATATCCCCTAACAACTGATACCGCAACTCGAATTAATTGCATCATGCTTGCAGGATGAGCGATCGCCCAGACATTGATTGTCAGACAAGTGATTGCCATAACTAGCAAGATGTATGTCGGAGGCATTACTACCCCGATCGCGAACCAGGTAAAAACGTGAAATATCATTGCTGTAGCCCAAAGGCTGGCGACAACCACAGACGCCCAAATTTGCATTCGAGGTCGGTTTAGTCCTGTCAAAATCGCTGTCTGCAAAGTAGTCAGCAAGTTTGCCGGAACTAAAAAGGCACAGATAGCTATGCAGTAGGTATGAGAAAATTCAGTAACTGTATTGAAGTCGAGCATCAGTCTAAATGTCTGGCCTGTTGGGTATACTTAAAGAGCTTAGCGTGACTTGACTTTCATATCTTGTCACCCTTACCTTAACTTAATATTTCAGTAAGTAGGCCGCTCTGGAGACGCATTTCTCTCCCCCTTTTCTTGCAGGGAAAATTTTACCACAAATATTAAAGTTTTGGAAAATTATTAAACATACTTGAAGAATCGCAACAATTGCTATGATAATTAACATCGGGAAGCGATAGTATATAGGAGCCAAGTCGGTAAAATTTATAGAAAGCTGAGGCTGGTCTCACAGCAACAAATACTGCCGGCTGATTTTCGACTAAATCTTTTTTGATTCGCTGATGATCGGATGATTGATTCTTGATTGATTCTCAGTGTCCGTCCAGGGATCGATCAGTTATGCGATCGAACAATATGAGATTATCATAGAAAAGCCACTTGGCTCTCAAATCTCAAATCATTAGAACCCTCTCGACATTTTACAGCGGAAGACAAAGAAAATGGATCTACAAATCACAATTCCCGCACTCGAAGAAGTTGACTTGACAAACTGCGACAGAGAACAGATTCACATATCGGGGCTGATTCAGCCACACGGGGTGCTACTTGTTGTACGAGAACCTGAACTAGAAATACTGCAAGTCAGTGAAAATACGCAAGATTTGTTAGGAGTAGAGCCCGAAAGTGCGATCGGTCGAAATTTGAGCTTATTCTTCAATAGAGTTCAACTCAAAAAACTCAAGCTTTGTTTGTGTAATGAAAACTTAAAAACCGTTAATCCCATTAAACTCTCTGTCATAAACAAAGGTAAATATTTAGAATTTGACTGCATCCTCCACCGAGTAGAAGAAGTATTGATGGTCGAGTTGGAATTGGCCACCAGCCCAGAAAATCTTTCAGTTTTTAGTTTTTATCATTCAGTGAGATCTACTATCAGCAAAATTCAAAGCGCCAAAAATCTCAAAGAATTATCTCAAATAACTGTAGAAGAAGTCAGAAAAATATCGGGTTTTGATAGAGTTATGGTCTATCAATTTGACCACGAAGGCAACGGCGCTGTAATCGCTGAAGACAAAGCAGAAATGCTGAGTCCTTTCTTAGGATTAAACTACCCAAGTTCAGATATTCCCAAACAAGCCCGACAACTGTATGCGTTAAATTGGCTGAGGTTAATCCCAGATATTAATTATCAACCAGTCCCCCTTGTTTCAGGAAATAATGCTCTCACGACCCAGCCGCGAGACCTGAGTTTCAGCGTATTGAGAAGCGTTTCTCCCATTCACATAGAATACCTGCAAAATATGGGCGTTGCAGCTTCGATGTCAATCTCGTTAATCAAAGACAAAAAACTGTGGGGATTGATTGCTTGCCACAACTATACACCAAAATACCTCAACTATGAATTGCGCGCCGCCTGCGAATTTATCGGGCAAGTAATGTCCTTAGAACTGCAATCAAAAGAAGGAAACGAAGACTACGACTACAAACTACACTTAAAATCCATTCAAACCAAGATTTTTGAAGACATATCCACGTCCGACAACTTGTCAGAAGTGTTAGTTAAATGTCAGCAGAATTTGCTAGAAGCAGTCAACGCCCAGGGAGCCGCAATAGTATTTGGAGACAAGTGCTATCAAGTAGGGCAAACACCTCAAGGAGAAGCGCTCAAATACTTAACTAATTGGGTGCAAAATAACCTCAAACAAGAAATTTTTTATACGGACTCGCTCACCAAATGCTATCCAGAAGCTGAGGAATTTAAAGACACAGCCAGCGGGTGTTTGGCCATAGCAATATCTCCGACTCAGAAAATATACGTTTTGTGGTTTCGCCCGGAAGTAATTAAGACCGTAAATTGGGCGGGCAACCCCAACAAACCAGTGGAAACCGATGAAGATGGCAACCCTCGACTGTCTCCTCGGAAATCCTTCGAGCTGTGGAAAGAAAATGTGAGGTACAAATCGTTGCCTTGGAAACAATGCGAAATAGAAGCTGCATTGGAACTGAAAAAAGCAATGATTAATATAGTGCTGTGTCAAGTCGATAAACTCGAAAAATTAAATACAGCACTAGAAGCATCAGTCGCCAGAGAACGGGAAAAAACTGCTCATTTAAAAACAGCGATGTCCGAGCTGAAGCGGGCGCAGACTCAATTGGTGCAAAGCGAAAGAATGTCAAGCTTGGGACAGTTGGTGGCGGCAGTAGCTTATGAAGTCACTAACCCGATTAACTTCATCTACGGCAATCTTAGCTATGCTAATGAATACAGTCAAAAAATGATCAATTTATTGCAGCTTTACAACCAGCACTATCCGTCGCCTTCGCCAGAAATTGAAGCACAAATAGAAGCAGTAGAATTAGAGTTCATAGTTGAAGACTTACCGAAATTGCTGGGTTCAATGAAAGTAGGAGCTAACCGCATCCGCGAGATAGTTCAGTCGCTGCGAAACTTCTCTAGAATTGACGAAGCAGAGATTAAACCAGTTGACATTCACGACGGATTGGATAGCGCTTTGTTGATTTTGAGTAATCGACTAAAACCGAAGCCCGATCGCCCCGCAATTCATCTCATCAAAGAATATGGTTCTCTGCCTTTTGTTGAGTGTTACCCAGTTCAAATCAACCAAGTATTTATGAATGTACTGGCAAATGCCATTGATGCTCTCGAAGATGCCTTTGTCAACAATAACTTATCGTCGCACGGCGGGGACAAAGAAGAGCCAGTTAAGTACGGACAAATTCGGATTGTGACTGAACTTTGTCCGGGGAAAAAAGCCGTAGCAGTTCGGATCGAGGACAACGGTTGGGGCATGGAAGAAAAAGTGCGCCAGAAAATTTTTGAGCCGTTTTTTACCACAAAACAGGTGGGCAAAGGTGCGGGGATAGGTTTGGCGATTAGCCACGAAATTGTGCTAGAACAACACGGTGGCAAATTGACTTGCATTTCTGCCCCCGGAGAGGGTACCGAGTTGATTATTGAGATTCCCTTGAGCCAAACTCACCCCACACCCATTGTCAAGTGAAAAAAAGTCCGCGCTAGCGAATCTATCCCAAAGGCTAGGAAATCGCCCCAATTCAAAAATCGAAAATTAGATTAAAATACAAAAGCAGCTAAGTAGATTTGAGCCAATTCAGAGGAAGCTAGTATGACTGAAAAAAAAACCGCCCAATGGGATGCCGGCCGGTTTCTCAAAACCTTGGCTTATTTCGGCGTCATTCCCTTCATTGGCAGCATTAGCTGGCTGCAACAACTCTTTGGAAGCAGCAGCAAAACTAAAAAAGACCAACCCAAACTGATACTGGTAGCCGGTGCTACCGGCGGCGTCGGGAAGCGAGTTGTCAAGCGGCTGCAACAGCGGGGATATAGAGTGCGAGCCCTCGTCAGAGATGCTAAAAGAGCAACAGAAATTCTCGGCAAAAATGTCGAATTAGTCGAAGGAGATATCACTCTCCCAGAAACCCTAACACCGCTAGTAACCGAGGGCATAGAAGCAGTTATCTGCTGTACTGGCACCAAAGTTCAACCAGTAGAAGGAGACACTCCAACGCGGGAAAAATATTATCAAGGCATCAAATTTTATATGCCGGAAGTTGTGGATGTTCCCGAAATAGTCGAATACAAAGGCCTCAATAATTTGGTGCAAGCTGTTCGCCGCCAGCTAATTAAAGCAGGCGAAAAAATAATTTTTGACTTCACAAAACCCAGCCAAGATTTAAAAGAAACTTGGGGTGCGCTAGACGATATCGTGATGGGCGGCACTAGCGAAAGTTCGATCGTACTTACAGACAATACAGCTATCTTCACAGGCAATGTTTCTACTGCCAACTCGGGCGGCTTTGCTTCGGTGCGTACCCGCAACTTCGATCCTCCCCTCAATCTCGCAGGATTTAGCGGTCTCCAACTACGTGTCAAAGGAGACGGCAAGCGCTACAAATTGATTGTTCGCAGCGAAGCTAAATGGGATGGAATTGGCTATTGCTATTCGTTTGATACTGTTTACAATATCTGGATTACTATCACTGTTCCCTTTGATGAGTTAATCCCAGTATTCCGCGCCAAAACTGTCAAAGATGGCTCTAAATTTGATGCCAGCACTATTTTTTCTTTTCAGTTAATGTTGAGCAAGTTTGAATATGATGGCGCGCTCAACCCGAAATTTACACCGGGTATTTTTCAACTGGAGTTAGAATCTATTAAAGCTGATGGGGGACAGACTTTGCCGCGATTTGTGATGGTGAGTTCGGCAGGAGTTACCCGCCCTGGCCGACCGGGAATTAACTTGGAAGAAGAACCGCCTGCTGTCAGGATGAATGATATGTTGGGGGGGATTTTGACTTGGAAGTTGAAAGGGGAGGATTGCGTGCGATCGAGCGGCATACCTTATACTGTTGTCAGACCTTGCGCTTTGACAGAAGAAGCGGGAGGCAAAGCTTTAATATTTGAGCAAGGAGACAATATTAGGGGCAAAGTCAGTCGGGAAGATATTGCAGAATTGTGCGTGGAGGCTTTGGAACAACCGCAAGCTTGCAACGTTACTTTTGAGGTGAAAGAGGGGGAAAATGGCAGTTCTCCCGGAGACTGGCAGGGTTTGTTTTCTGGAGTTAAATAAGTGTTAATCCCTTATTACTCGGCGGTTGAAACCGCGTCTACACAAACGAAGTCTGCCTCCGCAGACTAAGAGATAACTGGTTCCCAGGCTCGGCCTGGGAACGAGTAATAACTAATAACTAATAACTAATTTATGCCTTTGACTTTTTTGCGACGAAACCTGACTCCTTATTTGTTTTTGCTACCTGCTTTATTTATTTTGAGTTTGACTGTTTTGTGGCCTGCGGTACAAGCTTTTTATTTGAGTTTTACCAACTACGAATATGATTTAACTCAAATGCCGCAGTGGGTGGGTTTAAAGAATTTTGAGAGGTTGTGGGGCGATCGCACATTTTGGCAAACTTTGACGAATACGCTGCTGTATCTCACCTGCGTTGTGCCTGTATTGGTTGTTCTACCGTTGGGAATGGCGATTTTGTGCAACCAAAAACTTAAGGGGATGAACTGGTTTCGAGCCGCATACTACACGCCGGCGGTGATTTCAATGGTTGTCGCCGGGATTGCTTGGAAGTGGCTGTTTGCTGAGACTGGACTGCTGAATCAGTTGGGGGAATTGTTGGGTTTACCTCCTGTTTCTTGGCTGGCTAATCCGAAGTTAGCAATCTTTAGCGTCATGGCAGTTACTATCTGGAAAGGATTGGGCTATTACATGGTAATTTATTTGGCAGGGCTGCAAGCTATTCCGGCAGAACTTTATGAGGCGGCTGCTATTGATGGTTCTGATGGTTTGGGAAAGCACTGGGATATTACTGTGCCGCTGATGAAGCCGTATTTAGTTTTGGTTGCGGTAATTTCGGCGATTTCTGCTACTAAGGTTTTTGAAGAAGTTTATATTATGACTCAGGGCGGCCCTCGCAATAATTCTAAGACTGTTGTTTATTATCTTTACGAACGGGCTTTTAAGGATTTGGAAATTGGCTATGCTTGTACGATCGGGCTGGTTTTGTTTTTGCTAATTTTGGGTTTGTCGATTTTGCAAGTTAGTCTTCAGGGTTTGACTCGCAATGATTAAGATTGGTGACTGATTGGTAGTGAGTGAGATATTGCAACATTCTGATCTCAAGAACAGGCAAGATGCCTGTTCCACAATACATCACATCTTAAAAACAGGCAAGATGCCTGTTTCACAATACATGAAATTTCTTGTGGGGTGTCCCGCCCTTCTAATTTATACTAATTTTAGACTTGAATCTCAAAGTAATGCGATCGCTCACGGTTTTGGGCAGGTCTTATTGGTGAAATCACAGGTATAAATATAGGGTTTCTGCCAGTTAAGAGGAATTTCTAATAAATCCCTGGTTCCGGTCATTCCCTGTCCCAGAAAGAGCAGCACGGCGATCGAGTTTAATATCACATGGATAGTGCGCCAGCGATTTGACCGGTCTTTGTAAATGTCTTGAATGATGGCAAGGGAGAAAACCATAATTAGCGCAGCGGCGATGCCAATGTAGTAGTGAGACCAGTACCATTCATTGGTTCGCCGATAAACGCCATCTTGAGTGCCAAGAATCACCAAACCAGTACCTGTTAGGGTCGCAAATATGCCGCGCCATAAAGCGGGTGTAGCTCGATATAGCATCACCAAAGAGGCGACAGTTGCAACAAACATCAGCACAATGAAAATGACCTGAAACGAGTTTTTGCTCCAAACATCCTTGCTCAAAATATGCTCAAAAATCGGGTAGGCTAGACCCACCAACGTCACTCCTACCACAGAACCTGACAGAATTCGACCTGCTTTGACGTGTTCTGAACCGACTACAGGTGGAATTTTGCTCTTGGTGTCGATCGCAATTTGCTTGCGACGCTGCATAGTTTGCCACGCCATATTGAGAACAACACCAAGCATAGGAAAAACAATCGCTACAGCTAAAATAGGATGCAGCAAACCCAGAAAATCTTTAAATTCCATAGATCACCTTTTTCTTGAGGAGAGTTGGCTTCATTAACCCGGTTTTTGCGATACATAATATCATATCCGGCGATCTAAGCACAGGAATTTGGTAGTCAGGACTAATAGTAATTGTTCATCGGCATAGATACAACTGAAGTCCTGACTACCAACACGCTTTATGAAGGATAAGTCACCCAATATTTTGCTCGCTCAGAAAATATAGCAGTTGTCAATTGTGTGAGGTACAGCTTGTTAAGGAATGAGAACTAAATAACTTCCACTCTTGAAAGTGGGATGGGCGTCCCGCCCGTCCAAAACGGACGGACGGGACGCCCATCCCACAAACTTGTGGAAGTTATTTAATTCTCATTCCTTAGCGGAACAGTTCTTTGTTATTCAGAATAGCAGGCCAATTTTTGTTTCCTGAAGCAATGTGACCAGGAATATCCCCCATCCACTGTGCTTGTACTTTCTTGTCGTAGTTGAGATAAAGCTTCCCATTAACGATTTTCCAGGCGTCAGGCTGAGTGACAACAAGATGCCCTTCACTGGTTCCCTGGGCGCAATATCCACCGTATTGAGGAGCATACTTTTCAGGATTTTTAGCAAACATATCACGGTTTGCTGCATTAGCAAACATCCAAGTTGTTCCACCCCAATTATGTTTAAATTGGCTAACTCCCATAACTAATTTGCTTTGGGTGAAATAGGCTACAACATCCTGACCATCAAGAGCCACACCTTTTTCGGTGTAAAATTCAGGATGAACGGTTGCTGTGCTGCTTTTGCCCGCACAAGGATTGGCTTTACCCGCACAAGGATTGGCTTTACCCGCACAAGGATTGGCTTTACCAGCACAAGGATTGGCTTTACCCGCACAAGGATTGGATTGTGCAACCTTGGATGAAACCGTTGTAGAGTTTGAGTTTGTTGATGCCTTGAAGTTGCCGTAGCTAACATTAGTTGTTACCAAACCGAGAATGGCGGCAATGGCGATCGTAGTAATGTATTTTACTTTCATGTGTCTAATTTCCAGATAAATTGTTAGTAATTCCACGCCAGATGTTTGCTTGAGAGTTCTTGCTCTCTGGGAATTATGCTGGCTTGTTGTTGTCCTCAAGCTTTGAGGTTATTTACATTAATGCTCAAGAAAATGAGTGCTAGATGAGGAAGAGATGGATGAGAGATAAAACTCTGAATACTTTATACGTCCCTTTATTCAGCAAAAATTCATCGGGAAATTAGGAACGCATCATCTAGTTACCCGGAATTTCTTATAGAGTGGAGATTAACCCTGACTATCCTTAAGAGTCCTTGATACACTCTTGGCTTAGCAACCGGGTTTCTTGCTAGATATCTGGTTTCTCAACCCAAGATTGCTGATGAGAAACTTAGTAGTGCAGTAATTTAATCGCGAGTTGAGAAATTATGACAGGAAAAGACTGGTTAGTGACTGATGATGGACAGTGCAGTATTTTTGAGGCTACAAGTCAAATTGAAGATTTGACTCATCCCTACCGACTTTACCGCTTTTTAACTGACTTGGAAGATGTATTAGAGCAAATTAGTGATGATTATTTACGACTCCAGGCAATTTGTCCCCTTGTCCGCAGGTTGTTAGATAGTTCTTCCTGGTTTCAAATTGCTCTCCTTGAGCCTGACTCTGAGACAGGCTGGGCCGTACAAACACTGTATGATGAACCATTTTTTCCTCTGACGGTGCAGTTGGTGGCTTGGGCTCCGGGTGCTGTTTCTCCGATTCACAATCATGCCAGTTGGGGACTGGTGGCGCTACTTGATGGACAGGAGAAAAATACTTTTTGGCAGCGATCGCCAACTCGCAAGTTTCCCGATAAAATCACAACAGTGGGCGATATTTTGCTTGCCCCTGGTGACGTTTTGTGCTTAATGCCAGATGCGATTCATCATGTGGAAGCACTGGGAGATCAACCAACCATTAGTTTTAATCTTTATGGTGTAACAGATTACGATCGGCGATTTGAGTTTAACCAGATTAAAGGCACTGCGGAAAACTTTTAAGATAGCAGCTTGATGAATTTTTTGATCGATAGTCCTGGACGCACTCATACCAAAGAAACCGGGTTTTTTAGCGAATCTCCTGGCTATAACGAAGGATTTTCGTAAAAAAACCCGGTTTCTGACTGTACAGTGCGTCCAGGAACAATCTAGTTGGAATTTTTCCTAATTTTAATGCTTAAGTCTCCTCGCTACCTGACGATATAATGAAGCTAATTAGCCAAGTTAGAGCCGCTATCAACCATCTCACGGGCAAGCGAATTTCCACCTCTTCGCTTCAGTTTCGCCTGACGCTGGAATTGCTGGTACTCTCGATTTTAGGACTTAGCAGTGTGGCATTTTGGGCCGGCTGGCAAAGGTCGCAAAATCTAGTCGGTGCCCATAAAAAAACCCTGGAATACATTGGAATACGCTTTCCAGAACAGGTTGAGCTTTATAGTGAAATGGGTTCACTAGAAATTGGCTTAACCCGAAGCGTGCATAAAGCTTCCACAGGAGGAATCATGGTGTGGGTGAAGCGAAATGATGGGATGCTTTTGGTGAATTCACCTGATATGGATCTGCAATCTTCTAAGATTACAAAGATGATCTCGTTGACGGAAGTACCTGCTGAGCCGACTTTTGTTCAGGTAGGCGATCGCTACTTGGTGATCTGTAGCAGAACTCTGAGGATTAAAAATGAGTTACTGGGTACGGTATATTTCTCTCAAGATATCACTGATGAGCAACGTCAATTAAATGATGGGATTCGCAGTCTAATTGTTGTCAGTGTTGTGGTAATCTTAGTGTTAATGTTGGCCATCGCCAGTCGCATTCGTCATGCTCTCCATCCTTTGGAACATATGAGTCAGGTAGCTAGCACTTTGTCTGCTGATAATTTGCAGGCGGCAAAACTCCAACTGCATCAGGCTCCTGATGAGATTTTAGGACTAGCACAAACCTTTAATGAGATGTTGTTTCGCTTATCTGGTTCCTGGGAGCAACAACGCCAATTTGTCGGTAATGTTTCCCACGAATTACGCACTCCTCTGACGGTTGTAGTTGGTTATTTACAAAGTTTGCTGCGACGCAGCACTAACTTAAGTGACTATCAGCAACAAGCACTGGAAACAGCCGTTGGGGAAACTGAACGCACGATTCGGATGTTAGAAGATTTGCTGGATTTGGCAAGGGCTGATAGTGGCAACTTGCACTTTCGTTTGAATCCGGTGATGCTGAATACTCTGGTGGCTGAGGTTGCCCAGATGAGTCAAAAAGTTAGCAATCGAAAAATTATTTTCGTGTCAAATGATGAGGATGTTGTAGCCTGTGCGGATCAGGATCGTTTACAACAGGTGTTAATTAACTTAGTCGATAATGCAATCAAGTATTCTGCTCCCGAACAACCAGTTGAGTTAGTATTAGAAAAGAGGGAACAGCAGGTGATGATTCATGTGGGCGATCGCGGAATTGGTATTTCTCTCCCCCATCAAAACCGGATTTTTGAGCGATTTTACCGGGTGGATGAGTCAATGACGCGCTCTAGAGACGGTACAGGGCTGGGATTGGCGATCGCCAAAAGCCTGATCGAAGGCATGGAAGGACGTATTACGCTCCGATCTAAACCGGGAGAAGGTAGTATTTTTACTATCACCTTACCTGTCTGGAATCCGCAGCTATGAGCGATCGCATACTCCTTGTTGAAGATGACCCTAAACTGGCAAAGTTCATCGAATCTGAACTTAGTCTTGAAGGATATCACGTCACTGTCGCCCCAAACGGATTGGATGGATTAACGATCGCTCGTGATGCTCAAGCGGATTTATTAATTTTAGATTGGATGCTTCCCGGCATCTCTGGATTAGACATCTGTTTAAGGTTGCGATCGACTGGTGTTCAAGTACCAATAATTATGCTGACAGCAAAAGATGAAGTACCCGATCGCGTGACGGGATTAAATGCTGGAGCCGATGATTATGTTACTAAGCCTTTCAGTATGGAAGAACTCCTCGCGAGAGTTAAAGCACGTCTGCGCCGATCTCAAGCAAATGACCCGGATAATTTACAATTTGAAGACCTAATATTGAACGGTTTAACCCGTGAAGTTTATCGAGGCAGTCAACTAATTGAACTCACTGCCAAAGAGTTTGATTTGTTAGAATTTATGCTGCAAAATTCCCGTCAAGTCATTACCCGTGACCGAATTTTAGAAAAAGTTTGGGGTTACGATTTTATGGGAGAGTCAAACATTATTGAAGTGTATATCCGTGCGTTACGGATTAAATTAGAAGCAAGTAACTCAAAACGCCTGCTGCATACGGTTCGGGGAGTTGGATATGTGTTGCGAGAGCAAAAGTGAGGAGGGGCGGATTTACAAATACTTCGGATATGAAGTATGGATACTGGTGAACCCGCTCCTATTATACTATCTATTTTTTTGTAAAAAATCGACCTAGAAATCCGGTCGTTCCTGATAATCTTCCGCAGAACTCGGGTCTAATTCCCACCGGCTTTCATCTCGATGTTCCAGCATATCTGTTGTGTGCAAAATAGCCCCATCCGGCATCTCTATGCCCGCAGCGGCTCCGAGTTCATCAACCATATCCAGGTCTGGAGTAGGCGCGGTTCCGCCCACAGATTGCTCGCCCGTGGCACTTTCTTGTTCCGCAGCCGGATCGCCGTCCTCGCCGCCGATTTGGGAAGTGGAAGAGTATTCCGAACTGCTGTCCTGCAGAGTTGTTATGTCGTCTTGGCTCACTCCCG
Organism: Microcoleus sp. AT8-A3; assembly: GCF_036705675.1. Taxonomy (NCBI): domain Bacteria; kingdom Bacillati; phylum Cyanobacteriota; class Cyanophyceae; order Oscillatoriales; family Microcoleaceae; genus Microcoleus; species Microcoleus sp. AT8-A3. The sequence goes on from NZ_JAUBVD010000009.1 coordinate 89,200, forward strand.
GTTGATCGATGACGCCTGTACCGTAAGATTCGGTAATTTCTTGAGGCAATTCGCCCAAATTATCACCATCTCTTGTTGTTTTTGCGTTGCGTTCCTTTTGCTGTGCCACGAGACTTGCTCCTGTTTGTTTTTGAACTCAATTAAATTAAAAATGTCCGAATTTCGCTTGAGCTGAATTATTTTTAGTAATTGCCAATGGCTATCATTAAATGACATTGTAATTGCTATTTAAGCTTTTAGCTTCTATCCCAGGAAATATATTGATTCTGAGCAGCTATTTCATTGGGAATACAAAAAGCGATCGCCCGTTTGATAAGGGCGATCGCTTTTTAATGGGGATGTTAATTCTATTCGGGAAAATCAGGAATTACCCATTTGGGGGGTTCCGTCCGTTTCCTTCTCACCGCTTCCTCTGCTATTTCTAGCATTTTATCCAGAGAAGTATTTTCAATAAAGTTGGACGTTGCTTCTGCGTATTCCCGCTTCGGGCACTTGTCGCCCAGAATGCAGCCATTGACGCAAGCTACAGCACAATCGACAGTGTTCTCCACCATAACTTTTTTCCTTTCGCGGTTCCAACAATTAATAGGCAGGTACTCTGGGTGAATTTGTCAAGAGACTGCTCTATATCTTTATTTTACTTCACAAATTGTCATCAAAGGTCGATCGCCAGGGCAAAACTGTTATAAAATCAAAGCAACCTACCTAATCTGCCGATCGTGAACAATTTTCTGCGGCGCTTAAAACTTTTACCTTGGCGAGAAATGCTGCAAATTTCCGCCCTCGTCAACTCAATCGTGATTGGAGTGGAGCTATTTTTAGCCTGGGGTTTCACGCAATCGCGGCCAATCCGCAACGTCGTGACGCTTCTTTACGGCTCCTCCCTCGGGACATTGATACCTTTCGTTGCTGCACTGGGAATGGGAGCTTTAGCAGTGTACTTTTTAGAGTATTGGCAACAACAATTTTTGCTCAACCGAATTAGTTTGTGGGTTTTAGTTTTCTGCGTGCTCTTGGGTTTGGTGTTAAAGTCATTCCTACCCATCCCTCCTTTATTAGCAAGTTTATCGGAAGCTGCACTCATCGGAGTTACGGTGGGAGTTTTTTGGAAGGGCCGACCTTATTGGCGATAGTCATGCCATTTTAGATTTTAGTTTTTAGATTTTAGTTTTTAGATTTTAGTTTTTAGATTTTAGATTGGCTATGACTGATGAATATTCGGGTTTGGGGGTTGTCTATAGTTACATTTTTTTTGTAAATATAGTATGAGGTGCAAATAGCGGACACTAGCCAGAAAAATTGTGCGCTATTGGCACCTTACAGAAGATAAATTGTGCAGAATTACCGATCGACTAAAAACACAATTCTCAATTCCCCAATTTCATCGCATTTCAGGAACTCTCACAGTCTCTGTAGGAGGCATCATCGCTTCTTTAGCATTCAACTTTTGATTCAACTCCCGAATCCGGCGCGACAGCAAGCGAATAATATTCACCGCAATTCCCGGCGTTTCATCAATCGCATCGTATAGCTGCATTTGAGTCAGCATCAAACACTCGGATTGTTCGAGAGTAGAAATAGAAGCTGATCGAGGTTCTGCATCAAACAGCGACATTTCCCCGAAACAAGCCCCCGCTTTCAACTGTGCCAAATCCCGATCGCCTATATGCACCCGCACCGTTCCCGATACCAAAATATAGAGAGATCGACCTTCTTGTCCTTCCGTAAAAATCCTGTGCTTAGAAGGAAATGAAAGTTCATCCATTACCGATGCTAGACGCACGAGAAAATCATCCCGCAGTTCCTTAAAAATCGGAACCTCCCTCACAAACAATAGGCGTTCGACGCTTGTTAACATAATGAGATGCAATGATTAATTTAAACTTAAACAAAGGAAGAGGAAGAGGCATTGGGCATTGGGCATTGGGCATTGGGCATAGTTTCTTTTTGTTCCCTCATCCCTCTTCCTTCTTCCTTCTTTACCTTTTCCCCCCAGCACCCAACTCTGCCATCATTTCTTCAACTTGAGCGGATACCAAATTATCGGGGTCATTTTGCAGCCTGGGCAACAATTCGACCAAAGCCCGCGGCGAGGCTATTTTCAAATAGGCTAACACTGCTTCGCGGACAAAACCCGTCGGGTGCTGCAGACAGACAAGAGTTTGTTGAGCCGTAAGACTCCAGCGCGCTTGTCTCGCCAAGTGAAAGCAGCAGGCCAAGGCCCAATCGGAAAGGAAGTGGCGCAATTCTAGCAAGCGGCGCAAACGATCGCTAGGCGCTAGAGGTTTGTAAACCATCAATTCCGAGAGGTTGCTCAATTTTTCTCTTTCCGAGTGTTGGTCTAACAAATTGATGAGCGATCGCTTCCTAGCTATATCCACAGTATTATCGAGAATTTCCAATCCCCTCGCAACCAAAGAAGGTTGGCCAGAAGCGATGTTGAAAGCAGCGGCTTGTACCGTGTCCAGCGGATAAAGAAACTTCATCAGCAAAAAACACCGCTCCCTAGCATCAGCTTCCAATCCCGCCAGAGCCCGCTGCAACAATTGAGCCGTATCGTTCCCAGGTGCTCCGGTGCTGTTGGCTTCCCGATCCGAGAAATTGCCGTAGGTTGTTACCCCAGAAAAATCTACTAGAGCTGCATAAATTTGACCGATAAACATTAACTCCTGTTCGATAAGAGTTTCCAAGCCGCTACGGCCGATGCGGTCTAGAACCCCTTCTATCCCCGCTTCCGAAGGCATTTTCAACAGGATGCGGAGGATATTGCGCCTCGTCGTTCCCCAAGCCGTCATCAAATTGCTCACCAAAATGTCGATCGCCTCATTTGTCCCAATTTGACCCAGAGCCGTCCAAGCTTGCAACCTGACCAAATCCGACTTGTGGATATCCTCAGCCAAATAAACGAGCAAAGGAATGGCATCGTTGTGAAGTTTGACTATAGCCTGCAAAGCCGCTTCCCTAGTCGATTTGTAACCAAGTCCGCGCAACAGCGAAGGATAATATTCTTCCGAATGAGTAGACGAAATCACGTCTAACAGAGCGCAGCGCACTCGCAGAGATTCATCTTGCAACAGATTGGGGATATGCAGCCGCAGTCCTTGCAAATAATCAGCTTCTCCCAGAGCCCGCGTCCCCATAACACGTTCCCGCTCTTGTTTGTGCGTCAGCATTTGGCGCAGCGTATTAGTAGCCTCTGCCTTTTGCAGGCGATCGCCCCTTCTCATAATTAAAGCAGCAGCAGTCCCCCGCACCACCGGATCGACCGTCGGCTGCAAGTAAGGCCGCAAGCTCTCAATATTCGGTTCAGCTTCCGTCAGCCAGATGTAGCGCAAAGCCAAGGCCAGAACCTCCGGCGGCAAGGATTGCTGCGAGAGTGCGCGGACTGATTCTAAATAGGCGGGGTTCGGGTGTTGCAGCATCGTTTCCAAGCTCTGGCGCTGCAAACCAGGGGACAGCGAATCGAGGAGGGGAGCCAGAACTTCTCCGACATTTTTGGGGTCAATTTGCGTCAGGAGTTCTATGCAAGAGCGCTTTTCATCTTCGCCCCCCGGCTTTTGTAGAGTTTCCACCACTGCGCGCTTGAGAGCTTTGAGGTCAACGTCTGTGACGCCCAAGCGCCCCCGCTCCGCACTTTTGACCAACAAACCCACGTATTGAGAGCGGATCAACCATACGACAAACACCCACAACAGTGCCAATATGACGATCACGCCAATAAATATCAAGCTTTGCTGGTCGTGAAATACATTTTCGTCTTGCTGGGGGAGTATCTTGCCTGTCACCCACAGCATAATCAGGATGCCTACTCCTGTAGCTCCGCAGGACAAAGGTTCGCCCACACCGTTGACCAGAGTTTGAATGCCCGATCGAATATTGTCGGGAATCGGTTGAAATAAAACCGGGCTAACGGTTTCCAACAGGGTGTAGTGCAGCAGTTCGTCTAAAAATCTCAGCAATATTAGCCCGATGAACACAGATACTAGCTGGCCGAGCGATGCTCCTAGGGTCAGCACCCCGAGTATAGCGATACCCGCCGGCAAAATCATCGCCGTCACGAATACACCGATTCTTTCCACCAACCGGCTCGAAGCGAACCATTGAGTCGCCACTTGAAACAGGCCTTGTATGCCTTCATAAATGCCCAGGAAGCTAGCGATCCAGCTAGCTCCGTCCCCCGGGTTTTGGTATTCTAGCTGGCTGTAGAATTGGAAATCTACCAGCACGTAGACGACTTCTGCGAGGATGAAAAAACTGACTAGAGGTACGGCGTATTTTTGAAGTGGGCCTGTAACTTTGCGGGCGGTAAATTCTTCTTGGTCGTCGTCTTCATCATCATCATCCGTCCAGTGAGCCGTTTCCGGGAATGCTTGGCTGTATTTTTCCGTGAGGTAGTACAGCAACACCGAGCCGATCGCCACCATCAACCCCGATATGAGGGTAACGTTTTTGAGTCCGACTACGTACAGCAAAACAGGCAGAGAAAATCCGCTGACTACTCCAGCTACTAGATAGCCGCTACTGACTAGCGGATAGGTGCGCTTGATTTCTCTAATATTAAACAGTTGGTTGGAAGTGATAGAAGTATTAAGGTCGTTGAGGACATAGCAAGCTTCTACCCACAGCCACATCAAAAAAATAGTAATAAAAGCGATGCTGACGCCAGCTATCTTAGTATTTTCGTAGCCGATCCCGAATCGAAATAAAAATAGCGGTATCGACATCATTGCCAGAACAACCACTACGGTGCGCCTTAGCGGCAGGATTTTTTGCAGCCACGAGTAGACAAATCCCAAGCCAGAACCTATAAACGCGCTGGCTATATAAATCCAGGGCATTTTGTCTGCACCAAATTCATCTAGAAAAAGACCTACTGTGCTGAGTTCCAGCCAGATCAGCCCGACGGAGGTTAGAGTGTAGACGAGGAACATCAGTACGGTTCGCTCTACTTCTTCCGATCGCAGGTTGAGCGATCGCAGCACTCCTTGTCTTACTCCCGCCGAACCGCTGATTTGAAAATTTTCCATGCAGCGTTGATTTCCCTGTGTGGTAGCTTATTCCTGACTAACTTCCGAAGTCATCAGCTATCAGTCACCAGTTTATGACTGATGACTGCTCACTAATGACTATCTATTTATACTTTCTTTGGCGACAGCAGCATCATCATACTGCGTCCTTCTTTTTTGGGGGCTTGCTGCACTTCTGCGATTTCCTGCAAATCTGTGGCCATGCGCTTAAGCAAGTCCTCTGCTAGGTTGCTGTGTTGGATTTCCCGACCTCTGAACATGATCGTGGCTTTTACTTTGTCCCCAGATTTGATAAAGCGGTCTGCTAGTTTGAGGCGCACTTGGTAGTCGTGTTCTTCAATTTTGTAGCGCATCTTCACTTCTTTAACATCGGCAGTGTGCTGCTTCCGCTTTGCTTCTCGCGCTTTCTTTTCCTGCTCGAATTTGTACTTCCCATAGTCCATTACCCGGCATACGGGCGGGTCAGCTTTGTCGCTGACAAGTACGAGATCGAGTTCTTTTTCTTCGGCGAGGCGCAGCGCTTCTGCAGGTGTCAATATCCCTAGTTGCGCGCCGTCGGTATCGATTACCCGGATTTTGGGGTATCGAATATTTTCGTTGATCTGGGGTAGGTTGCGATTTTGTCTTCTTTCAATCACAGGCATGAATGGTTTTACAAGCAGTAGTTTAATAGCGAAGCTTCTTGATAGTTACAGGTTTGAGCGGTCAATTTTTCACGATTGACGATCGAACTGTTTTATAAGGTGTTACCCTTACCGGACGTACTACCGCGCCCTGTGCCCCCTCCGCTAAAGCCTTGGGGAATATTTGGACGATCGTAAATGAATTCTTACAATACTTGCTATTCTACTCAGTCTGGCTGAGTTTCTGCCTAGTTTTATTTTAACTTCACACACGATCGCCCGCTCCCAGGCCCGATCGATGACAAAACCGTCAAAAATTCAGGGTAAAAGTTGAAGGATGAGGTACAACCGCTTTTGCTAGCCCATCTCCCCCGGTCTGGCAACTCCCCCAAGTCGCCTGATTTGCCTTGTAGAATAGGTATAACCAAGTGTAAATTTATGTTGCGAGCTGAGGCAAAATTGACAAATTCTCTGCTGTGGCACCAACGGGTGGGAACTCAACGAGACTGGATGTGGCGGGGCTGGCAAACTCGCTACACTTATTTGCGGCCCGATAGGGTACGAAATCAAGGCGCGCTGGAATTTCAAGATTCTGGGGCCAAACCAATGGCCCCGCGCGCATCGGGAACGCCGATTATTTTACTGCACGGGTTTGGAGCTTCGATCGGACACTGGCGACAAAATCTCGCCCAACTCGCCGAAAACCAAACGGTTTACGCCTTGGATTTGTTAGGGTTTGGCGCTTCCCAAAAAGCTCCGATCGACTACTCTGTCTCTTTGTGGGTCGATCAAGTTTATGATTTTTGGCTAACTTTTATCAGAGAGCCAGTAATATTGGCAGGAAACTCGATCGGCTCACTAATTTGTCTGGCCGTAGCGGCGGCTCACCCGGACATGGTGGCCGGCACGGTGATGATTAGCCTCCCAGACCCCTCTGTGCGAGCCGAGGCGGTGCCTGGATGGCTGCTTCCGGCGATCGAAACGGTTGAAAGTTTGTTTGTTTCTCCGATCGTACTCAGGCCTCTGTTTTATTTGGCCCGCAAGCCTTCCTTTGTCCGCCGCTGGGTTGGCTTTGCCTACTCCAACCCCGAAGCTGTCACCGACGAATTAGTTGAAATTCTAGCAGGGCCAGCGGGCGATCGGGGAGCAGCCCGCGCCTTCTGCGCTTTATTTAAAGCTGTAGGGAGTACACAATTTTGCCCCAGTGTCAAGATTGTGATGCGAAATTTAACAATCCCCATGCTGTTAATTTGGGGCAAACAAGACCGGATGATTCCCCCTCGGTTCGCCCGACCCCACCAATTTGTCGAATGCAACCCCAATTATTTAGAGCTAGTTGAATTAGACAATGCGGGCCACTGTCCCCAGGATGAATGCCCGGAACAAGTAAATCAAGCCATTTTGAACTGGATGAGCCGGAATTTTGCACCTATGGGCGAGAGCGAATTGCAGCACTGTTGATTAGACGTCAACTACCGCACACCAACCCGAAGGGTCTGGTGTGGGCTTGAAAAAGCCTGTTGACCAGACGGCTAGTTCTTGACTAGCAGGCGTTAAGACCAAGCGTTAAACTTCGTACCTTGAAATGCGTGCCAGTTTCAAGCTCTACAACCGAGCAATTAAACAGGTGATTAAGGGAAAGCCAGTGTTGCTCAGATAGTACCGAGTCTTAACATCGTCGAGGCAAACTTAACCAAGAAATTGAGTGATGCAGTAATGCGTACATTTGTCCTAGATAAAAACTTGAAACCTCTTGACCCATGCCACCGGGCACGGGCAAGAGAACTATTGAAAAAAGGGAGGGCTAAGGTTTTTAAACGCTATCCGTTTACCATTGTTTTACAGGATAGGATTCTCGAAGATTCGGTAACTCACTGTCACCGAATCAAAATTGACCCAGGTAGCAAAACTACGGGTATTGCCGTGGTTCAAGAGCAAACTGGTCGCGTCACGAACGCATTAGAAATTGCTCACCGAGGGCAACAAATTAAAGAGGCTCTCGAATCTCGCAGCTCGCTCAGAAGATGGCGTCGCAACAGAAAGACCCGTTACCGCCAACCCCGTTTTTTAAACAGAACCCGTAAAACAGGATGGTTGCCACCATCTCTTGATAGCCGTGTTGCCAATATTGAAACCTGGGTTAGGCGAATCAGAAAGGTCTGTCCCGTTACCGCCATTTCTCAAGAATTGGTGCGTTTCGATTTACAACAGTTCCAGAATCCTGAAATTTCTGGAATCGAATATCAAAGGGGCGAATTATTCGGTTTTGAAATTAAGGAATATTTACTGCAAAAATGGAATAGGAAGTGCGCTTATTGCGGTGCGACAAATGTTCCTTTCGAGGTTGAGCATATTCTCGCCAAGTCTAAGGGAGGAAGTAATCGGGTCAGCAATCTGTGTCTTAGTTGCCATTCCTGCAACCAAGCCAAGGGAAGTAAACCCGTTGAAGAATTTCTCAAGAAAAAACTTGAAATCCTTCAGCGGATACTAGCCCAAGCCAAGACACCTCTACTGGATGCAGCAGCCGTCAATGCTACTCGTTGGGAGCTATACAGAAGACTACAGTTAACCGGACTGCCCGTGGAATTGGGTTCAGGGGGACGAACAAAATTCAACCGCCAAACCAGGGGAATAGAAAAACAGCATTGGACTGATGCAGCTTGTGTCGGGGAATCAACTCCCGAAAGACTACTGCTAAATAGCGTGAAACCTTTGCTAATTAAGGCTAAGGGACACGGAAGAAGACAGCGCTGCGGAACCGACAGATTTGGGTTCCCCATTCGTCATGCACCGGCGCAAAAGTTATTCATGGGTTTTCAAACTGGGGACTTGGTGAAAGCTAACGTCCTCACTGGAAAATATGCAGGAAGCTACACAGGCAGAATTGCAATTCGGTTTAGACCAAGTTTTAAGCTAACCGCAAGAGACAAATGTTTTGACGTGCATCCAAAACATCTGACAACTATTCATAAGGCTGATGGCTATGAATATTAGTCCTAAAAACAAGGATGCCCTGTCGGGCAACTTATTTATTGGCGACAATTTCCCAGACGCTAATCCGTTGGCGGTACTCGCGGAGCTCGATATATCCGCCTCGGTTATAGCGTCCGCCCCCTTGTCGCATTTTAGGTGGACGACTCATGGAGCAAAGTAAGTCTCCGTCTTTCTGTGATGTCATGTATCTACTGTTATTGATGGTTGCTTCTTTGAGAAGCTCAGAGATTGACACAATCACCAAGATAGTGTATCTTCTCTAACTGGTAGTACAGATCCAAGTTATGCAGTTAGTCGAAAGGCAAGTCATTAAACCAAATCACAGGTTTTACCCAGAAGCCGATCGATTGTCTTTGCTGTCCAACAAACTTTACAACTGCGATAACTACTATATCTACGGTCAAAACTTTTTCTCAGGTCAACCAACCAATGCTCTGGCTGTCGATCGAACACTCAAAAAGAGTCTAAAGTACAAAGCATTGCCGGCCCAAGTAACACACAAAACTCTCCCGTTACTGCTGAAAACATGGACTAGCTATCATAGTGTTAAATTGGCGGGCGCGATCGCGATCGCCCCACTAAGTTTCAAGCAGCACCGAAAATCCCTGATTTAAAAAATCAGAAAAAAAAGAGTAGGGGCGATATGTAGTTGTATTTAACTGTCAATGTGTTAGCAAAAAAGTTAGCAAAAAAGCTTTTTCCAAAAAAAATGTTAGTTTGTCTGGGACTAACATTTGCCGGTATTGAAAAGTTACCTAAATCTTGGAAATCCGGATTGTTGTCGAGGTAAGTTGTTAAGTTATTGAGGTAGTTTAGGAAAAGTTAGAACAAAACGCAAGTGTAAAGCGGATTATAACCCTAGCCGTAACGATATTCGCCAACATTAAAGAGCTATGAAACCCCTCCCTGGAAGAAAGGTAAAATTCTACCTTCTAACTTGTACCTTCTAACTTCAAGAAACACCTTGTCTCTTGCTCCTAAAAATAAATACCTTCCCTTGTGTCCACAATCTTTCAGTCTGCTTATAACCGATCGCCCCCAAGTATACGGGAAAGTTCAAAAATGCCGGTATCTGGCATTTTGGAGCCTGTTAACGCATAAAAAAGTCAATTTAGCCAACAACTGACGGCCCCCGTGCCCCCGGTCTGCTGGCGGCTAACTGCTGAAAGCCTCTGAGGGCAAGCAGCGCCCTTCCAGCTTTTGGCAGTAACGCAAACGAGGAAAAAACTGTCGTGAAATTCCACTGGCTACTACCGAGTTTCTTAAGTGTATTTTTGCTCGCCGGAGCCGCCGAAGCAGCTAGACTGCAATCTTGGCGGTTTGATGCTTCAGAGAACCGGCTTTACATTACAACAGACGGGGGAGTACAACCCAAGGCTCAACTGATCTTCAACCCGATGCGGTTGGTAATCGACTTGCCGGGAACGAGTCTGGGTCGTCCCTCGGTCAGCAGACCGCTCTCAGGAGCGATCGAATCGGTGCGGGTAGGGCAGTTTGACAACGATACGACCAGAATTGTCGTCGAGATCAGAGACGGGTTTACCATAGACCCTCAGCAAGTAAAATTCCGGGGTATTTCTTCGAGCGAATGGACAGTGGATTTGCCAACGCCGGTGCGGGCAGAAACTCAAAATCCGATTTCAGAGCCAGGGGGAGAAAGGTTATCGGTTGAACCTTCAGCATCCCAAGCCGAGTCAGCCCAGGCGACTGTAGTTCAAAACGTTCAGGTGACGGCGGACGGTTTTTTAGTCCGCACCCAGGGCCGTCGCCCCCAAATTAATTTTGAACAAAGTCGCGCTGGGGACATCGCTACCCTCGATATTGAAGGAGCTACTTTAGCTCCGGCCCTAAGCAGCCAACAGCCTCAAACGAACGGTCAGCACGGGGTTGACAAGATTGAAGTCCGGCAACTGCCAACAGACCCGCCCGTTACCCGCGTGACTTTGCGGATGAAGAGTCCTAATACTCAGTGGCGGGCGTCTGTGAGCAATTTGGGCGGGGTTGTGCTATTGCCTGGAAGTGTAGTACGACAGCCCTCGGTTCCCCGCCGCCTGACTGTAGACCCTCCGGCTAGACAAGCTCAAGGAAATTTAGCGAGAGTTCAGTCAATTGATTTAGCCAGTAACGGCACCCAACTGGTGGTGAGAACTGACCGCCAAGTCTCCTATAGCAGCGGGTGGGCTCAGGGGTCGAGAGCTTACTGGATCAGGATCGCCTCTAGTTCCCTGGCGGGGGAAATTCCTCAGCTCGATGCCAACAGTCCTGTATCGTTTAGTGCCAGCCAAGAAGATGCGGAGACTGTGGTGATTTGGGTGCAGCCGCGATCGGGGGTAGAGGTAGGCAGGGTGACGAGGCCGAGTCCGCAGTTGCTGTCTTTGCAGTTGCGATCGTCGAATGCTAGCGCGCAGCCTTTGACTCGCACTCCCAATTTGCAGCCTTTGCCGAGAAGGACTTTCGGAACCGATGATTTGCCCCAAGCTTCTAACCGCCGCGCCGTAATAGTAATCGATCCCGGTCACGGTGGCCGCGATCCGGGGGCAGTCGGGATTCAGGGCATTCTGGAAAAGGAGATTGTTTTGGATATCTCGCTTCAGGTGGCGAGGCTGCTGGAACAGCAAGGGGTGCAGGCGGTGATGACTCGGACTGACGACAGGGAAATCGACCTGGATCCCAGAGTTTCTTTGGCGGAACGGGTGAATGCTACTTTGTTTGTCAGCATTCACGCTAATGCGATTAATATGAGTCGGCCGGATATCAATGGGATTGAGACTTATTATTTCAATAACGGCCAAGATTTGGCCAGGGTGATTCACGCCAGTATTTTGGAGGGGACGGGGGCGAATGACCGCCGAGTGCGGCAGGCGCGATTTTATGTTTTGAGGAAGACTTCTATGCCTTCTGTTTTGCTGGAGGTAGGTTTTGTGACGGGTGCTGAAGATGCTGCTAGGCTTTCTGACCCAGCTTACCGCAGTCAAATGGCGGCTTCGATCGCTCGCGGCATTTTGCTTTATCTTCAACAAAGATAATGGGCTGTTGACGGTTGACGGTTGACGGTTGACGGTTAACTGTTGACTAATGCCAACTGCCAACTGCCAACTAACAACTGCCAACTGCCAACTGACAACTAACTATTGACAAATGACAACAGACTCTGGACAACAAAGAATCGGTATTTTTGACAGCGGCGTGGGCGGTTTGACTGTTTTGACCCAGTTGTACCAACAATTGCCCAACGAATCGATACTTTATTTTGGAGATACGGCGAGGCTGCCTTACGGCACTCGCACGCCGTCAGAAATTGTGGAGTTTGTCCGCGAAATTATGGCCTGGTTGGTGGAACAGGATGTGAAAATGGTCATTATGGCCTGCAACACCAGTTCTGCTTTGGCGATGGAGATGGTGCAGGCTGAGTTTGATATCCCGGTGCTGGGAGTAATTCTGCCGGGGGCGCAGGCTGCGGTGCAGCAAGGCAAGCGGATCGGAGTCATCGCAACTCCTGCTACTGCTGCTAGCAATGCTTATCGAAATGCGATTTTGGAGATGGACGATTCTTGCCTGGTGTGGCAGGTTAGCTGTCCGGCTTTTGTGCCGCTGGTGGAGCAAAACCGGATTCACGATCCTTATACTTGTGAGGTGGCTAGGGAATATTTGGCTCCTTTGATTCAGCAGCGCATCGATACGCTGATTTACGGCTGCACTCATTATCCGCTGTTGGCTCCGGTGCTGCGATCGCTTTTGCCTGCTGGGGTGACTTCGATCGATCCTGCGGTACGGGTGGTGGCTGCAGCAGCCAGAGAATTGGAGCTTTTGGGGCTGCGGAATGCTGGTACTGCGCTGCCGACTCGTTTTTGCGTGAGCGGCCCCCCGCAGCAGTTTGCCCAGTTGTCGGTGCAGTGGCTCGGTTGTACTCCTGCTGTTGAGAAAATATCCCTGCCGACAGTTGTACGTAGCGAAGCGGGGCGTAAGCCATCGCCCGTCCCACTGGAATCTGCCGAATAATCCGGAAAATTTATAGATGAATCTAACCCCCCAAAACTCAGGTAAAGCTGGCTCTGGGGGGTTTAATTATTGCGATGTAACCTAGCAATTACACATCAATAGGTAATATTATTGAACAAAAGCTTTGATGAACAATGCAAATAATGTCCTATACGTGCTGGAGCTCTTCAGCCTTGAACCATGTCACCCTATGTATCACAAGCAGTTTTACTTGTAGACGGCTATAACATAATTGGACTTTGGCCTCGACTCCGAGAGAAGCGCGATCGCGACGAACTCGAAACAGCTCGCCGCGAGTTGATTGAGGTTTTAGTTAACTACAGCGCCGTTCAAGATTTTGAGGCCAGGCTGGTGTTTGACGCCCACTATCGAGATACTCCCGGCGTTAAAGAAATTATTACTAAAAATTTATCAGTGCACTACACTGACTTCGGTCAGACAGCAGATACTTATATTGAAAAATCTTGTGCTAGTTTGCGCTACGAGTTGCGATCGGTCAAAGGCAAAGGCCGCATGATTGTCGCCACCTCAGACCGAGCGCAGCAATTGACCGTAGTCGGCTACGGTGCCGAATGGATGTCCGCCGAACAACTAGCGGCTGACGTAGAATCCACCGCCCGCCGCAGCGAGCGCCGACACAAATCCCGCAAACAAAATTCCAGTCGCTTTCTCGCCAGTTCCCTCGATCCAGAATCCCAGCAGCGCCTCGCCAAGTTGAGAATGGGGCTGCATTAGCTGCTGAAACCCGCTCCCTGTCTGACAAAAAAAAAGTTTCTCAAAGGCCTTGCCAAATCGAGGAAGTTCAGCTATTGTTAGTAAATGTGGGTAACAAAAACCCCCAATCCTCGGTAGCTCAGTGGCAGAGCGGTCGGCTGTAATGAATGCAAGCCTTTGGTATCAACCAAAAGCCCTAGTGACATAGCAGCTCTATCCGGTAACGGATACTGAAAAATCGGGTGAATTCAAGGAAACCGCAGCACTTCGGGTGGCGGCAATCTTGAGCCAAGTCTGGCGAAAGGCAGCGGTTACGATCGCAAGTAGCCGGAAAGGTGCAGAGACTAGAGATGAGGAGCCTAACCAATAAATCTCATAGCGCCCGACATCCGACGACAAATCACAAACATGATTTGTAGGGATGATGAAATAGTCCGCCCCCTTCGGAAACGTTGGGATAAGTGTAACCGATTGGTCGTAGGTTCAAATCCTACCCGGGGAGTTAGTAAAAGTCTGAAGTTGGAATTTTCCAGCTTCAGACTTTTTGTTTTTAAGACTTGAGATGGTTTGGGGTCAAGCTTTCTGGTAGCGCCTTAATTCACATCCCTGTGAGTGTGAATTAACTCACCTTCCATAGGTATGGAAATATTCAACTTAGACAACTCCGGGTTTAATATCGCCTTGACAATACCAGAACTCACCATCACCTCCAAACAACCAAGGGCTTGATGAAGAGCTACTCGTGCGTGTTGCACAGAAAAACGTTCCTTAAACAGCAGTACCAACTGCCGATAAATTTGTTCAATGTACTGAGTGCGGCCCAAAATGTCAATCAGCAAACCATATAAACCTGTAACAGGCAAGCGCTGACCGTTCTTCACATAACACTTGATCTTGCTAATTTGACCAGCATCATAAACAGCTACAAACTCGACTTCCGCATCCAATAAATCTAACTGAAACACATTGTATGCCGAAAGTAGCCACGGAACCTCCTGCTGCGAGAAGCGTTGCATCACCTGTTTCATAGAACCCAAATCAAATCCAGCAATCACAGCTTGACCCAAAATATCATTCGTGAATCCGCCTTGAGCCAACCACTGAAAAGCTTTTTCCGGGCTTAAATTCAACCCAGAATCCCGCGCGATTTCCCTAGAATGCTCTTGTAAATCAGTGAACTGACCGTTAGCAGCGTACCAGTAATCCGCGAACCGAATGTGCTTTTTAACTCGGCTGCGCTGATTGTGATCGTATTGAGTTTTCAGCCAGTTAGCCTCGTGCTTCTGCTGCTCTAGTTCCAAAATTGTGTAAGCGACTTCACGGGCACCTGTGTGAGCTAAAGTCATGCCAGCAGCTAAAATTGGATCGGCAAAACCAGCAGCTTCTCCGACCAAAAACCAGTTTTCTCCTACTGTTCTATCAGCCAAAAATGACCAATCTTTTGTAGTTTCAATCTTTCCGGTACTGGTAGCATTAGCGATTAACTTGCTGATGCGGGGTTCGCTGTTGAGTGCTTGAGAATATATCTCCTCTGGCCGCTGTTTCATCTGCTTGTAATGTTCCGCAGGGCAAATAAAGCCGATACTGGTGCGAGTGGGGCCCAAGGGAATAAACCAAATCCACCCGTGACTCAAACTCATTACCTGTACGCGGGTGCCACCAACGCCAATTTTATCGGCCCATTCAGCGTTTGTCCAGTAGTCCCAGATAGCGATATTTTGCAACCGCGTCGGGCAGTGTGTTTCAATTCCTAAAACTCGCCGCAGCACGCCGATGTGGCCGGAGGCGTCGATGTAGTAGCGGGCAGTTATTTGTTCTTGCCGCAGGTGCAGGGTGGTAATGCGATCGCCCTCTGTATCTACTTTAACAACGGGGGTTTCTTCTCTTACTAAACATCCCATTTCTTCCGCGTGACGCAGCAAAATTTCGTCATATTTTGCTCGATCGACTTGGAAAGCAGTTTGCCGTCTCTGTCCCTCAAATTTAGCAGGACGCTGTTCATCTTTAAACTGTTCAGGCTTGATAAAATTAAAATCCCAAGGATTTGGATCTGTTCCCCAGCGATAGGTAGCACCGATTTTAATTGGGAAGTCGGCTGCTTCTACTTTGTCCCAACATCCCATTTCTTGAAGCACATCACTAATTTGAGGCAATTGACTTTCCCCAACGTGATCGCGAGGGAATTTTTCTTTCTCTAGGATTAGCACGCTCAGATTGGGATTGTATTTCTTGATCAGAGTGCCAGCAGTGCTCCCAGCGGGGCCGCCGCCCACAATTACAACGTCGTAATGGCTCATATCACAGAGAGATAGTAGATGCTGAATTTGGGTATTTACGAGAAAAATTTCTAACTATTCAGCCTCCAAATGAGCGAGGCTAAATAGTTATTTTCAACAGGTTTTATTTGAGATGTTCCACCATTCCCAAGAACTTGTAGGGGCGGGTTCACCAACCGCGTTAAATGGTACAAACAGGTTAAGTAAACCCGCCCCCACCCACGAAAAAGCCCCAATTAACATTAGTGCAACCTTTCAGTTTCCAACAGATTTTATCCCACTACTTTCTCATCTTCAGCTATGGGAGAAGTGTGAGAAATCTCCAAATTCTCAGTCCAAGTGTGAGCAATATCCAGATTCTCAGTCCAAGTGTGAGCAATATCCAGATTCTCAGTCCAAGTGTGGATCAAATTCGGTTCTAGTTCATTCATTATCGTAGAAGAAGTGCTGTTAAGTTGTGACATGATAGGTCTCCTTGTAAGTAATAGACTTTGTCTAATTCTAAGATCGATCTGGTTCTAAAAGTACCAAAGTTTACATCTCGTAAGCTACGCAGCTTTTAAAGGTTGCAAAATCTCGCGGGGTTCGGTAAAAGGTTGGTCAAAACTATGGGTTTTTGCATAAACCAGAAGTTGATCGATCTGTTTCGTGAAAATTTCAAACAAATTTTCAACTATCTCAAAAATCTCTTGACGGCTCTCAATAGTCAGTGGTATGTTTTTGATCGATTGCTCAACATCCGGCGTCCCTGTAGTATGACCTGTTTCCACATCCAAATGAAAATAGCCAAAATAGATAAGCTCCTTTTTAGTAATTGATTGGAGTTCTTCGGCAATTGATGCTGTCGCTGACAAGAACACGTTACCCGATGCTTCTACCACTTCCAGGATTGCTAGCTTAGTGATTGGACTGGCTCCAAAAGCGTATCGAAAAATTTGATATGTTACCAACCGTGAAGCTTTTAGTTGTTCGCTCCAGACAAAATTCAAAGCATCGCTGAACTTCAAGGATTTGTTATTAATACCCAGTGTTTCCATGTCGGCCAAAAACCACAACCAGTGATGATCGTCTTCGTAAGTATGATTGTTGATCATTGCCTGAAGAGGATCGTTGGTTGGTTCTTCTCGGAAAATAGACTGGTTCAATTCACCAAAACTCATTGCAAAGTGAGCAATGCAGGGAGCGAAAGCTAGGCGTTGTCTTGGGTCTATGCTTTTGTCTCGCATAAACTCAAATAGCTCTGCTTTAGCAAATTCTTGCTTCTTCTTTTCAATCAATTCTAGGACTTCTTCCATTGTGATGCACCTGATTAATGAATCTATAGGCTAGTAACTTAATCACGACGCAAATGTGATTTAAATCAATAATTGTTGTGTTTGACATCACGTTTAATTATGTTCTCGATCGCCTAAACCTGCGTTTTCGTCCTCCGGGCGTCCCCTTCGTTGTTGGTTAGCGGACTCAAACGTTGAGCAAAACCTTGAGTATATAAAAATTTGTCTGTCATGTGTGCGATCGGCATCACAGAATTTGTTACAATATGGCAATTAACTGGGTGAGGTGTCAGACCGTACATGATTAAGTCGGAGTTCAAACCAGATGTTTGGCTGTCCGCCCGTCCAGACACTTTCAAAGTTTAGGCATCTCGCTATCTAAAAAATCCCTGAGTAATTACTTAGGTTGTAAGGTATCCCCAGTTACCAAATTTACAAAAAATACTTAGGTATAGTTCGCCAGAGATTCGATCGATATCAAGCGCAATGTTTACTAAAAATTTCGTCACAGAATAAAAGCCATGAATACACTTCCCGGTTACAAAATCACAGAAGTTGTTCAACTTGGTGTGAAGTCCATCATTTATCGCGCTGTCAGGGAATCTGATCGAGCGTCAGTCATTATTAAAACACTCAATACCGAGTACCCTACAATAGAAGAAATTACCCGTTTGAGACATGAATACAAAATTAGCTCGAATCTCAAACTCGAAGGGATTGTCAAACCCCATAGCTTAGAAAAATATAACAACAGTTTCGCTCTGATCTTAGAAGATTGTGGCGGTCAATCTCTCAAGCACCATCAAGCGGGTAAAAGCATTAAACTTCAGAAATTTTTGCCACTAGCTATTCAAGTGGCTCAAACTCTCGGAGAAGTGCATCAAAATCAGATTATTCATAAAGATATAAAACCCTCAAATATTATCATAACACCAGATTTCAAACAAGTAAAAATTACCGACTTTAGCATGGCGACGCGCCTATCGAGAGAAGTCCACCAAAATAGCAATACTATGGTGCTAGAAGGCACTCTAGGCTATATATCCCCAGAGCAAACTGGTCGGATGAACCGAGACCTCGACTACCGGACTGACTTGTACTCTCTAGGCATCACCTTTTATGAAATGCTAACAGGAGAGTTGCCTTTTAATTCAACCGACCCCTTAGAATTAATTCACAGCCACATTGCGGTGACGCCAGTTCCTCCCCATCAACTAAACAATCAAGTCCCGCAGATAATTTCATCCCTTGTCATGAAACTACTAGCTAAAAATGCCGAAGACAGATATCAAAGTGCCTTTGGAGTAAAAGCAGACCTGGAAAATTGTCTAACTCAGCTACAAACTACTGGCAAAATTGAAAATTTCATTCCAGGGACACTTGACAAATCTGGTCAATTTTTGATTCCCCAAAAACTCTACGGTCGCACACAAGAAGTCGCTGATTTGATGGCATCATTCGAGCGAGTCAGCTTTGGGAATACAGAGATGGTGTTGGTAAGCGGTTACTCAGGCATCGGTAAAACATCAGTTGTCAGTGAAATCCACAAACCAATTGTCAGGCAGCGGGGTTATTTTATTGCTGGGAAATTTGACCAATTTAAGCGGGATATTCCTTATGCTGCAATAACTCAAGCGTTTGAGTCATTGATGCAGCAGTTATTCACAAAAAGCTCAGAAGATTTGGTAATTTGGAAAGAAAAGCTTTTGTCACGGCTGGGTAATAACGGTGCAATTATTATTGATGTTGTTCCTTCAGTCGAAATAATCATTGGTTCGCAGCCTTCTGTTCCCAAATTGGGGCCGACAGAATCTCAAAATCGCTTTAATCGATTGTTCAAAGAATTCATGAATATGTTTGCCCGATCCGAACATCCATTAGTTCTATTTTTGGATGATTTGCAGTGGGCAGATTTAGCTTCCTTAAAATTGATTCAGGAATTAGTTACTGACCTGGATAGCCGATATTTTTTACTGATAGGAGCCTATCGAGATAACGAAGTGAATTCGACTCATCCGTTAGTTCAAACTGTCGAAAATATTCAACAGACTGGTGCTGCAGTGCATCAAATTATCCTCCCATGTTTAGATTTGAGCAGCGTCAATGAGCTAGTATGCGATACTTTGGGTAATCAAACTGAAAACTTAAAGTCTTTGACGGAGTTAATTTTTAATAAAACTGGCGGAAATCCATTTTTTCTGACTCAACTTATTTCAACTATTCACTCTGAACAACTATTAGTTTTTGATTTCACTATTGGTGCATGGCAGTGGGACATCACGGAAATTGAAGTCGCTGGTATTGCAGATTACAGTGTCGTTGAATTAGTTGCTCGGAATCTGCAACAACTGCCGGGGGAGACGCAGCAAGTATTAAAATTAGCTGCTTGTATGGGCAACCATTTTAATTTAGAAAATTTGGCAATTGTTCGGGAAAAATCAGGCTCGGAAACGGCGGCAGATTTATGGGATGCACTTCAAGCTGGTTTAATTCTGCCAATGAGCGATGCTTACAAAATTCCGATGTTTGATGAGGAAATCGTGAAAACACACCGAAGGGGCGGGACGCCCATCCCACAAAACAATCAAAATCATCCCGCAATTATGCAACGCTCAATTGATTACAGGTTTTTGCACGATCGCGTACAGCAAGCCGCCTATTCTCTCATCCCTGACTCCGAGAAAAAACAAACTCACTTAAAAATCGGCTTCATGCTATTGCACGGCCGGCACGGGGGCACCGCCCCTACGGCATCGGAGATAGCAGAAAATATCTTTGATATTGTCAACCAACTCAATATCGGGGTGGAATTCATCACAAATCAGGAACAGCGAATTGAACTAGCTAAATTGAATCTCATAGCAGGTAAGAAAGCTAAGGCTTGTGCCGCCTATCAAGCAGCGCTAAAATATTTTAATGCAGGTCTAGAACTTCTACCCGATGGGGTTTGGCAGAGTCACTACGATTTAATCATGGAAATCCATTCCGAAGCACTGGAAGCTTCCTATATAAATACCGATTTTGAGCGCTCATTTTACCTATCAAATGTTATTATGTCCCGCGCCAAAAAATTGCTAGACAAACTCCCCGTTTATGAGCTAAAAGTTATTTTTCACTTCAATCAAAATCAAGCCCAAGCTTCGATAGATATAGCTCTAGAAGCTTTGAAAATGCTGGGAGTGTACATACCTAAAAATCCACAAAGACTCAATATTTTAATGGAGCTATTTCGCACAAAACTAGCTTTAAGAAATAAGCAGATTGAGGATTTATTACAACTGCCACCAATGACTGACCCTAATAAAATTGCGGCTATACGGATTTTAACGAATATGGTTCCGGCTGCTTTTATAGCATTACCCGATATGTTCCCACTGATCGCTTTTAAAATTGTTACTCTTTCTCTTAAGTACGGGAATACGCCACTATCTAGTGTTGGGTATTCAAACTATGCTTCGCTCCAGTGTGGGGTGTTAGGCGATATGGATTCTGGATACCGATACGGTCAAATGGCTCAGGCACTTTTAGAACGATTCCACACCAACTTGTACAACTCTCAAATTTCACTAATTTTTAATGGTTTTATCCGTCACTGGTCTGAACACGTCACGGAAAGTCTTAGCGGTTTACTTGAGGGTATTCAGAGTGGACTGGAAACGGGAGATGTCAACAATGCTTGTTATTGTGCTAGTTTTTACAGCAATTATATATTTTTGAGTGGGGAACCTCTGGAGTCGGTGGAGACTAAGCAGAGTCACTATATTCAAATGTTGGTGAATTATAAGAATGAATTTATGATTTATCAAGCCAGAGTTGGATCACAAGTTGTCTTAAACTTACAAGGTAAAACAGCCAATCCTTGCCTATTGACTGGCGACAATTTTAATGAAGAAACTATGCTACCAAGATTAAGAGATGGTCAAAATAATCTGGTAATATTTCTAGTACATTTGTCTAAGTTATGGCTAAATTACCTATTTAAAGATTATGCAATATCTGCTGAAAATGCCATTATGGCATCAAATTATTCTGAGGCTGTGATGGGCATGATGTATGTTCCCCTCCACAATTTTTACTATTCCCTAGCACTCTTAGCTTTGTATCCCACAGCTTCAAAATTTGAACAGAAAAAATACTTAAAAAAAGTTGCTTCGCTTCAGAAAAAAATGAAGCATTGGGCTGTGAAATCTCCGAGGAATTATCAGCATAAATATGACTTGGTAGAGGCAGAGAAAGCGCGAGTATTGGGACAATATGAAAAAGCTGCTCTGTATTACGATCGAGCAGTGAAAGGAGCTTCGGAAAATGAATACATCCACGAAGAAGCGCTAGCCAACGAACGCGCGGCAGAATTTTATCTGGCTCGCGGTCGAAACAAAGTGGCTCAGAGTTATCTAATAGATGCTTACTACGGCTATATTCATTGGGGAGCAACCGCCAAGGTCAAACATTTGGAGTCAGAATATCCGATTTCTTTACCCCCTGTATCGGCAGGAAGAGCCAGCGGAGATCGAACTATTACTAGCACTAATTATAGCACGAGCAGCAGTCACAGCAGTTTATTGGATTTGACAACTGTTGTTAAAGCATCTCAAGCACTAGCTAGTGAAATTGTGTTAGACAAGTTGTTAGAAAAATTAATGAAAATGGCGATCGAGAATGCTGGGGCACAAAAAGGTTTTCTGTTGATGCCCAAGGCAGGCAAATTGCTGATTCAAGCAGCGGCATCGGTGGAGTCTTCCGATGTTGCAGTTGAACAATGCCCTAGAGTATCTCCTGCAGATGTTTTGCCAATAACCGTGATTAATTATGTTGAAAAAACGCACTTAGATGTAGTTTTAAGTCAGGCTGCTAGAGAAGGTCTATTTACAGACGATCCCTATATTAAAAGGCAGCAAGTGAAATCTGCGCTTTGTACTCCTATTCTGAATCAAAGCAAACTCGTAGGTCTCCTTTATCTGGAAAATAATTTAGCTACTGAAGCGTTTTCTCCAACTAGGTTGGAAGTTTTGAAAATACTTTCTTCCCAAGCTGCCATCTCTCTAGAAAATGCGGTACTTGTTGCTAATTTGTCGGAGGCTAAGGAACAGTTGGAGGATTATTCCCGGACGCTGGAGGTGAGAGTGGAAGAGCGCACGCAGGAATTAAAGACTAAAGAAGCTAAGCTGCAAGAAGCTCAAAAACTGGCGCACCTAGGCAACTGGGAATTTGATTTGGAGGGGGATAAATTAACTTGGTCGGAGGAAGTATTCCGAATTTTTGGCCTTGACCCTAAACTACCAGAACCGACTATTTTAGAACAGAGGAAGCAAATTCATCCAGATGACCTAAAGTTGTGGTTAGAGGCAGTAGAGCAGATTAGTCTATTAGGAAATCCTTGCGATTATGAGATGAGAATTTTGCGCGCTGATGGAGCTGTCAGATATATTTATCTTAAGGCGCAAGCTATTTTTGATGGCGGTAAGGTGATTAAGTTATTTGGGACGATACAGGACATTACGGATCGCAAGTTAGCGGAGGATGCTTTGCGACTGTCTGAGGGGCAATTGAGAGAAAAAGCGACACAATTAGAAGTTACTTTGTCCCAATTACGCTCGACGCAGACTCAACTAATTCAAACTGAAAAAATGTCTTCTTTGGGACAGTTGGTGGCGGGGGTTGCTCACGAAATTAATAATCCGATTAATTTCATTTATGGCAATGTTCTCCATGCTAGCGATTATAGCTCGGAGCTGCTGGGATTGATTGAGCTGTACCAGGAGTCTTACCCGAATGCTAATCCTGAGATTGTTGCTAGAACAGAAGATATTGACCTGGCTTTTATTCAAGAAGATTTGCCTAAAATTCTAAAATCAATGCAGGTTGGGGTCGATCGCGTTCGCAATATTGTGCTGTCGCTGCGGAATTTCTCACGCCTGGATGAAGCCGAGATGAAACCAGTGGATGTTCACTCCGGGATTGATTCGACTCTGCTAATTTTGCAGCACAGGTTGAAAAAGGATGCACTCGGACATGGGGTTGAGGTAGTTAAAGAATACGGTCAACTGCCGAACGTAAATTGTTATGCTTCTGGGTTAAATCAGGTGTTTATGAATATTTTGAGCAATGCAATTGATGCAGTGGAGTTAGGAGTTGGGCGACCGGAGACAACTGCCCAACTAGAAAATCCTTTATCTCCAATTTTTGAGCGAAGGATTAAGATTCGGACTGAGGTATGCGACCTAAACTTGGTGAGAATTTATATTGCTGATAATGGTCGGGGGATGACGGAGGAAGTACGATCGCGAATATTTGACCCTTTCTTTACTACAAAAGCTGTGGGAAAAGGTACTGGTTTAGGGTTGAGTATAAGTTATCAGATTGTGGTAGAGAAACACGGCGGGAAGCTAATGTGCTTTTCCGCGCCCGGTGAGGGGGCTGAGTTTGTGATTGAAATTCCCGTGAAGCAGTGAACTTTTTGTAAGGATCGTCAATTAAATAATTTCCCTTTTTTCTTGTGGGATGGGCCTAAGAGCCCGTCCTTTCTGGGCGGGCTCTTAGGCCCATCCCACAACAGTCATGAAAAGTGGATTTTATTTAATTCTCATCCCTAAGTTTTTATATATGTTTTTTTAACCGCCGATAAACGCCGATGAACGCAGATACAATTATATCTGCGTTCATCTGTGTTTATCTGCTGATATCTGGGGTTAAAAATTCTCAATTTCAATATTAAACATCGCGTTCTGTCCGCACCCATTTAGTTTGCCGCTTCAGGAGAAAACCTAGATACAAAGGGATTTTCCAAAGGATGTAAAAAGGTACAGATAAGAGAGTTGAGCCAGAAATATCGGCACGCCCGAATTTTGCCCAAGCGCCGACAATTGAAACTAAAATCAGCAATCCTTGTACTGCTAACAAGACGGCGGGAATTGAGGATGTTCCCAAAATTGCTGCTAGTAAAGAGGTGGCAAAAGCAGCTAGCCAGATCGCGACTAAAAGCGATAGGGGAGGGACGGATAAGTCGAGGGCGATCGCCAATAAGTCAAAACGTTTTTGTTCGACTGAAGCTGCTGTCAGCCGGGGAGTTTGAGTTAACAATGTCTGTATGTGACCGTGTTCCCACCTGGTTCTTTGACTTTTAGCTGCTTGCTGCTGCTGTGGCAAACAGCCGGTGACGTTGGCTTCGGGGCAGAATACTGTTGGGTGTCCGGCGATCGCCAAATCCAAACTCATCTGCATATCTTCAACAATATTACTGCTTGCTAGGGACACCGATCGAATTATCGACCAGGGAAAAGCCATGCCAGTACCTGTTAGTAATGATGGGAATCCTAACTGTTTTAATCCGCTGGGACGGACTAAGTTTTTCACAAGAAATGCTAAAGCAGAAATGGAATCTTTGGGAGTAGGATTTGGTGGCTGTTCCATGAGATAAGTTGCTTGCACTGGTCTTTGTTGAGCAACTGCAACCCTGGCTAATTTTTCTATAGAGTCTGGCCCACAGATGCAGTCGGCGTCAACCATGATGACTACTTCTGGGGGGTCGGATTCGATCGACTGCAAGCCAAAATCCAGTGCGTATCCTTTGCCCTTGCGTTGTGTGTCTTGGCGCTCGATCGCACTTGCACCGCAGTTACGGGCGATTTCTGCCGTGGCGTCCGTACAGTTGTCCGCAATCACTAAGAGGCGGTCTTGAGGTGTTAGCTGTGGCAATATGGTGGAGATGGTGGCGGCAATTCCTGCTGCTTCGTTGTAAGCGGGAATTAAAACTGCTACTTTGGGGCGGGGCGCTTTAGTTTCCGCTGTCTCGCCCTCGCCGGACAAGAAAGCTGCACTGCATTCTAGAAATAGAACTGCAACGGGAATTAGAAGGATCAGGGCGATCGCCAATAGCACAACATCAATCAATAGGAACATTAGCTGATTAATTTCCACAATTCTAGTACCTTAATTTAATTTTATTTTTTGCGTTCATTGAGTGTATTTAATCTTATTGCATCTTTGTTAACTCACTGCGCCACGCTATCTAAAGTATGATTATATCATGCCCGCCAACAATCACCCTTCTCACATTTGTTGTGAGAACTTAAGTCCTCCTAAAAATATTAGGACTAGCCTCCTCACTAAAAATTAATTTGATTGCGGTTGTGCGGTTTCCAGTAAGATCATATCATGTCAATTCTGACAATGTTAAGTCACTCAATTTAATTAAACATCAAACAAGCCCAGACTGGAGAAACCCGGTTTCAAAAAGAAACCAGGTTTCTACGTGTTCTATTTTTAATCCACTAAACACTTAGTCGATGTTTAACATCAAATCCGGTTGCAGGGGAATAATAAAATCGAGTCAAGAGTTAACACTTAACCATTCAGTTTTTAGACCCATCCTTCAACAGTCAACAGTCAACAGTCAACAATCATTTCGCTCGTGCAACCGGAATTGATATAACTCATCCCCTGTGGGTGGGAACTCAGGAAGTAATCTCCCAACTCAAAACTATGTTCAAGCTACGCTGCATCGCGGATAGCAACAGGTTCAGATTTTTTGGTGGTGAACTGTGCGGGGGGTGCAAATTCTCTTAGATATCTCGATATCGATCGCAAATATCCCACTTCTGCTTGAATCGAATCCAGGGTAGAAAGACTCTCAACTAAGTCATCAAACTCATCTGCCGTAACTCCAGCATTGTGCAAGACTTCTTGGTTAAGTCGCCCGCAGATTCCTTGCAGGAGGAGTTCGATAATCTCGCTATAGTCAGCGATTTCTGTTCCGTAACCTTGCAATTTCTTGGGATTGATTCCCCACTGCAAAATCTTCAACAAGTCTTCAGGCGCACTCCACGCAAAAGAGGAAGCAATGACTTCTTTTTCCGCTGCGACAAGAGCGTGCTTGATTTGCACTTCGGGGAAATCTGGATCGATGATTAAGCTTTCCAGCTTTGAAACTTGTTTATCTAATACGGGCAAAGAAAAAGGAGCTAATTCTACACTCACCATGTCGCCAGCATCGTTAACACTTCTAAAAGGATCTTCCAAGACATTAATTAGGAGGTGAATGTCTGTAGGCTTTTTCCAGTCAAACTGTCCTAGGAAAAACGGTTCTTCATATCCCGGCAAAAGTCCTTGAAAATAAATCGGCAGATTTTTGCCTGATTCAAGAATTTTATAAAGAGCTACTTCCAAGGTTTCTGTCGGCCAACCGAGATTACTTACTGCGACAAACTTCAGTTTGCCGGGAACGGACACAACCAAAGAATTCAGCAATAAATGTACGGCTTCGACCAGATTTTGAGCAGTTACGTAACGGTGGGGAGCGTGAACGTTGACAGTTTTACCTTGCTCTACTTTTTTGGACATTTGCTCGCAGAACAAGCTATTTTCCAACATATGGGTAAAGCGAACCATCCCGTAAGTGACATCTCCTTCTTGAGCTGCTTTAGCAAATTGCCATTCGGCAAACTTTTTCGAGGCGGCGTAAACTTCGGTTGTAAAATATCGAGATGTTTTGCCTGTAGAAGAGAAGATGCAATGTTCTACGCCGTATTCTTCGCAGAGTTGGATGATGTGTTTACATCCTAACAGGCTGGTTGTAACTGTTTCTCGGATTTTGATTTCAGCTAGTCCGGGTTGGCGTTGGGCTGCTAGGTGAAAAACAATTGCTGGTTTTTCTACCTCAAATATGTGTTTGAGCGCGTCGAGGTTGCGAATGTCGGCGGCATAGAAAGTTACAGCACCTTCTCTGGTAAAAAGCGGGAGATTTTCTTCGGGGTTGTGACATCGGGCGTTGTCTGCGGAAATGATTTTAGTTGCGCCTAATTCGAGGAGTTTTGCGATTAAGAAACGACCGACACATCCTTCTCCACCGGTGATGAGGATGGTTTTTCCTTTGATTTGGCTGCTGCAGGCGGATGCGTATAGGTGAATAGTGCGATCGCGCACGTCGCTAAAAGGTTCGCTTTCTAATTGTCCGTCTGCTTGATAGGCGGAGATTAGCTGTGCGGTGAGAGTTTGTAAGGCCGCGAGGATTTCAGGATCTTGGGGTTCCGGGGAACCGGGGCGAACTAGCTGCTGGATGCGATCGATTATTTCCGCTTTGCTGGCACCTTCAAACACTTCTCTTTGGTTAAATGCACTCTTCACTTTTTTTTCTCCTTTAAATTCTAGAAATACCCTTGCTGATAAGCGCGTTGTTAAACAAATTTTCGAGGAACAGAATCTTTAAAATTCTGGTGGGTTTTAGGATTTTTTCGACGACGAAAAGCTAGTTAATGGGAAAGACACGCGATCGGCTCGGCTTGTAGTTTTATTAAGCCCTTTTGTAACCTGCTTACTTCTGCGAGCTGCAAATATCGGCTAAGTCGGAATGTTTTCTGTCGAAAATTTGTCACTACAACTATATACTTAAATTGCTGATTGCTGCCAATACTCTGAACATATCTTTACTATTTCTTTGCAATAACCTGTGAGTTTTCACGTAATTTTAAAGTTTATGTAAAGTAGGGTCTACATTTAAAAAACTTAACAATACACTAGACATTGATTCTAGCACTTTACTATTTAATTAAAATGTATTTTTTGTTACTAAATGAAAGTGAAGCTTAAGTAAAAATACGCACAAAAATCTTAATCAAATATTTCCGTCTGCTCAAAATCTTGTTACTTGAGGGGTGGGGTAGTCCTGCAGTGCCTACCCCTGTATGTGTGCTGCTACTAGGCGCGAACGGTGCGTTCTTTTTTGCTGCCTTCAAAGCCGCGAGCGTCGGCAACATCGTAGCCTCCTGTCCGCAAGCGGCGGTCTAAATCGCTGGCTTCAGGAGAAGTTTTTGCTGCTTCTTCGATCGTCACTCTGCCTTCTAGCACCAGTTTGTAAAGACCTTGGTTGATAATCTGCATTCCTTCGTAAGTATCATGTTCCATCAACCGGAAAGCTTCATCATCAGCACCTTTCATCAAGTAATCGTGCATAGCAGGTGTATTCACCAAAATATCGTGAACTGCTACCCGACGGTTGTCAACTGTTGGCAGCAAAAGTTGGGCAATTACCGCTACTAAAGAATCGCAAATTTGAAGCCGCATCGCCTGTTGTTCTTCAGGTGGGTAGAGGTTCAACAACCGATTAATAGCGTTAATGGCGCTGCGAGTGTGGAGAGTTCCCAATACTAAGTGACCAGTTTGAGCTGCTTGCAAAGCTGTATTGATGGTAACTCTGTCGCGCATTTCCCCGATCAGAATTACATCGGGATCTTCCCGCAAAACTGCGCGCAAAGCCTGCTGAAACTCGTGGGTATGCAAGCCGACTTCCCGCTGGCTGACCAAGCATTTTTTAGAAGGATGAATGAATTCGATCGGGTCTTCAATTGTAACTACGTGCTTTTGCTCCATCTGATTGAGGTGGTCGATCATCGCAGCTACGGTTGTGGATTTCCCCGAACCGGTAGGCCCTGTAACCAATATTAATCCCTGCGATCGCAAAATGATATTTTTGAGAACTTCTGGCAACCTCAAGGAATCGATAGTAGGTATTTCCAAACTAATCAACCGCAATACTATGGCACCGCCGCTGAGGGAATCAAAACAGTTTAGCCGACACCGCACGAAGCCAGGGTAAAAAATTGCTGAGTCTAATTCCTTGGTAGTTGCAAACTGTTTTCTCTGTTCGGGGGTGAGAATTTCGGCTAGGTAATTTTCAAAAATTTCTGGGGTTACTTTGGGGTGGTTAGTTGCTACTTGCATCACGCCCCGAATCCGAAACCGAGGTAGTTGGCCGACTCGAATGTGAATGTCGGAAGCGCTCGCTGCATGGGCATCTCTGACCATTTGTTCGATCGTACTGACGGGTGTCTCAACAGGCCGCTGCTGCTGGGCTGCGGGGGGCACACTCGGCGCTGGAGGCGGTGCGGGAGTTGCAGCCAAGGGCGGGGGCGGTGGCGGTGTTCGTCGGCGGCCTTGAGCCTCTGGTTGAACGGGTGTAGGATTGTTTAATGGGTTCATTTTTTGGTCTCCAGTCAATCGATTTTAGATTTTAGATTTTAGATTTTAGATTTACTCCACAGATTAATCTGGGAGCAGGAACTAGAGTCTAAAATTTGGGCATCGACCCTGACTGAGTGTACGTGGCAGGGTATCCGTTTTTGGGCGGGTCAATGTAGATTTATTGCGAAAAAATGCCCGATTTATAATCTAATCCCTCGCAGCTAATTCGGTGTTAAATGCTGAGAATATTTTACAATTAGGCTTGATTGGGCGATCGAGTAATTAACAATTTTAACTCCTATGAACATCGGTCACAAAATTGCCGACTGGCTCGAAAATCGTGCTGTTACCCCTGCCTACGCCGGTTGGCTGCTGTCGGGGATGACGGTTTTCTTTTTTGGGTCGGCGACTAATACAATGTCTGGGTGGCTGTACGTGCTCAGCGGTGGGGGTTTGGCGCTGTTGGCAGTAGCGGCGGTTTTGCCGGGAAAATCGCTCCGTGCCTTGGAAGTCCGTCGCCGCCCGATCGAACCGGTGAGTGCGGGCGATCGAATCACCGTCGAACTAGAAATCGAAAATCGCGCCCGCCAACCTAAGACTTTGTTGCAAGTGATAGACATCTTGCCGTTTGTATTGGGAGAACCGGTTGTCCGCCCGATCGAAGTCATAGAGCCGAACAGTATATACAGGGATACATACTATCTGGAAGTCCGGCAGCGCGGCGTCTATCGTTGGCAAGAGGTAAACTTGAGGACGGCGGCACCTTTAGGGTTGTTTTGGTGCAGACGCAGTCGCGCAGTCAAAGCGGTGGCGGTTGTGTATCCAAAGGTTTTGCCGTTGAGCACTTGTCCTTTGATCGATCGCATCGGTCAAGAAGACAGCCCGCAATTTTACAATCGCAGTCGATCGCAAACTGCTACCGAAGGTCTCACCCGCAACCTGAGACCTTACCGCCACGGAGACCCCACCCGCCTGATTCACTGGCGCACCAGCGCCCGCTACGGAGAACTGCGGGTGAGAGAGTTAGAAGTTGCAGCCGGCGGTCAAGAAATTATTATTGCTCTCGACAGCGCTGCGGCGTGGCAGCCAGAAGAATTTGAACGAGCCGTGACAGTAGCTGCGTCTCTTTACTTCTATGCTAGCAAGCGCCTGTTAAACGTCAAACTTTGGACTGCCGGGACTGGACTTGTTTCGGGGAACCGGGTAGTTTTGGAAACTTTAGCGGCGGTTAATGCTGGGGAAGATGCGATCGATAATCGGTCGAAACTGCCGATAATTTGGCTGACTCAAAACTCTGCAACTTTAAGCACTCTTTCCCCTGGCAGTCGCTGGGTACTATGGCCGTCGGCAACTGCTGAAACAGGCGAAAAAATGTTAGTCAAACATGACTTACCTGGTTTAGAAATTCGCTCTGACCGACCCTTAGAACTTCAGTTACAAGATCCTCTCGAAAGAGCGATTAGTTATTAAGTAAGATAGACCACGAAAAAACCTATGAAAGAGCGATTAGTTATGAAGATTGACTTGATCAATCTAAAACCTCAAGAACCATGATACACTACAGGAGTGTAATTCATCAACTTAAGGATCTTACAGGGTCTGGCAATTGCTTGGCAAGTTAAGAGCAGCTTAGATTACTGTGACTCCGGTCGCAAACATCATATCTCATTCACCAAATAGGAGAAAAAATGACTTTCTGGGAGAAATTAAAGCAGAACGTATCACAAATCAATGTTTCTCTGCAAACCAATATTTCCAAGTTTAAAAATAATGATTTTGCTGATGCCTCAATGGCAATATGTGCATTGATTGCTGCTGCTGATGGCACTATCAATACCGAGGAAAGACAAAAAACGGCGGCTCTAATAATTTCCAATGAAACACTCCAAATTTTTCCGGCGTCGGAGTTGAAGCAAAAATTTGATTTTTATTGTGAGAAGCTCTCACAGGACTTCGATTTTGGTAAAATTGAGGCTATCCAAGCCATAGGGAAACTTAATAAAAAACTAGACCAAGGTCGTGCAGTCATCCAAATTGGCATTATTATCGGTGGTGCGGATGGTAATTTTGACAAAGATGAAAAGAAGGTTGTCAAAGAAGCTTGCCATGCTGTAGGCATTAATCCAGGGGAATTCGATCTCTAAATTCAGCTATTTTATGGTTCTAGCCAATCAATTATTCAAGGCTTTATATCTGCGAATAGCATTGTTCATTGAGTTTATTTGCTCTGAATGAAATGAGGGAGGCATTAAACTATGAACAGTATGAAGGAGTCCATTGTGCATGACATCGGTCGGAAGTGCAGAATGATCGAGTCCTAGTGTATGTCCTATTTCATGGGCAATGGTATTTGCAATTAAGTTAGATAGTTGATTGAGACTAAGGCTGGCATTGTAAGAAGCATAGAATACTTGATCGATCCGAATAATCGCCCGATCTGTAACCATTCCCGATTTGAAGCTAGCCACGCCGAGATAGTCAACCGGCTGGCTATCCACGAATATATAAACATGGGTAAAATCTTCCCCCCACTCTTTGCGATCGGGGGGATCGGAGGTCAAAAATACCTTGATGCTTCTAAATGCGCCGTAGAGTTTGGAGAAAGCGTCCATCAGTAGGGAAAAGATCGCTTCTTTATTTTCGGGTGCGACATCCATTCCTGATACATCTACCCAAATACAACGGCGAAAATCGCTATCATTATCAATTAGAACTCTTCCACAGGAAGGGCAAAACTCCCACTGAGGGTGGATACGGGAACGACAGCCGTGACAGCGGAGTTTGGGGGTTCTAGTCAGGTTTAGCCGTTGAGAGAGGGGGAGTTTTAGCTTGCGATTGTGTTTGGTTAAGTCTAGGCGATCGTACAGCGACATTGACTGAGTGTAAGAATTTTTTCTCGTAACATAACGTATTTTTCATCTCATGTAAATTACGCTGATTACTTCAGGTATTTCAACAAAACAAAGGGTATTCATCGTTGTTGTCCACTTCTGATTCCAGCAAGTAAGGAGCATCTATGTACCGAAGGAGTTGTTAAGCATAGGTTTTCACAAGTTCCTGTAACCCATTAACCTTAACACCGTTACCGATGGCTGCCATTTTCCACTCATTATTATGCTTGTAGATTTCTGCCATCAGCATCCCCGTCATGCCTTTGTATTCAGAACCTGAGAGGTTGTATTTTGCAAGTTCTTGATTATTAGACGTATTAACCAAACGCACAAACGCATTTTGAACTTGTCCGAAGTCTTGCTTGCGTGCAATGCAATCGTAAATGTTAACTGTAAAAACCAGTTTGACAATTTGCGAGGGAATTCGAGATAAATCGACGAGAATTTGCTCGTCATCTCCCTCTCCCGCTCCAGTCAAATTATCACCTAGATGCGTAATAGCTCCTGAACGGTGGGAGAGATTGCCAAAATAAACGATATTGGTCATATCATTCACTTTGTCATTTCCATCTAAACAAATCACTGAGGCATCCAGGTCATAATCGGGAGCACTGCTAAAAGCCCCAAACAAACCTCCACCGGAGCGTTTCGCCACATCCCACCCTAATCCGCACATCAGTTTTGTTAGCCCGGGTGCTTCTTTGGAAAGCGAGATGCGCTGTCCTTTTTGTAGGTTAATTCCCATGTGTTTTACCTTTTAGCTATAGCGATCGAGTAATGCTTGTAAACCACCTTGATAACCTGAGCCCACTGCATTGAGACGCCACTCGCCGTCTTTCCGGTAGAGTTCAGCCATGATCAGTGCTGTCTCTATGGAATAATCTTCTACCAGGTCATAGCGAACAGCTTCCTGTTGTGTTTGGGCATTAACGAGCCGCACGAAGGCATTTTGCACCTGACCAAAATTTTGACGGCGTTGCTGTGCTTCATGGATGGTTACAGTTACAAGAATTTTTTGGACATCATTAGGCACTTTTTTGAGGTTGATTTTGATAACTTCATCATCCCCCTCGCCGGCCCCCGTGAGATTATCTCCCAGGTGCTGCACTGATTTGTCGGCATCTGGACTTGTGAGATTGTTGTAAAAAATGAAGTGGTTGTCAGAAATTAATTTTTCGTTAGCACCTAAGAGGAACAATGATGAGTCTAGGTCAAAGTCAGAGCCCGTGTCTGTAGCTTTAACGTCCCATCCCAGTCCTATGAATACTTCTGAGAGACCGGGTGAAATTTTCTCAAGCGATATCCGTTGTCCTTTGCTCAGAGATACTGCCATGATTCAATCTTCCTCTTTATTAGAAGTGGTTATGGAGGGAGGCGCGGACTTGAAAACTTTTTTAAGTTTTTGCTGGAAATAGTTGTAGAATTTTTAATCTTAAATAATAAGAATATTAGCTAACTGTGCAGATGTCAATAGGGATGACAACTCTTAATTATTTTTTGGGTCTGAGTACAAAGTAATCATGCCCTGCCTCCCACAGTTGTGTATTCTCAACTTGGGTTATTGTGCTTGTGTATTTTGAACTCTCGGAACTTGACTCTGTTTTGTGATGCAAGTGACCATTACCAGGCCGTTTCCACAAGGCCCTCCGCTTGGAAGTCTCCTGTGATGCAATACCATCGACTTGTGGCGTCGATGGTGTTGCGACGGAGGCCCAACTCTTGAGCAACTTCGATTTTTTTCATGCCATTTAACTCGATCGCTCGGATGACCTGATGAAGGATGTATAAATGTACAGTTTGGGCCCAAAAGTCGGCGCGATCGCTCTGCAAAACTGGCCACTAATTGTAGTCTATTTTCTAACCGACGAAAGCGGTTGCTATAGTTTAATTTAAATGCCGATCGGCTCGAATCGAACTCTTTGCCTGACAATAAAATCTCAATCCCTATCACTCCGTAGTGTCGGGGAGAATTTCGACTACATACTCCGGTACATATTCGGGTCGATTTTCGGGCCGATTCGGGGGCAAATTCTTGGGCAAATTCTCCGGTGGATGCTCGATCCTGACTCGCCGGATCGGAAGATTTGCAATTAGTGCTGTGGCCCGCTGGTCGCTCTCCAGCGAGAACTCAGACCCAGTGGTATCGATTTCCACGTAGCGAGACACCACCTCTAGAATTTCTCGGCGCATCGACTCAACCATTTCTGGGCTGAGTTCTGAGCGATCGTGGGCTAGAACCAGTTTGAGGCGCCGTTTTACCTCGTCGCGGCTGTTGTCAGGGGTGCGCGGGAAAAGTCGTTCGAGAAGTGTGTGTATCATGGGTCAGGCTGATTTGTCAAGGGTTAGGCATAGAAAACGTTATACGATTTTCGATTTTCGATTGGGGAATCACTCATTCCCTAATGGTTTAAAGTTGACCTACAGTTTCATTCTTTTTGGGAACTGGTGTCACTGGGGGAAAATTTGGGCTAGTTTTTTTGATGAAGTCGCTGCTGTTAAAGATCGATCGCCCATATTGCAGCACATCACATAATTTTAGTATTTAAGAACTTGCGGAGGCGAGTAAAGAAGTTTTCTCGATGGGGATTGAGATCTAGAAAATCAACTTTTTCGCCTTCTAAGCGGCGGGCAATATTGTCGAAGGCAGTTCCAGCTAAAGAGGCCGTTTCCGACAATACTAATGGTTCGCCTCGGTTGGTGGAAACGATGACGCGCTCGTCGTCGGGAACCACGCCTAACAGCGGAATGGCGAGGATTTCCCGCACGTCTTGCACCGACATCATATCATTTGCCAGCACCATTGCGGGTCTGATCCGGTTGACGATCAGGTTGATTTTCTTGACGTTGTTGGCTTCCAGCAGGCCGATGACTCGATCGGCATCGCGGACAGCAGCGATTTCGGGAGTGGTGACAATTATCCCTTCTTGAGCCGGCGCGATCGCATTTTGAAAACCTTGTTCAATGCCAGCAGGAGAGTCGATCAAAATATAGTCGTATTTTGCTCCCAACATCCCCACAAGCTGCTTCATTTGCTGGGCGCTGATGGCATCTTTCATCCGAGTTTGGGCAGCCGGCAACAGCACCAAGCGCGGCTGCCGCTTATCTTTCACCAAAGCTTGCTCTAATCGGCACTCTCCAGCGAGAACTTCTAATGCCGTGTAAACAATCCGATTTTCTAAGCCTAGCAGCAAGTCTAAATTTCTGAGACCGAAATCGGCATCAATTACAGCAACGTTGCGCCCCCGCTTAGCTAAAGCCATGCCGAGATTGGCTGTGGAGGTGGTTTTTCCTACCCCGCCTTTCCCTGATGTAACAACAATAATGCGAGCCATAAGCGATTTTAGATTTATTGGGAATTGATGATTGGGAATTAGTAACTGGTAATTGGGAATTGGTAATTGGGAATTGGTAATTGATTTTATTATTGGTTGATAATTAGCAATTATTATTTGGGAAGTTGGCAGTAATTTGTTATTCAGTGAATTAACTTAACACTCAAAACTGTCCTTGTAATACTAATTCTATATGAAACTGCACTTAATTTTAAAATCGTCCTTTAGTGGCTGATTTAGCCAAGGGAAAAATTATCAAGTGCAGGCTTAAAAAGAAATAGTATTACAAATTACCCATTACCAATTCCCAATTACCAATTACCGATTACTCATTACCCCCGACTAACTGCGATTTGTCAAAATCAGAGGCTCTACCGATCCGAATCCCTTGGGGCGTCACATAGGCGACTTCCGGGAAAAACTGAGCGGGTGAGGTTTCTGGGCCTCTGGCAACATACTTAGCAATCCTAATCACCATCGGTTCCATCTGCAAGGTCATAATCACGCTTTTGGTGTTGCCACCGGCACCGGCGTGCACGACTCCCCGCAAACGGCCCCAAACTAGGATATCGCCTCCGGCGATGACTGAGCCGCCGGGATTTACGTCTCCCAAAAGTACGACGGTGCCCGGATGGCGAATTTCTACGCCCGATCGCACTGTCATCTGCAAATATAAAGGTTCCGCCAGCGATTGCGGTTTTTCAGCGGCGGCTTTATTCAGGGAAGAAACCGGAGGCTGCTGTTCTACACAATAGCCTGCTGTAGCTGCGGCAACGGCGGTTTGGCGGCGACTGGTGTGGACTCGTTTGAGTTGCAGTTCCACTTCGGAGAGGGCATCGGCGATTTCTTGCAGTTGGCGGATATCTAAAAGTCGATCGTTCCCCATCAATTGTACTTCTGCGTTTGGCTGCCAAAAGCGTTCTCCTGCGTTCAGTCTGACTTTTAGCTGCTGCCAAAGTTCAGTCCAAGTCGAGGCGGAGGCTGTTGCGGGTTCGCTATTGGTTTCTGGGGGGAGTAGCAACAGTAGCTGTCCATCTTCGGTTTTGAGTCTGACTTGCAGCTCCAAGCTGACTTCGGGTGTTGATTGAGGGGCGGCAGCGGCTCCGGCGGTGGCATCGGGTGTCATGGACAGGTCTGAGTTCAGGTAGGGACAGGTTAACATCAATATTAGCTCGATCGGTCTTTTGGCTCAGCTTCGTTTGTGAACAAGATTTTTTTTATTAACCGCAGAGGGCGCAGAGGACACAGAGAAAGAGAATAGAGAGGAGAAGAGAGAAATAGTTTTGACAAGCTATAGCAATCCTCGCATCATTTGTGAATTTCTTACTCCGTCCCCGCGAGTTCGGGGAGAGTTGGGGAGGGGTAAAAAATTCACGACTCCTGCAAGGATTGCTATATGATAATTCAATAATAACGGGCTTACTAATTATTGATTTTTAATTACGTTATGCAATAAATTGAACGTTATCGCGGCAGTCTTCTCGGTTTGGCAGTTGGCGATGCTTTGGGAACAAGTTTAGAGTTCTGTCGCCCCGGAACTTTTACACCTATTAACGATATGATTGGCGGTGGCCCGTTTCGACTGCAACCGGGTGAGTGGACGGATGATACTTCGATGGCGCTTTGTTTGGCCCAAAGTTTGATTGAGAAGCAAGGTTTCGATCCAGTCCATCAGTTAGAAACTTATTTGCGGTGGTGGCGAGACGGACATTTGAGCAGTACGGGCGAGTGTTTTGATATTGGCAATACGGTTCAGCAAGCTCTTTGGAAGTTTGAAGATACAAGAAAACCTTACTGCGGTTTTACCGATGCTCAGACTGCTGGCAACGGTTCGATTATGCGTTTGGCTCCCGTGCCTTTGTTTTATGCTACAAATCCTTTGGAAGTCATAGAAAAATCTGGAGAAAGTTCGAGAACTACTCACGCTGCTGCTACTTGTGTGGATGCTTGCCGTTATTTGGGTGCTTTAATTGCGGGGGCGGTGAATGGAGTTGCTAAAGATGTGTTGCTGTCGGAAAGATATTGTCCTATTTCGGGATATTGGGCCGCAAATCCGCTGGTAGCAGAGATTGATGAGATTGCGACGGGTTCTTTTAAATTGCGACAACCTCCTGAAATTAAAGGTACTGGTTATGTTGTCAAGTCTTTGGAGGCGGCACTTTGGGCGTTTTACAACAGTTCTTCTTTTGCCGAAGGCTGTTTGTTGGCTGTGAATTTGGGCGACGATGCGGATACAACTGGTGCGGTTTACGGACAGTTGGCGGGGGCTTTTTACGGGGAGGGGGGAATACCGGAAAAATGGCTCTCGCAATTAGCCGATCGCACTTTAATTGTATCTTTTGGCGATCGGCTTTTCTCTTTATCTAGTTAAAATCGATGTTTTAAATCAAGGGTGACAATTCCCAGGCATAACATAAATAATTGTAGATACTGTCAGGACTTGTTTCATGACAATATTGTATTACGTATGGAAGAAATTCTGTTATTTTTATAGATAATTTGTTCAGCTCTTGAGCCTCACGCGCATTCCTCCCGTCACTCACCGGAGTACCGTTAGACTGCGGGACTCCTGCTGTTTTAATTGAAAAAGCGTGCATTTCTCGGACGCAGATAATACCCTTTCTTCACTATTTCATCGGGACACAGCATTGTTGTGTCCCTACTGTATGCCAGCGCGATCTCATTTGAAAAATACCCTGTTAATAAGTCAACTTTTCTTCGCCCGTAATTTGCACTTTCCCACCTTCTCAAGACTCTTCGCTAGCTCTTAGCTGAGTAGGTTGGCTACCTTGTTTGATGTTGATGCTAATTTTTTTAGATCCTTTGTTTTCCAAGTCTCGGATGTAGTCGTTCGAGTTGTCGGAAGCTTCCTGTCTGCTGTCATAGGGCCCGAAGTAATAGGTACGCTTTGGCGAATCTGTATCAACTTCTACCCACCATTCGTCGCGTCGAGTGCTGCTAGTAGGTTGACCTAGTAGCCAAAAAGCCGTGAAAAACATACCCAACATAGAGATTTCAAACATATTTACCTCTGGGAAGACTTAAGTAGTTTTTACTCTTCTCAATTTATCAACGCAATGGGAGCGATCGCCTCATCCTCAGTGCTGATTTGACGCAGGTAATTTTTGAGAGTAAGTGCTGCATCAAATCAGCATTTTGGTGGAGGAGAGTTTTAGGCTGGGTGGCTGTAAGTCACTGCTAGACATACAAAGTCCGCAAGGTAAGGACTAGAAGAAGAGTGTGTTTATATTATTGTTGAGGTTTGAGTTAAGTCAAAACTCAACTTTTTTAAATCTCTACAGTTGCTGATAATTCTTCTTCGCAAATGGTAAGATGCGAAGGCTGACAGCGTTTGATGCGGATACTAACCCTTTTAGCTCCCTCGCTTTCGAGGTCTTCGACGTAGCCGGGAATATTGCTGGAGGCTTCTTTGTCGGTGTCGAAGGGGCCAAAATAGTAGGTACAGTGGGGCAAATCGGTGACAATTTCTACCCACCATTTCTCAGACCCGCGGTGGTTCGGCCCGGCCAACACGGACAAGACTGCAACGTAGATACAAAATAAATAAAATCCGAGCATCTTTATTCTTGAGGGTGGTTTAATTTATTATTTAAATCTATCAAAATAATTTGCCAGATCGAATCAACCTCAGTGCTGATTTTGCGTCGATCGACTTTAGATGCGAGATTTTATATCTTAGATTTTTCCTCCCATCTAAAATCTAAAGCAAAACCCGCCGGTGCGGGTTGTTTGCTAACTAAAAAATGCTCTTTTTCCAAACTAGATGGCTGGGCAAACCTCAGCTTGCTGAGGTTTAGCGCTTGCCTTTGGGGAACTGTTCGATACCAGCCCAACCGTAGAAAACCAGCTCGTCGTTCTGAACTCGGCAGCGGTCTACTCGCAGTTGAGTGCCTTCTAAGGCAAATTTGTCTAAGTCTAGCAAGTTATTTACGTGGGCAATTATAGCTTGGCCCAAGTCTACTGCTTGCCCGTCACCGCCGTAAGTAACGCTGACGAATTGGATTTTGCGTCTGTCTTCTACTTGCAACTGAGCTGTAATATCTATTTTGACGGGTTCGCTGGCCTCGCCTACGGTAATTTCGGACTGAAGCCGAATTGATTTGTCGGTTCCGAAACTGACTTCAGTGTTTTGAAAGTGCAGAGATTGCTCTTGGTACTTCAGCTTCTGGAGTTTTTCAACTACAAAAGGTGTATTGAATGAGGTGGTTAAATCCGATCGACTTAAGACTACTCGCATATTTGCCTGGGTAGGCTGCCGTAATTTCACTTGACCTGCAAAAATCGCCCCAAAATCAATGGAGAGTGCTTGCAGATAGAGTTCCATCACTTCTATGCGAAGGCCGTTGTACATCAACATACCTTTGCCAACGAAGTCGAAACCGTCGATGCTTCCCTGCAAGAGTTTGGCTACTGGTTCGACTCGGATGTTGGCCTCGGCCTTTTCAGAACGCTTGAATAAGGCTGCGATCGCAGCTCCTGCTACTTTACTAACAAGGCGATCGCCACTTTGACCTTGAAAGGATGTACCGCTAAACAAAGCTGCTACCATTTATTCGTTTGCTCATCTACAGTCGCCATTATAACCTCATATTAAGAAATGTAAAAATTGCTTGTGCTTATTCACCTCATAAGCAGATCTTGTTTTTTGTCTGTCTTCAAAACAACATTGTTGAAATTTAAGGGCTCAGGGGGGTGCCTTGGAGACAGGCGCGATCGAGCAAAGCTCCATCCCAAAGGGTTTGTTCCATCATGGCGCAAAGCAAATTAGCCCCGGTCAAGTTAGCGCCGCGCAGTACGGCTCCATTCAGGATCGCTTCTTCCAAGTCAGCTCCCGATAAATCAGCGCCGGATAAATTGGCATGGCTCAAATCGGCACCAAGCAAAATTGCCCTAGCCAAAGCAGCGCCCCGCAAATCGGCGCCGCGCAAATCGACACCGCTCAAATCCAAATTGCCGATGGATGCCCCCGTCAAAAAAGCACCCCCAAAACTGGCGTCGCGGACTAAAGCGTTAGCGAAGGAAGCTCCCCGCAAATCGGCATTCCGAAAATCTGCCCCTCGCAGGTTGGCGCCGCTCAAGTCAGCGCCGCGGAGGTTGGCTCGCAATACTGCCCGCTGCAAGTTAGCGCCGGCGAGATTAGTTCCACTCAAGTTGGCTTGAGACAAGTTAGCACCGGCGAGATCCGCTCCCGCTAAGTCTTGGCCGGCTAAATCAGTGCCGGCCAACATCAAAATTTTGCCTTTGCGTATGGCTTCGAGGTCATTAGTCATTAGTCAGTTGTCAGTTGTTGGTTGTCAGTTGTTGGTTAACAGTCAACAGTCAACAGTCAACAGTCAACAGTCAACAGTCAACAGTCGAGTTATTTTATAATGCCGGAGCGGCCGAGGTCGTTCGATCGCCCTCCTCCAACCACACGTTAGGCAGTTGGCTTGGGCGAGTTGGTAACTCCATCAAACCAATTTCTGTCATTCTGACGACGTTGCTGAGAGTTTCCAGCAAAGCCGGATCGAAGCGAGTGCCCGACAGTTCGCGGCACTGTTCCAAAGCTTCGCTCAAACTCAAAGCCGGACGATCGCCACGCGGTTGAGTCAATTCTTGAAAATCAGCGACCAACCCCAAAATCCGCGAAGCAACGGGTATGGTTTCGGCTCGCAAACCCTCTGGCCTGCCGCTGCCGTCCCAATATTCGAGTTGGTGCTTGACAATTTCCGCCACAGGTGCTAGTTCCGGCATTGCTTGCAGCAGTTGGGAACCAATGAAACTGCGATCGCGCCAAAATGATAAAGTTGCTGGGTCAAAAGCATCGGGAGTGCGATCGAACACCTCATTCGGGGCCGAAATTAAGCCGACTCGAAATAGCAATCCAGCCAGCCGCAGCCTCCGCAACTGCAAAGCCGGCAAATCCAGCAGTTGACCCAAAGTTTCCGACAAAGCCGCCACCTGCAAGGACGCTGTAGGATTTGAGGTATCGCGTTCGTCCACGCGCTGGGCCATTCGCAGAAAAGCTTGAAGTTTGTTAGCGTTCAAATTACGACTGACACGCAAAGCTTGACCTTCCAATTCCCACAACTCGCGGGTTTGGCGGTTAATTGCTACCATTTGCTGCTGAGAACTTTGCAGGTAAGTGACTATCCGCGATACCACGCCACTAATGTCGGCCAAGGGCGGGCCTTTGGTTGCCAGGATTTCGTGGTGCATTTCCAGCAAAGTGTCTGCCAGAGGAGAGTTGTAATGTCGCGTCTGTTCTATAAAAATTTCTGCTGCAGCCGACACCAAAGACTGGTCAAACGACCACAAACCGTAGAACTTTCGTTCTGTATCTACTTCTGGCTTGCCCTCGGGCAAGTATTCCCGATCTGAAAGTTCGCGACAAAGCACCATTGCTTTGTATGTCGGGGCGAGGATGATTAAATTCCATTCTTGGATTATGGGGTCGTTTTCATCGAGATTTATTAAAGATACATTTTCTAATTGCCCGGTTTTGTGGGTAGCGAAACCGCTGTCGGCTACTGCACCTATGACAACGCGCCTAGAGGCATTAGCAATATCTAGGTAGCGATCGGCTTCCTGTAAATACCATTTACCCTGCTGAAACGTTACCAAAACTAAGGGTTGGAGTTCGCTCTTGTCCCCGCCACTGGTTTGCAAGATGTGGTCTTCTAGGGCGTGACATAGGGCTACTAGGGTGTTTTTGAAGTATACCCCGTAGCTAGAAGGCAGTTTTCCGTCGGGAAGTGTAGCTTGTAGTCTAGCGAGAGTTGATTCTGGATTCATTGCAAATGGCGGTGCCGGCTCTTAACTTAATTGTACCGGGCGATCGAACTTCTCGAAAAGACTTTTGGCAAAAATCCGAGTTTTTGAGTTTTCACCGCTTTGCAACCGAGTCAATCGATTTTAGATTTTAGATTTTAGATTTTAGATTTTAGAATTGAAGCATTGACCCCACCGATAAATACGTTCGGCAAGTTTCATCGGATACAGGTTTCTTATTTCACCGGTCCTGAGTCTGCTTTCGGAATGAATCTGGGGGCTTGTATGCTGGATGCTTTCGGGCAATGTAGAGTGCGCCGAAGACTACCTGATTAATTTTAGCAATTTTCTGGAAACCCTCTGTCTTTGGCTAAGTTTTTTTCAGACGAGAAACCAGCCGAGAGGAAGACGGTAAATGACTTAGGTATTAACTACTATTTTGAAAACAATATTATTAGGAATTCTGAGCGTGCTTCAACAAAATAGAAGTTTAGGGGAACAGGCGATCGACAAAGTGGCAGAGATTGCTATTACGAGCAAATTAGACGAATCCGAAACTTTGTCTGT
Organism: Microcoleus sp. AT8-A3; assembly: GCF_036705675.1. NCBI lineage: Bacteria > Bacillati > Cyanobacteriota > Cyanophyceae > Oscillatoriales > Microcoleaceae > Microcoleus > Microcoleus sp. AT8-A3. Next base: position 131,623 of record NZ_JAUBVD010000009.1, read on the forward strand.
CACAGTCAACACCGATCCGATCCAGCTAGCCCAGGGCTCAGTAGAGGCCGTTGCCGTTGAGGGCACAGGGTTGGTAATGCAGCAAGATTTGCGCGTGGAAGAATTGCAAATTCACGTCAAGGATATTGCTGTCAATCCCCTCACCGCTATGTTTGGCAAAATTGAACTGAACGGGCCTGCCTTCGGTGGGGCGCGCGCAGTTTTAACAGAAAGCGATATCAACCGCGCTTTTAATTCCGAATACATCAGCAGGAAACTGAAAAACTTAAAAGTTACTGTTGACGGACAACTGCGGACAATAGACGTTAAAACTATTGAGTGCCAATTGCTAGCCGGAAAAATCGCTTTAAATGCTGAGATATGGGTGCAGGAAACTGCCTCCAATGAAAAAATTTATTTTACAGCAAAACCTGAGATCGCAGCGGGCGGTTGGGCAATTTCTCTTCAGGATGTCGAGTATCCCGAAAACAAGGAATTTTCGCCGGAGTTAACTGAAGCTTTGGCGGACAAAGCTGGTGAGGTTTTAAACTTGCGAAATTTTGAAATTGAGGGAATGTCCCTGCGAATTCAGCAGCTAAATGTGGAAGCTGGTGTGCTAACTTTGCAAGCTGAAGCGAAAGTCGAACAATTCCCTAATTAGGAGCTTGTAGGGTGGGTCAGAAACAAAAAACTCTTCAATTCCTCCAACTATTGGAACTGGCGCACCCTATGATTATGCTTGGCTTTGGAAAAATAGCCGCCGTTGATGAAATCCCTCTAAAGTTATAAAAAAGTCGATAGCAACTGGCACCAAAGTATCACCGCCGTTAGAGGCAGGGATGGGGACTTAACTTTTACTCTTAACAAGTAGTAGTAAAAATTTGGAAAAGTTTTGTGAACACTGTAACTGCTTTTTTTAAAAGACTGCGTATCGGTCAATTTTTGAGTCAATTGTTGACTGTATTTATGGCAGGTGTGCTGCTGTTTACCAGTACCGCTTGCAATGCGGGCGATGTTCGAGGAGCTCGGCCTGAGAATCCTCCCGTTCAAGCTGGAGGAATGAATAACCCTCACAAGGGTGGCGGTGATGGATACACGAATTATAAAACCTCCACAGATCCTAAAGTAAATCAGTCCCCTGCTCAAGCAGAAAAGAATCGGGCTGATTTGGCGATTATCGGCGATCGTCTCCTGGCTGCGACTACCGCTGAATCTAATTCCTCAAAGCTGCTTTATCCGGGTTCTGCACCGATGGAAACTGACAAGTTCGACCTCGAACTCGGCGGAGATAAAACTCTGTTAGAAGCGCCAGACGGACAGCCGGCTAAGGCTCAACCCGTATTCGATCGCAGCGATCCCGATGCCAATATTTTAGAGAGAGTAGGCGCCGCCTTTAAGGATGCTTCTGGTTTCCTCCAAGATAGCGCTGAAGATGCCAAGGAAAGCTCGGTTACGAAACTCAATCCGCTGCAAAAATAAGCTAGCATAACTGGCGCGGTATCGCCGATTTGTAGGGGTTTTTTCAGAATAGCCCCTACACTATATTCACAAGTATTTATCCAGAAATTCTATATCTGTCTTGGACGCAGAATCTCTAGGTGCGCTGGACGCACCTTACCCTATATTAATCCTCTAAAATTACTTTTTTCGTAAGTCCTGTATATCTATGGTGCTTATGGCGCACCTTACGTTATATGTATCATGTAAAACTACTTACTTTTTTCGTAAGCCCTGTATATTTAGGATGCTTAGGGCGCACATTACCGATATTTGATATTTTAGATGGGGATTTTAAATTTCTAGGACTTGTGCAAAAAATGGGAAAATGAACCATTGAAATTGCAGCGCTCCGGCTGGCAATGACAAACTCGCACTGACCGAGTTTTCTCATTAATTAATGCACAAGTCCTGCTTTTATTCCTCTAAAGAAACTTTGTTTTATTTACCTTTGGAGTCAGAAACATCAGCAATCAAATCGTCTTTATCAACTTTCGGTACAAAATCAGGGCGTTCTTTGGATTCCCAACCGGGTGGGCGCTTGGAGTTGTACCAGGCGATCGACCCGATCGTAACTGCGGCAACAAAGCCAACACCAAGAACTGCTATTGGAGCCGTCAAGCTGACACTTGATTCCGGCACTGGCTGCTGCATCAGCAGATCGATCGCTACTCGCTTGATGGGTGCAACAAGAACTCCCATAGGAGTTGTCAAGCTGATATCTATCATTAAGCTAAATCCTTATCTACTCTACTTTTACATTATCTTAAGTGCTAATGCCGTCTGGTTGATATATCGGAAGACAGAAAAATTGACAGAATTGCCGTCATAATGTTTAGAGGTTGAAAATAGGAGAGCTGATTTTATGCGGTTGGGGACAATAGCATTGCTGTTGGCTGCTAGTTTCAGCTTGGGTGCTTTACCGCTAACGGGATGGGCGGTGCGAGTGTTTAGCCGCCGAGATTTGAGGGCGCTGGGCACGGGGAATGTGGGCGTGTCGGCTGCTTTCATTCATGGGGGTAAACTAGCGGGCATTGCTGCGGTGTTGGCGGAAATTGCCAGAGGTATTGTGCCGGTTTTGGCGGGGCGATTTTGCTTCCCGGATGCACCTGCGATCGCACTTGCCCTGTTAATTCCTCTAGTTGCGGGCAGATATGCGATCGCCGGAGGTGGAGGCGTGACCAATGCTGTTTGGGGTCTTTTGGTATTTTCGCCGCCGGTGGCTGTATCATCGGGCATTTGGGGGCTGCTGGTGTGGGGTTTGGCACAGCGGTGGTGGGGTGAGGGCGATCGGGCGAGACTCTTTGCTTCCCGTTGCGGGTGTCTGTGTACCCCAATCTGGGTTTGGGTGTGGCGACAATCAATGCCCGAATTTTTAGCAGCAGCAGGATTAGCCTTTTTACTCTTCACAATTAGTCTTCGTCAGGGTGATGATATGGCTTTATCTAAATCAGAGCAATTGTTTTCTCTTGATGATTCGTTAGATGCTGCAATCTGTGGCGATAAAGCTGCTAAATTGTCTCAACTCAAACGCGCAGGTTTTAACGTACCTTCTGGTTGGGTATTATCACAAGAAGCGGGCATCGGGCATCGGGCATCGGGCATCGGGCAGCGAGGAAATAGTGATGAATTGTCAATTTCCAATGCTTCCATTCACAATCTAAAATCCAAAATCCAAAATCGAATGATTGTGCGTTCTTCTGCTGCGGGAGAAGATGGCGATACGAGTTCTGCCGCCGGACAATATCAAACTATTGGCCCTGTTTTCACTGAAGCAGAATTACTCGACGGCATTAATCGCTGCCGCCAGTCTTATTGGACTTCCGAAGCTGTTGCTTACCGCCGCCAACGACAACTCCCCGATACCCAAATGGCTGTATTAATTCAGCCTTATATTGACAGCGAATTTGCGGGAGTGATGTTCAGTCGCAATCCTTTAGATGGCGGTTCCCAGGTAATTATAGAAGCTTTACCGGGAGGAGCAGAAGCTGTTGTCGGCGGACAATCTACTCCGGTTCATTTAGAAATTGATTTTAGTAAACCTGAATCATTAGAAAACAAATTAACTGAACTTCAAAGTAATTCAATTATTGCTCAACCCATTTTAGCAGAATTGGTGAAACAAGCCCAAGCGATTGAAGCATTTTTTCACGGAATCCCGCAGGATATTGAGTGGAGTTGGGACGGGGAAAAAGTTTGGATTTTGCAAAGCCGCCCAATTACAAATTTACAGCCGTTTTGGACGCGCACTATTGCAGCAGAAGTGATTCCCGGTGCAATTCGCCCCCTAACTTGGTCGATTAATCGGCCGCTAACTTGCGGGGTTTGGGGGGAGATTTTCAAGGTGGTTTTGGGCGATCGCGCCAGTGGCTTAAACTTTAATGAAACGGCAACTTTGCTGGGTTCTCACGCCTATTTTAATGCGACTTTGTTGGGCGAAATTTTTCGGATGATGGGATTGCCGGAGCAGGGTTTGGAATTTTTGCTGAGAGGGCAAAAGATGGGCAAGCCGCCTTTGGGGAAGATTTTGCCTTCTTTGCCTGGTTTGTGGCGTCTGGTGCAGCGAGAAAGGGCGCTCAATGCAGAATTTAAGGGCGATCGTAGTTCTATTTTCCTCCCGGCACTGCAAAGTTTGGAGAAGGAAGAAGGAAGAGGGAAGAAGGAAGAAGGAAGAGGTTGGAGCGAAGAAGAAATATTAATGCCCAATGCCCAATGCCCAAGGCTCGATTATCAATATTTGTTGGAATTGTTGGAGAGAGCGGAGCAAATTCAGGAGTGGCTGAAACCGATTACTTACTACAATATATTAGGGCCGATCGGGCTGGCTATTCGCAAGGCAATTTTTCGCGTTAATGATGACTGGCTGGCTAATGACAGCGCTCCTGAAATTGCTTCGGTGCAAGCTTTACAGCAGTTGGCTCAGAAATTGCGACAAGCTGGTGTTTCGCAGTCTGACGAAACTGGTTCAGTCGCAGATTTAGCACAGACATTTGCGGAAACTCCGGCTTTACAAGCAGATTTGGAAAAGTGGCTTGATATTTACGGATATTTGAGCGAGGTGGGAACGGATATTGCTGTTCCTACTTGGCGAGAACAACCGGAAGTTTATCAAAAGTTGCTAATAAATATGGCTCAAAAAGCCGAAAATAATTTAGTTGAAAAGCGTGAAACAAAATTGACTTTTTCGCAGAAGTGGCGATTAGATAAATGTCAAGAAAGAGCGCTTGTCAAAAACGAGATTAGCGAAATTTACGCGCGGTTGTTGGCTCATTTACGGTGGACTTTTTTGGAGATTGAAGCTTGCGGATTGGCAATGCAGGTGTTTCAGGAAAGCGGGGATATTTTTTATCTGGAATTTGGGGAAATTCAGCAGTGGATTCGCAGCGGCGCGAGTGTTTCTTTTCAGGATACAATTAGCCAAAGGCGCGATCGCCTGGTAGCCGATCGCGATCGCCCGATTCCCCCTGTAGTCTACGGCAATTTGCTGCCGAATTCTCAGACAAGGGCGATCGACTCCGCAACATCGGAAACTAATATCATCCAGGGAATTCCAGCAAGTATTGGTAGTGTCGAAGGCTTTGTCAAGATTTGCCGCACTGCGAGCACGGATTTAGGAGAAAATGCGATCGCAGTAGTTCCTTACACCGATGCAGGTTGGGCACCGCTGCTATTAGGAGCAACAGCAATTATCGCCGAAGTTGGCGGCCAACTATCTCACGGAGCAATAATCGCTCGCGAGTACAAAATTCCCGCAGTTATGAATATTGCTGAAGCTACAACTCGCTTCCGAGACGGTCAAAAAGTGCGAGTAGACGGGTATCTCGGCACTGTAGAACTGCTGGAATAATTAGGAACAGGCAAGATGCCTGTTCCACAAAGAGTTGATTTCTTGTGGAACAGGCATCTTGCCTGTTCCTAAAAAGATTATTGAAAATGGTGCAACATCTCAGCAATCTCGTAAACCCGTCCCAACTTTCCTAGGCTGTTAAGAAATTCTGGAGAACATAATTCCCCAGATTTCTACCCGCACTCAAACCATTTACGTTAGCACTCATGAAATGAATCCCTCCGTAAATTCGACTTATACCCGATTCGTCGGCCGCTTCGCTGAAGTTCTCGTAGGTTCGCAAAGTGTTGACAGATGGATCGCCTCGATCGGCAAAGCCGTAATCTGAACCAAATACAGCACTCATAACAGGATCGGCGGCACCACTAAAGGTACTGTGGCCCGAGGTATACTCAGGGAACGGCGGAGTAGTTAGCAGAGGCGTCCACAGGGGGTCGGCTGTCGTGTTGGGATTGTTGTCTGTGTCAGCTTGGCGGATAGCTGTCAGCGGCCGCCATAAATTGTACTGGTACTTGGCATCCCAGCAACTAATAGCTGCATCGGCGAGAGCAATATTCAGCAGGGCGAATAAGCGGGCGCTATCTTCTAAGGATTGACCAGTGAGAGTCGCTGTTTCTTCGGCGATTTGGTTCCAGTGACCCGGAGGGGTAAACGTCCCAGCGCCGTTGGCCCAGAATTTGGCGATGACTGTTTGGTCTGGGGTGCGTGTGAGGCTGTCACTTTTGCCGATTTCTTGGACGTAGTTAACTTCCTCTGCGTACTTCGCGCTGTCAAGGGCGGGCGGGCCGGGCGGGCGGAACTGAGAACCGCTAGTCATGGCAAAGGGAGTAACTTCTCCCCACTGTGGTGCCAGCGGGGCGGCAAGGGCGGGGGGAGTCGGAACCCAACTGCCAAGGTTGCTTGAGGGGTTGTACTCCACTACTTTGGCGATGCCGTCTGTATTCCGCAAACTGATAATTTGGTCGGCAACTTGCTGTCCGAGGGCAATCCCGTCTTCTTTAGCTTTGCCATCGGTAATTTTAGCTAAAGACGATGCGTATACTTCGTTGAATGTGGCTGCTTGCGCTGGGTAGACGCTGACTAAGACGCGATGGGCGGCTGCGGCGGTGGCAGCTTCTGCTGATGTGCCTGCTGGTGCATCTATGTTGACCTGGTAAGGGCTGTATTTTTTGCCGATCGAGTTAACAGCATCGTAAATGGCTGCGTGAACCATTGCCATGTTGCGGGAGGCCAGAGGAGGCGCACTGTTGGCTGTCCGCACTGCATTCAGCATGACTCCGTTCCACTCAATGACAGGGTTTCCCGATAGCTGATTGGTGAATTGGTCGCGGTTGATTGTGTTGCTGTTGACTCCCGGTAATACTACTAAATACTCGCCCGTGAGTTTGTCTTGAATTATGGTGCTGTTGCTGTTAGCGCCGGTGCCTTGCTGGATGTTTAAATCTTCAAAGCCCAGGCCGTCTAGCAATCGAATTTTGTCATTGCCGTTGCCGAAGTCGGCGATGTTATCGGCTGTGGCTAAAGTTGGGCCGCCGCTGCCTTTAGCAATGGCAAATATATCATCGCCTGTGCCGCCGCTCACGGTATCGCTACCGGCGCCCGCATAGATGATATCGTTGCCGGAATCGCCACCAATTAGGTCGCTGCCTTTGCCTCCCCAGAGGATGTCGTCGTCTGCACCGCCAATGATAGTATCGTTGCCTTGGTCGCCGCAGATTTTGTCTTTGCCGACATCGCCTTCGAGATAGTCGTCTCCGCTGTTGGCATAAATTATGTCGTTGCCATCCAAAGCGTTAAATCTGTCTGGTTGGGTGGTTCCTTCGAGATAGTCAAATTGAGGACTAGGGGTCAGGGATGCCATGTTGATTTATTGGATATTTTGATTAAATCGCAAAGGTTTCGTAAACTCTGTAGATGCTTAAGTCTGTTTACCCCAGATTTAATATTATTAAACTTTGTTGTTCGTAAGCAAACGCCACAATAAAGGTTTATTAAATCTTTAACATTTAATGGGTTTTTGATGAACTTTTGCGCTGTAAATGTAAGTCAAAATACTCTTTAAAAAAGTTCCTCAAACAGTCCCATTTTGTTAAATCTTTACAAAAAAACATTTTTTTTAAATTTTTATATAACCCCTATTCCCATATCATAAATGAGCGGATTGTGTAACGGACTAAGTAGATATTTATTAAGCACTCCTCAAAGCTGCGATCGGGTCGAGTTTGGCGGCTTGGCGGGCGGGGACAACGCCGAAGAAGAGGCCTACTGCACCGGATACACTGACAGCAAGGGCGATCGCCACGGGTGATATTCCAGCTTGCAAAGGCGTGAAATTACCTACAAGCAAGATACCACCGACACCTACGCAAGTACCGACTATCCCTCCGGCAGCGGATAAAATCACAGCTTCGACAATAAATTGAAACAAGATATCTTGTTGAGATGCGCCGATCGCCTTTCTGAGCCCAATTTCCTGAGTGCGTTCGCTAACGGACACAAGCATAATGTTCATAATCCCAATTCCGCCGACTAATAGGGAAATGCTGGCAACAGCAGTTAACATCAGAGTCAAAGCGCCGGAAATGGCCCCCATTCTTGCCATTAAATCTTTCTGATTTCTGACAGTAAAATCATCTTCGGTAGTAATTTTGTGCCGCAATCTCAGCAAGTTTTCTACCTGAAATTGCGCCGCGTCCATTTGCGATTCATCTTTAATCGAAATAAATATCGACGTGACAGCCAAACCGTAGGGAGATTTGCGCCCGACTATGCGATTGGCCATTGTGGTGATCGGCACAGCGGCGGAATTATCAAAATTCGTACCAAAAGATGTGCCTTTGGGCGCCAATACTCCAATTACTTTGACGCTGACATTTTTGATCCGCACTTGTTCGCCCAAGGGATTTGTATTGCCAAAAAGTTTCTCGGCCAATTCTGAACCGAGCACTACAACTTGGTTACTTTGCTTAACATCAAGTTCGGTCAAAAACCGCCCTTTTGCCATTTCAAAGCTTCTAACTTCTAGAAACTCTGGAATTGTGCCAAAAATTAGAGACGAAACATTTTTGTTGCTGTAGCGAACTATTTCAGAACTGTTAAGTTCTGCTGACACGCCTTGAACGGATGGGACTTGAGTTGCGATCGCCTTTGCGTCTGGCAGTACGAGAGTTTGAGGCGCACTTGAGATGGTACTTCGCCTCGCGTTGGGAACTCCAGGCCTCACGATTAATACATTTGTACCCAGGGATTGAACTTGTCCTGCTACAAATTTTTGAGCTCCTTCTCCAATTCCAATCATCGCAATTACTGAGGCATTGCCGACAATCATCCCGATCATTGTTAAACTGCTGCGAGTTTTGTTGGCTAGTAGCGTTTGACCCGCCATTTTGACGCTTTCAATAAAATTCATAATTTGGGAATTGGGAATTGGGAATTGGGAATTGGGCATCGGGCATCGGGCATCGGGCATCGGGCATTGGTAATTGAAACCAACAAATAACCAATGACTAATGACTAATGACTAATGACTAATAACTAATGACTTCTTAAGCACTTCTCAATGCCACAATCGGGTCGAGTTTAGCAGCTTGTTTTGCAGGTACGATGCCGAAAAATAAGCCGATACTGCCGGAAACACCGACTGCAAGTGCGATCGCCATTGGGGAAACACTAGCTTGCAGGGGAGTAAAAGCAGCGACTAAAAGCACGCCGCCGATACCGAATCCAGTGCCGATCGCCCCGCCTGCCGCTGACAAAATCACAGACTCGATCATAAACTGAATTAGGATATCTTGCTGAGAAGCTCCGATCGCCTTTCTCAATCCAATTTCCTTCGTGCGTTCGGTAACAGAAACCAGCATGATATTCATAATCCCGATGCCGCCTACAAACAGCGAAATTGCCGCCACGAAAGCCAGCATCAACGTCAAAGCACCAGTAATACTGCCCAAAGTATTCATTAAATCTTTCTGGTTGCGAACAGTAAAATCATCTTCTTTTGTAATTTTATGACGCAACCTGAGCAAATTTTCTATTTGAAATTGGGCTGCTTGCATCATACTTTCATCTTTAATGGAAACCGAAATAAATGTTACTTTTGTACCGTAGGGAGACGAGCGACCTACGATCCGATTTGCCATTGTTGTCAGCGGCAAATAAACATTCATATCTTGATTGTCGCCAAAACTTGAGCCTTTCGCCTGCATGACACCAATCACTTGAAAAGTCGAGTTTTTGATGCGGATGTATTGACCAAGTGGCGGTGTATTACCAAACAATTGTTCGGCTGCTTCCGATCCTAAAGCAACCACATTTTCCTGTCTTTCTAAATCTAATTTGTTTAAAAATCGACCTTGGGCAACATCAAAGCTTCTGACTGTCAGAAACTCTGGGGTAGTTCCGACAATGGAAGATGAGACATTTTTGTTGCGGTAGGTAACGAGTTGACTATCATTGAGAGTTGGTGCGACTTCTTCGACAGAAGCAACTTGAGATGCGATCGCCTCTGCATCTTCCACTACTAAAGTCTGGGGCGGAATCACCGGGCGGCTTTGTGCTTCAGGACTTCCGGGAATAATAAATAGCAAGTTTGAACCCAGAGAGTTAACCTGTCCTTCGATAAATGTTTGAGCTCCTTCGCCGATACCGATCATCGAAATGACAGAAGCATTGCCGATGATAATTCCTAACATCGTCAAGGTGCTGCGAAGCTTGTTTGCCATCAAAGTTGTGACAGCCATTTTGACGCTTTCAACAATATCCATAATTCGATTTTAGATTTTAGATTTTCGATTTTAGATTGGGGATTATTCGATTTTAGATTTTCGATTTTCGATTTGGGATTGGATTATTCGATTTTAGATTTTAGATTTTAGATTTGGGACTGGGATTATTGGTGTCAACTTAATATTTAAACCCATAATAAACTCGCTTGTAGCCGAGTCTAGATCCCCTAACTCCCCCTTATTAAGAGGGACTTTGACCAAGAATTTCTTGATGGTACAAGCCCCCGGATTTATCCGTGGAATCAATCCAAAATCTAAAATCTAAAATCCTTGCGTCCCCCGAATTTATCTCGCGCAAGTCAATCCAAAATCTAAAATCTAAAATCTAAAATCGAATGACTGCTCTTGTCCCCCCCTTAAGAAGGGGGGTTAGGGGGGATGTCCGGGGAAAGAAAACACCCTAGAGCGATCGAGATAAATAAGGCCCCCTGCCCTGTGGCCCATGCCCTATGCCCTATTTCTGATTCTTGATAATATCCTCCAGCTTTTTACCTTGAGGAAGTTCGGTAAAAACGCGATCGCCCGCTTTTGCACCCTCCAAAATCTGAATCTTGTTGCCAATAGTCGATCCAACCGTAACAGGCTTAAACTGCGGCTGTTGTTTCTCATCAGGAACCAGCACACCCGTTTGACCTTTATTAGTCACAATTGCCACCGTCGGCACAACTAAAGCATTGCTCAGCTTTTGACCAACAAATCTCAAATCTACATTCATCCCCGATTGCAGCGAATCTTTGCCCGTATCAATGGCAACTCGCACTTGAAATAGCGTCACATCCCGTTCCTTAACAGCTTCCGGCGCAATTAATTTAACGCGACCTTTAAACACTTTATCTGGATAAGCATCAGCCACTATTTCAACTTCTTGACCAGATTTAATTTGACTGATATCAGCCTCCGGGACTTTCGCCAAAACCTCCACATCTCTAGCTAGAGCGACAATCGATGTCGAAGTTGCCGAAGTAGCTTCCGATGCCGAAGTGGCCGGAGTTACAAAAGCTCCTTGAATGGCGTATCTTTGGGTAATAATTCCAGCAAAAGGAGCGCGAACTTTCGTATCTTCTAACTGCACTTCTTGAAAGCGTACTTGAGCTTGAGCTTCCTCTAATTCAGCTTGAGCTTGAGCTATTTCTTCCGGGCGAGAACCGTTTTCTTGTGCGGCCAATTGACTTTTGGCTTCAGCAACTGCTGCTTCGGCTTTGGCGATTTCTTCTGGACGGTTGCCGTTTTCTAGCTGCGCTAATTTGCTTCTAGCTTCGGCAACTTCTGCTTCGGCTCTCGCAATTTCTTCGGAGCGCGTGCCGTTTTGCAATTGGTTCAATGCTTGCTGCTCGACTTGCACAGCAGCTTGCAGTTGCTGAATTTGGGACTCCCGACTTTCTTGCAGTTGTTGCAGGCGTTTTTGAGATTCTATTAATTTAGCTTGGGCAGTGCGATTTTCTTTAATTAATTCATCCAGTTTATCTTTAGCCAGAGCACCTTCTTCAACTAAAGGTCGGTTGCGTTCCACCCGTTGAGCTGTTAGTTCGGCTTGGGCTTTACTCGAGTCAATTTGCGTTTGTGCTTGGGCAATTTCTTGTTTTACACTACCAGTTTGAGCGTCTGCTAAACGAGCTTGAGCTTGGGCTAAACGAGCTCGCCCTTGGCTGACTTCTTCAACGCGGCTGCCGGCTCGCAGTCGCTGTAAGCCAGCTTGAGTTTGCTGCAAGCGGGCTCTGGCTCCTGCAACTTCTTCAACGCGGCTACCGGCTTGGGCTTGCGCGAGACTGGCCTCGGCTTGCTCTAAGCGCGCTCGGGCGCTGGCGATGTCTTCCGATCGATTTCCTGCTTCGATTTTGGCCAGTCTAGCTCGCGCGCTGGCTTCGCGGGCTTTAGCTTGAGCGAGTTGAGCTTCTACATCGCGGCTTTCCATGCGGGCCACGATTTGTCCTGCTTCGACTTTATCGCCCTGTTCGACAAATAATTCTGCGATCCGGCCGGAGCCTTTGGGGCTGAGATTCACGCGCTGTACGGGCTGCACCGTGCCGCTAGACGTGATCCGCACCGTGAGGTTTTGCGCTTCCACCGGCACTGTCATAGTGGCGATCGCATCTACTTTCGGCTGCGATCGGCTTTTTGCTATATATATTGTGGTCGGTACAGCTAGCAACCCGGCTGCAACCAACCCAATCGCCCACCGCTGCGGTTTGCGCGCGGGTTTCTTCGGAGACTGCTTTTGGGCGGTTTTTTTATCTGCAATTTTGGTCTCTGCGGCCTTGGTGTCTACAGTCTGATTGGTGTCTACAGTCTGAGTATCTTCCACCTTGACCTGAGCAGTTTCCTTTTTAGGGCTAACGATCATACCGACTCACCTAATTTAATCTCAGGATTACCTTAAAGGTAAAATTTTTGCTGATGCTTGGCATCGTCTTTCAGACTCATCCGATCGGGTGATTTCAAAAAAGTTCCCCAACCCGCACCTGTAAACAATTATAGCTAATCTTTGCAAGTTATTAAAAAATGTTAAGTTTTTTCAGCCAAAAGAGGTGGATCTAAACAAAATCGCTCCCGGCTGCTGGCAAATAAAAATATATTTTAATAAATAATATCATTTTTGGGAGATCGGGGCGTGATCCTCAGCAGCAACAAAGGCCGATCGGGCAGCGGGCGATCGACTAAACTCGGTCATTGCCGACTCGTGAGCCCCTCGCTGCGGGATATATGCCAGTGCGAATCTCGCAACGGCACACTATGGACACACTTATTCTCATAAACCCGGTTTCACGGGTAGCGGTGCGTAAACCCTGAATCCATATCAGCCCTGTGCCCACAACAGGGTAAAATGTTTTCCAAATCCCCTTAAAAATGGAAAATAAACAAAAATGAATCGTCCTCAAAGCGTTACCGTTCTGGCAATTTTGCAGCTAATTAGCGGCATTTTCAGCCTCCTTGACGGCTTGTTCATCTTACTTTTTGCTGGCATTTTTGGTGGTCTCGGTGCGGCTTTCGGCGGGGCAAAAGTTGGCACTGTAATTGGCGGCTTCATTGCAATTTTTGCTGGAATTAGTTTTATTTTAGGTCTCCTCTCTTTACTCTTAACTTGGGGTTTGTTTCAACTCAAAAATTGGGCTTGGACGGGAACGTTAATTGTCCATATCATCGCCACCCTCGCGCAAATTGTCAAAATGTTTGGCAGCGGCGGTACAGCAGTCAATTTTTTAACTCTGGGTTTTGCAGTAGCTAGCATTTACTACTTGCTGCGGCCGGATGTTAAACAAGCATTTCGTGTCTGATATCCTTTTAATTAACGGTACTGAATTCTCGGATCTAAAAAAGCATAGGAAATATCAACCGCCAGATTAATCAGTACAAAAGTCACAGACACAAAAATTACTCCACCTTGGACTATTGGGTAATCCCGCGTCAGAATACCGCTATAAATCCAAGAACCAATTCCCGGCCACGAGAAAATCGTTTCCGTCAGAATAGCGCCGCCTAAAAGAGTGCCGAACTGCAAACCGATAGTTGTGACGATCGGCAAAAACGCATTTTTCAAAGCGTGTTTCAAAATCACCCAATATTCCGGCAATCCCTTCGCCCTCGCAGTGCGGATGTAATCTTGAGAAAGCACTTCCAGCATCGCAGAACGAGTGATGCGAGCTATAATAGCCAGAGGAATAGTTCCTAAAGTCAAAGCTGGCAGGATTAAATGGGCGATCGCATCCCGCAAAGCCACCAAATCCCATCTCAGCAACGCATCCAAAACATAAACACCCGTAATCGACTTAAAACCAAACCCTAAATCTACACTAATGCGCCCGCTAGGAGGTAGCCATTTCAGATAAACAGCAAACAAATAAATCAACATCAATCCCAACCAATACACCGGCAAAGATACGCCAATTAACGAACCACTCATCGCTAGATTGTCCAGCCAGCTATTTTTCCGAACAGCAGCCAAAATCCCCGCCGGAATTCCGATAACCAGTGCCACCAACATCGCCACCACAGACAGTTCAAAAGTAGCAGGCCAGCGACTTGTAATTTCATCAATTATGGGGATACCGCTAATAATGCTATTTCCCAAATCCAAGCACAGCAAACTCCATAAAAACGCAAAATATTGCAAAGGTAAAGGCTGATTTAAACCTAATCTCGCTCTCAAAATTTCCACCTGTTCGGGAGTTCCCCGTTCTCCCAAAAGCACTGTAGCTGGGTCTCCTGGTATCAAATGCAAAAAGATAAATACTAGCAGAGTGATTCCGAAAAGGACGGGCAATAGTCCTAGTAAACGTTTTACAATATAATTAATCATGTTTTTTATATAGATTCTATCGGCTCGGATTTTACGGCTTTTTCACATATTATTATATGATTGGTAGGTTTTTTTTTATGAGCAATATTTGGCATGACTAAAAATATAGATAAACCCGCCCTTTTTTAGGGAACCACCAAGAGAAGAGGGCGGGTTTTTGAGATTGTCGGTATTAGGGCTATATTGTTGGTAAAACCCGCCCCTACACAATTAGATACAAGGAAAATCTGCCATATTCAAGACTTACTAACATCCTCAAAAGACTCAGACCCCAAAGGACTCGGAATCCAACCTTGAATATTCTTGCGTTTCCCTAAAAGCGGCTGTGAATGTACGATCGGCAAACGCACAGCTTCCCCATGCAAAATCTCGCTAACTTCCGCATAAATTTTCGCCCTAGCTGCTTTATCGCCACTCGCCCTTCCCCGATCCAAAAGTTCCAGAACTTTCGGATTTTTCCAATTTCCCAAATCCGCCGTCGAACCCGGCCCGAAGTGAGGATAATAAAAATTGTCTGGATCGCCATAATCTCCTGTCCAACCCAACATAAAAGCTTGAAAGCCGGGAGGTTTGAGCCGATCGGCTAAATAAGCAGACCAATCCTTTGTCAGCAATTTTACCCGAATCCCGATCGCGCTCAAATCCGCCGCCAAAGCCTCAGCAATCGGCTTCGGCGTGGGAAAATATGGACGGCTAACGGGCATATACCACAAATCCAAATCAAAACCGTTCGGATAACCGGCTTTCGCCAGCATTGCTTTAGCTTGCTGCGGGTTAAATTCATCATCTTTAACTTGATTTGACGCCGCCCAATTCAGCGCAGGCGGGAGAAATTGCGAATCATGTTTTCCGAGTTCTCCCCAGAAAGCTTTGACTATTGCTGGCTTGTTAATTGTTTGGGCGATCGCCCGCCTGACTTCCGGTTTTGACAAAGGTTCGTAACTCGGATTTAATGCTAAATAACCGACATTAAAAGAAGGTCGCACAACAGCTTCTAAATTAGAATCTCCCTGAACTTCTTGCAATTGATCCGGCGTTAAATCCACAGTAAAATCAAGTTGTCCAGCTCGTAGCTGAGCCAGTCTCGCCGCCGGATCATCAACAAAACGAATTACCAATTGATTGACTTTTGGCGTACCCGTTTTCCAATAATTCGGATTTTTCTCCAAAACAATGCGATCGCCCGATCGCCATTCCCGAAACACAAAAGGCCCCGTCCCCACCGCCAGCGACCCCGGAGTGCCGTATTTAGCACCCGCTTTTTTCACCGCCGCCGGACTCGCCATCCCGAAATAACCCGACCCAATCGCCGACGGAAAAGCAGCAAAAGGTCGATTTAAAACAAATTTAATTGTAAACTTATCAACAACCGTCACATCTTTTACTAAAGAATCTTTTTCTCCCTTAAAGCCGGCAAAAAGATTTTTCCAAATCGGATAATTCTTGCCCGCTTCTCGAAAACCGTTAGGATTTTTCGCATCCCACCAGCGATCCACATTAAACTTAACAGCTTCCGCGTCAAAATCCGTACCGTCGTGAAACTTTACCCCGGAACGCAACTTAAAAGTCCAAGTTTTACCATCTTTAGAACTTGACCATTCAGTAGCGAGACTCGGCTCAATTTCCACAGTTCCCGGTTTAAAATCAGTCAAGCGATTGTAAATTTGGTCGATAACAATCACCGAATTGCCATCAGTAATATTTCCCGGTTCCAGATTAATCGGCGGCCCGCCCGCACCGTAAACTAAAGCCCCAGCCGGAACCGGAGCAGGAGTTGTCGGACTTGGAGAATTATTGCTAACAGTGTTTGAAGGAGTGCCGCAATTTGATAAAATTACAGCCATCCCAAAAACTAGACCTAATAAAAATAAACGCCAGGGTTTTAACAATATCATTTCAATAGCTCCAGTTTAATAGAAAATTATACTCATATCAATAAATTATAATTTGCTCTTTCTCTCCCCTCTGTGGTCTCTGCGTTCTCTGCGGTTCATTTAGTAAATTCTCTATTAACAACCCATCTAAATTAACAAACCAAATAGAGCAGCCTGATGATATCATGCTGGAGGGGAAAATATCAAGACACACCTTTACATTAGGCGACGCAGCCAGCATGAGAGCTAACATTTCCGGCCCAGCTAGATGGGTCATTCGATTTTAGATTGTAGATTTTAGAGTTACTCCCTGAATCTAGGGGGAGCATAAACATTCCTTTCCTCACCCAAAAGATTTTTGAATATCTGCATATAACAACCCGATTCGGAATTCAAAAACATCAATATTTCTCTCTTTTCTCTTTTCTCTTTCTCTGCGCCCTCTGCGCCCTCTGCGGTTAAAAAAAAAATCTACTTTACTTCAAGCAATAGGATGGCTATAGGCGATCGCACCCACCCTACAAATCAAAACTCTCTTCACCAATACTTCCCAGTTCCCCGCTACCCAGAAACTCTTCCTCCTCTACTTCCTCACTCCCCGACTCGAAACTTTCCACCACAAACGGCAAACCCGCCGCCATCAAACCCCGTTGAACCAGTTCCGGCGTTTCCTCAAACAAAACAAATAGCGGATGAACAGCCTCAGCTTCATCGCTGTAAATATGTCTGTAGCGGTGTGGCATCACCCATTCGTAACCTTTATCCAGCCAAACCTGAGACTGCCGCCAGCGGCCGAGCAACTCAGAAAACTCTTCGCCCGGACGATGAATGAAAATCAAAATTTCCACTCCAATTTTAACTTTCCATTCAGGATCGCACATCAAAATCGCCAAATCGCAGGGCAAACAAACTGCCTGTCCGGGCGATATGCTAGTGCCGCTGCTTCCGGCATAAGAAACCCCGTCCCGCAAGCGCGCAATTGGCAAAGGAATTGTGATTAAACTCTCATGGGCGCGGCGGATACTCGGAATCATTTCCATGTAAACCCGATATTTTTTCAGCAGGGCGATCGCGGCAGAAGATTCGCTGTACTCTGCTAGTAAAGTCTCGTAATGTGATTGTTTAACAGACATATTCAAACCAAAGAATAAGTAATTACTAATTGCTGCTAATTGCTAATCTATCGCTTCTCGTTACTAGGAAGACCCCATTTGTGACAACTTAAGCTCAAGTTCCCCCCTTCGGAGAACTTGAGCTTGCCTCCAGGCCTTGCTGTGTAACGCGAACAGCGATTGAAGCATTTATGGCTATGGGCTACAAATGTCGGGAGAATGCTTACAGCCTTTTTATTTACAAGGTTTGAGCCATGTGCAGTCTCAAGATTAAGCCCCATACGATGCCTCTTTGTTATTTTATGCCGCTCGCCTGAACTTCATCAGAGCCAAAAAGGTAATCTGGTCTGTAATGTTTGACTCTGGGAGCAACATCAGACGTGAGAGTGTCAATTCCCCAAGCTCAAGATCGCCATCCGGCAATCTTAGCGATCATAAGATTGCTCATAAGTCAACATAAAACCTAAATTTTTACAAAAATCGGCTAATTTTAAAGACTTGCTAAAGCAATGAGGGGTTGTACCCCCCACAAGTTAGAGTCAGATATTATAGATGCACCCTGATGGCTTTCCCGTTCCACAAGAGCGGGATTTTTATTATTGGAAAGCCGGAGCGTTAAGTTTCACGCTACTACAGATAAAATGACGTGGGGATGCCAAGATTAAAGATATAGCAGAGCTAAAGCTCAAACTAGGGCGCCGATCGAACCTCACCCCTAACTCTGCGAAATAACCCAAAGGCGGTAGCATAGTTTGGGAAACGGCATCAACTGAAGATGAACTTAGCGCCAGCAACAGTCCTGCAACAGGGCAAATACACAATTAACGCGACTTTAGGGATAGGAGGGTTCGGCATCACTTACCGAGCTATCCACACCCATTTAAACCAAACCGTCGTACTCAAAACCCTCAACGAAAGTCTGCGCCAACACCCAGAATCTGCCCAATTTCAGCAGCAGTTTATTGCCGAAGCCCAACAGCGATCGCGGTGTCAGCATCCCAACATAGTCAGGGTAATCGACTTTTTTGAAGAAGCCGGACAGTCTTTTATTGCAATGGACTACATTCCGGGCCAAACTCTCGCCCAAATAGTCGAAACCGATGGGCCGCTCCCAGAAGCCCAGGCCCTGCACTATATTCGGCAAATAGCCTCAGCCTTAAGTACAGTTCACCACAGCGGATTGCTGCACGGAGATATCAAGCCAGAAAATATTATCCGGCGAGCCGATTCTCACGTAGTAATGTTAATAGATTTCGGAATTGCTCGCGGCTTTACCGCCGGCACCAAGCAAACCCACACCAACTTGCTCTCCCCTGGGTACGCGCCGATCGAACAATACCTCCATGACGGTAAATGTACATCGGCCACTGACATCTACGCGATCTCCGCCACCCTCTACTACTTACTCTCCGGCGTGGCGCCCGTAGCAGCACCCCTGCGCGATCGCATTCCCTTGACTGACTTACGGCAATTTCAGCCCAACCTCAGCCCAGGAATCGAGCGAGCCATCCTTCAGGGACTCGAAATCGACCCCCACAACCGCCCTCAGACAGTGGAAAATTGGCTCACCATGCTGCAAGAAACAGAGCGAGTATCAGTAAAAAGAAAAGGCAAGCAAAGTCTAAGATTGCCCGCACCTCCCCCGCCGCAGTTGACTTTTGTGGCATTTGTGGTAACGGCTGCAATTGCAGGCTGGATGGGTTTTGACCTAGCATCGCACTACAACAGCACCAGTCTCAGTAATAGTCCCAAAATTGAATCCTTCCCATCTCTCGAAGATTTGCTCAAATCCCGCGATTTATCAGAGCCGATGTTCGGACAGCCGTCTGTCGAAAGCACCCCTCTCTACCCCATCGAACTCAACAAGCTCCCCAAACCCCCCTTAGACAGCAGCAACATTCCCGAACAAATCGAGTCCTCAGAAACTAGCGCCGAACTTTCTGAGTCTCCAAACGAGGAAACTCCCGCCCCAGATCCCGAAGCGGAATCTGAGCCATCCCCGGCGCCAGAACCCGCAGAGGAGCCTTCTGAGTCCCTCATTCCAGAGCCTCAAACCGAAATCGAGCCAGAGCCCGAACCAGAAGCCGCACCGGTACCGGAAGTTGCGCCCCTGCCTCCAGAACCGCCCGCCCCACCCGCCCCACCTGCCCCTGAGAGTGCTAGCGCTGAAACCTGGCCGTCGTCGGAATCCCCGTCACCAGTAATAGCCTCGCCGATCGAGCGATCGCCTGAGCCTGCAATACCAAGCGGCAGTGACAACTATTCAGATAGTTCGATCGCACCTGATTCACCACCCCCTGTGGCAGATCCCACAATGCCTTTTCCCGAACCTGCGACAAATTAGTATGGTTTTTGTTGGTTAAAAGTGCGGACAAATACTTGGTTTTATGAGTCAGCAAATATCCGCTCAGTAGTTGAGATAATAAGGCCCTACCTAGCCAACGACTATCTTCCAAAAACTTCCGTCGAATCTGAAAATCCCAACAGTCGCCGTCTGAGTTTATCGAATATTTCCTATTCCCTCGGCAATCTAAATGCCCGCAAAAAATTGCAGGACTGTTTTCTATTTGGATTTAAATTATGTTATAATATGTGCGCGGCGCTGAGGTGGTGTGATGTCGCGTATTAATACTGCCAAGCTGCAAACATTTTGGTACAAAGCAACCCCAACCTCGAATTTGAGCCAGTGTAAGCGACGCTTTAGGGCTACGCCGTGGCGCGTTAGACTGTTCTAAATCTCAAGAATCCCATCTCCGACACTCGGGGTGGGAGTGTCAATTCCCCCAAAATTCCTTCCTTTGGGAGCAAGCATCATCGGGGACAAGCAAGTTATAATTTGTTGCGGAAGCGCACAGAGATTTTTTGTCAGGAACTCAGGGCTAAAGCCACTGAGCTTGTAATTTCTTACAAGCTGTTCTGACCAGACCCCTCTCAGGAGGAGACGTTATTCAGGTCACGACACTCCTTGAGTGCGACGCCAGTTTTCCGCTCTGTCATCTGCAATTAAACAGTTTTAAAGTCACGCTCGACAGTGTTGCAGGTCTAACAAGCCTTTATAACCAGGTCTGCACGAACATTACCCCGCAAGGGAGGAAGGAGACAACTGTATCTCCATTGGAGGGGCAACCATACCCCTCTAACCCCGAAAGGGGATTCAAGGCGGTTGAAACCGCCGAGTCGTTTTCCTCTCAGGTCTAAAGACTCTGAGTTTCCCACTTACCGAATATTTTTTATGAGTAAACCCCCAGTTCATGCTTTTTTTGTAGGCAGAGCACTTGCCGAAGCACTGTACGAGCAATTAGAAAGCGCGGCCACCAACGCTTTCTCTGAACTCGGCAAATTTGACGCAGAACAAAGAGAACGCCTGCGGCAGTTCACCGATCGAGTTGTGGAACGGGCCAATAGAGCTTCGGATGAGGCGATGCAGACCAGAACTGGCACCGATCGCACCACCACCATTCAAGACATCCATCCCGCTGATTTGCAAGCGACTATTGACGAGCTGCGCGCCGAAGTGGCTCTGGTGCGATCGGAATTGCAGCGTTACCGCAGCAGTTTGCCCTAGGGATCGACTCGACCACAACTATTATTTACAACGTGAGCGCACTGCTTTGCGCTCCTGCGCTCCTACTTTCAATCAAAGCAACAACATAAAATAAGCAATTTGGGAACCCAAGTGTCTGCTCTCCTTGATGACTCTGTTAATCGCCAGCGCTCCCCCAAGCACACTGGCGAAGCCGATGAGCAAAAAACTCCTAGTAAATCCTACAAAAGTAAAGCTTATCGCTGGAATCGCGAAAAATACTCCCGGAAGCGGCGCTTCTTCGACATTTGGGCCTTTGTCTTGCTCTGGCTGGCTTCGCTGTGGCTCGACAGCAAAAATTGGAGCTACTGGGGAGGCGTGACTGAAGAAAAGAAAGTTGCCAGACGGCGCTTTCAAGCTATCTGGGTTCGAGAAACACTCTTGGATTTGGGGCCAACTTTCATTAAAGTCGGCCAATTATTTTCCACCCGCGCCGACTTGTTCCCCGCAGAGTTTGTCGAGGAACTTTCTAAGCTGCAAGATAAAGTGCCTGCTTTCAGCTACGAGCAGTTAGAGGTAATTGTCGAGCAAGACTTGGGCAAGACTGTTCAAGAACTCTACCGCAGCTTTGACCCGGTGCCCCTGGCTGCTGCCAGTCTGGGTCAGGTACACAAAGCTCAACTGCATTCGGGCCCGGAAGTGGTGGTCAAGGTGCAGCGGCCGGGACTGCGGAAACTGTTCGAGATCGATTTGCAAATTCTTAAGGGAATAGCCCGCTACTTTCAAAACCATCCTAAGTGGGGCCGCGGCCGCGATTGGATGGGGATTTATGAGGAATGCTGTCGCATTCTGTGGCTGGAAATTGACTATCTCCATGAAGGCCGCAATGCTGATACTTTTCGCCGCAATTTTAGCAACTGTGACTGGGTGCGGGTGCCGAGGGTTTATTGGCGGTACGCGGCTCCGCGAGTGCTGACTTTGGAATACCTGCCGGGGATTAAAATCAGCCACTACGAAGCTTTGGAAGCGGCCGGTATCGATCGTAAATTAATCGCTCAGTTGGGCGCAAAAGCTTATTTGCGCCAGTTGCTCAACGACGGCTTTTTCCACGCTGACCCACACCCCGGCAACATCGCAGTTAGTGCTGACGGTTGTCTGATTTTCTACGATTTTGGCATGATGGGGCAAATCCAGTCGAACGTCCGCGAAGGACTGATGGAGACGCTCTACGGCATTGCTTCCAAGGATGGACAGCGGATTATGGATTCTCTGATCAATTTGGGAGCCTTGGTGCCTACGGGTGATATGAGTCCGGTGCGCCGCAGCATCCAGTATATGCTGGATAACTTCATGGACAAGCCTTTTGAAAATCAGTCTGTGAGCGCGATTACCGACGACCTTTACGATATTGCCTACAATCAACCTTTTCGCTTCCCAGCTACTTTTACTTTTGTAATGCGAGCTTTTTCCACCATCGAAGGGGTGGGCCGAGGTTTAGATCCCGAGTTCAACTTTATGGAGGTGGCACAACCTTTTGCCATGCAGCTTATGACTAATGGAAATGGCCATGATACAAGTAGCAGCATTTTTAATGAAATCGGCCGTCAGGCGGCTCAGGTGAGTTCGAGTGCTTTGGGTTTGCCCCGCCGGATTGAGGAGACTATTGATAAACTCGAACAGGGAGATTTGCGGATTCGCGTCCGTTCTGCCGAAACAGAGCGTTTGCTCCGCCGGATGAGCAGCGCTCAAATGGGCACGAATTATGCTTTGCTGATGAGTGCTTTTACTTTGTCGGCGACAATTTTGTTTGTCAGCAATCAGGTCTGGCCGGCTGTCGCTGTTGCCGTGCTGGCTGCGGGTGCAGGGTTGGCTCTTATGCGTTTGTTCAAGCGGATCGATCGTTTAGACAGGATGTCATAATGGGGCAATTTGGGATTTGAAATTTCAGGTTTGAGATTTCTCGCCAGCCAAAATTTGACCTCGAATGTTAAGTTTTGGCTGCCATACCACAGATTGCTAAAATTTACAACACTTACGCGCTTTGAGGCGAAAAACCCGGTTGCTGCCTAAGTTTTTCGCCAGCTAAACCTCTGATTTTGGGTATAAATCCTGTTTTTTTTGCAGGTGCTGCTTAATTTACTGGGTTTACCGAAATTTTAAGATGGGATTACCATCATACGATCTACAATTTGACATCCACCCCGCCCTATAAGGGCGAGGATTCCTAAGACTCACAACTTAGGTTTCTGCTTCTTTCCCTGACGGGGATTTCGCACCAGCCTTAACAGATTTACTCTGTTGGGGTCTTACAGTCGCTCCACAGACTGATACGGCAAGCCCTGCCGCCAAAATATTTTTCGCAGCGTTAATATCACGATCATGGTGAGTACCGCACTTAGGGCAATCCCATTCCCGGATATTTAACGGCAACTTGTCAACAATGTGGCCACAATTGCCACAT
Source organism: Microcoleus sp. AT8-A3 (assembly GCF_036705675.1). NCBI lineage: Bacteria > Bacillati > Cyanobacteriota > Cyanophyceae > Oscillatoriales > Microcoleaceae > Microcoleus > Microcoleus sp. AT8-A3. The sequence goes on from NZ_JAUBVD010000009.1 coordinate 154,994, forward strand.
CGCTTAGAACTCGGAAACCAGCGATCGATCTTAATTAAAGTGCGACCATACCAATCACACTTGTAATCAAGTTGTCTGACCAATTCCCCCCAGCTTGCGTCACTTATAGAAGCGGCGAGTTTCCGATTTTTAACCATATTCTTCACAGCTAAGTCTTCTACGGCGATGGTTTGGTTTTCACGCACCAACCGCGTCGTTAACTTGTGAAGATTATCTTTCCTTGCATCAGTGATCTCTTGATACACTTTCGCTACTTTAAGTCGTGCCTTGTAACGATTATTTGATCCCTTTTGCTTACGACTTAAAGCTTTCTGCGCTCTTCTAAGTTTGCGATACTTTGCTTTGAATCCTTTGGGATTGACAATCTTTTCGCCAGTGTTCAAGGTAAGCAAGCTGGTAATTCCCAAATCGATACCGACTTGATTACCTGTTTCGGGTAATTTTTCAATTTCTACATCTACCAGTAGAGAAACTGACCACCTGCCCGATGGTGCAAGCTTTACCGTAATAGTTGATGGTATGGCACCATCAGGTAATATACGGCTCCAGCGAATTGGCAATGCTTGTGTGTTTTTTGCTAAGTAGATTTGTCCATCTCTGAACTTAAATGCCGACTTAGTAAATTCTGCGCTGCCACCGTTACGTTTCTTTTTGTAGTTAGGGTATTTTGCTCGCCCATCAAAAAAATTGGTGTAAGCCGTCTGTAAATGTCTCAAGCATTGCTGCAAAGGCACGCAGCTAACTTCGTTAAGAAAATCTAGTTCTTCAGTTTTCTTCCATTCGGTTAACATTGAAGAAGTCTCAGCATATCCTACTCGTTTCTGTTCTGTGTACCAAGCTTCAGTCCTTGTGGCTAAAGCACGGTTGTAGACCAAACGAGCACAACCCAGAGTACGTCGCAACAAATTTTCCTGTTCCGGCGTTGGGTATAATCGATAGCTGAAGGCTTTTAGTGTCATGCTTACTTTAAATGTGCTGTTTTACATAGTAGCACCTCTTATGTAAGATGGTACGTCTTAACAAAAATCTATGTAAAGCCGTCCTACAAGGACGGGGTTTCAGACCCATTTTTTCTGATGAAACGCTCTTTCGCAGGTAAGACAGACACAGGGCTAGTTCGTTCCGTAAATCAGGATTCGTACTACATAGACTCTGACGGGCGATTTTTCATAGTGGCCGATGGAATGGGAGGACACGCCGGAGGTCAAGAAGCCAGCCGGATTGCGACTCAGGCGATTCAATCTTATTTGCTCGAACATTGGGAAGGGCCAGAGGATTCTCCGGTGTTGTTGGAAAAGGCTTTTTTAATTGCCAATCAAGCAATTTTGACGGATCAGCTCGACCACCCGGAGCGTGCTGATATGGGAACTACGGCTGTGGTTCTAATGTTTAGGGATGAGGGCCGACCCTGGTGCGCTAATATCGGGGACTCTCGCTTGTACCGACTGCACGGATCTCGCTTGGAACAGATTACTGAAGACCAGACTTGGGTGGCTCAGGCTGTGAAAAGAAAGGCCCTAACTCCTGACCAGGCTCGCTCTCATCCTTGGCGTCACGTTTTGTCCCAGTGTTTGGGCCGCGATGATTTGCGGGAGATAGATATTTTGCCGGTGGACGTGCAGCCTGGGGATCGCTTGCTGCTCTGCAGCGATGGCTTGACTGAAGAACTTTCCGATCCTTTGATAGCTTCGCCTCTGAAGTCGATTCGCGCCTGCGAGGGCGCTGCAAATGCTTTAATTCAAGCAGCGAAGGATAAAGGTGGACGCGATAATATTACTGTGGTGATCGTGACGATCGACCTCAAATAATATTCATCGCCCGATCGCACCCGACCATCTAAAATCGAAAAATCGAAAAATTGAACAATCTAAAATCTAAAATCTAAAATCTAAAATAGAATGACCCGCGTTATCGGTTTGATCAGCGGCACGTCGGTGGATGGCATAGATGCTGCTTTGGTGGATGTGGTCGGTTCCCAAACAGACTTGAAAGTGCAATTGGTGGCCGGCAACACTTTCCCTTATCCTGCTAATTTGCGATCGCAAATTCTCTCGGTTTGCAGTGGCTCAGCTTTGTCAATGGCTGAACTAGCCCAATTAGATGATGCCATCGCCCAAGAATTTGCCAGGGCAGCCTTGACAATTCAAGCAGAATATGATAAAGCCGAATTAATCGGCTCTCACGGTCAAACCGTCTACCACCGACCTGCTGGGAAAGCCCAGAAAGACAGCGCCGGTGCGTTAATGGGCTACAGCTTGCAAATCGGGCGGGGCGCGCTAATTGCGGAATTGACAGGAATTACTACGGTGAGTAACTTTCGATCGGCAGACATTGCGGCCGGGGGTCAAGGAGCACCCTTAGTGTCAATAGTTGATGCCTGCCTGCTGGCGGAACCCAACATCAGCCTCTGCATCCAAAATCTAGGGGGAATTGGCAATGTTACCTATCTTCCGGCCAGGGGAAAAGGGGGAAAGAATGACGAGTCTGAGATTTTCAGTCTTGGGGATGGCATATCGGGCTGGGATACAGGCCCGGCGAATTCCCTGTTAGATTTGGCAGTACAGCACTTCTCAGGCGGCACTAAGACGATCGACGAAGGTGGAGCTTGGGCGGCATCGGGCACTCCCTGTCAAGCTTTAGTCGAGGATTGGCTCGCATCAGAGTTCTTCCGCCAACCACCTCCGAAATCAACGGGGCGAGAGCTATTTGGTGTAGACTATTTTGACAGGTGTTTGGTCGAGGCCGAAGGTTACAACCTCAGTCCTGCTGACGTGCTGGCTACTCTGACAGAACTGACTGTTGCCTCGATCGTTCACAGTTACCAAACTTTTTTACCGGCTATGCCCGATCGAGTTTTACTATGCGGGGGCGGCAGCCACAACCTCTACTTAAAACGCCGATTGCAATCTCAATTGCATCCAGTGCAAGTGTTGACTACTTCAGAGGCAGGCTTGAATGTAGATTTTAAAGAGGCGATCGCGTTCGCGGTTTTAGCCGCATGGCGGGTTCGGGGCATTCCCGGCAATCTGCCTCAAGTTACTGGTGCCCGGACATCGGTACTTTTAGGAGAAATTAACTCTTGTTGGCACAGTTGGGCGTGATAGCATAGAGTCTGAGGGACAACGGCTGTGCGTTGTTGCACCAGCATTGTAGCCAGCAGGAAAAGCATAGGAACAGCACTGTGGCTCACACGTTTTTAATGGAATCTGGCCAATGGACGCTCGAAGGAAGCTGGATTGAGCGCAATGGCGTGCCAATTACGGTTAAAGGCAAAACTTTAGTGAGCTGGAACCGAACAGATTGGTTCAGTATGGTGACAAAGCTCGTATTTCCTGGAGGCGATCGCGAAGAGATTATTTTGCAGTACCGAGGACACCTCAACAGTGATGAACGGCAGTATACTTTTGTACTCCAACACAGCGAACTCGCCCGCGTCGAGGGCGAAGGTTGGATTGCTCCCCAGTCGATCGTCCAGCGTTATTGGGTATTGGGAGACGAACGCCAGCGGCGGACGGGTTTTGATACCCTTCACCGGGTTGATGAGAACCGCTACTACCAATCTAGCGGCATCATGTCTGGTCATTACTTGACAAGTACAATGGAGGCGACTCTGGAACGTCAGCCGGAATAACTCTTTCTAGAGGCCACAGTTGCCAGTTCTAGGGATTGTGATGTGAAAACTAAAGGTTTTGCTAGTCGGAGGTCGCGCTCAGATGTCCGACTAGCGCCATTGTTGTCAAACCTCATCCGCTGCAAATAAACAAAAATATATTGAATTTGTTAAAAATTTTAAGTGGTTAAAAAATTAACACTTTTTATTAATAGTTGTCCAATTTTCGAGTTGAGACGCGATAAATTATCTTTGCACTCTCCAGTGGTGTCGATCGACAAACTGCTGACATCGACTTCCACATTCAGTGAAATCCACAAAGGAATTGTCAAATTTTCCTCACGTCTTTACAGATGCGTTCTAGCTTCTGCCTTCGAGTGACGCCCCATCACCCCCAACTCCTTTCCGCTTGAGGGAACAGAGTAAGAGACGGAGGTCGCCGACTGCGACTCTTGGCTACTCAACACCTGGGTTAGGTTCTAAACCCCAGTGGTGTTTCAGAAAATGGCGGTACATGGTTTCTCGTAGCATCATTTGCTCGTAAAGCTTGACCAAAAACTCCTGAGCTTGTTCGCGGCTCATGTCACTTACCTGTGTTTTGAAGGAACACAGGCTAAATTGCTGTTCCAAAGACAATTCTGCTGGTTGGCTCATGACTTTGACTCCTCTGTAAGTAAAGGTGACTTAAAACTGAACACCTGGATTAACCAGATTTGTAAGTTGTTTCAGCGATCGACCGTTGGTTTCGGGATGCCCGATTTCCCATCTGGCTTTAGTATATATTACAAAAGGTAACAATGATTTGACAAAATTACCATCTGTCCTAGGAAATAACTTACTTAGGGATAGAGATGGCGAGATGTCTGCAAAAGTTCCTTCCGCAGGCATATACAAGTGTATCTACTTGTCAAGAGAAAAAAGGCTCAGTACGAACCAAAATAATTGAAGCCCTTTATACCAAATCCGGCGGATCTTCTCTCCGCGAGGGGGATAGCGGGAGATGAGGATAGCGGGAGATGAGGATAGCGGGAGATGAGGATAGCGGGAGATGAGGATAGCGGGAGATGGGGAGATGCGGAAAGGGGGAGATTGAAAGATGAGGAGATGAGGAGCGGAAGAGCGGGAGAGCGGGAGATGAGGAGATTGGGAAAATTTCTATTTCTGCTACACAAATACTAGACAAGTCTAGACATTTGCTTCTTACTTCATCGGGAGCATGGGAGCGGTTATCCCTCAGTAAGCTTTCACGGTTTAGCCAACCGCGATAACATAATTGCTGCGTTTAAATCTCTGTCCATCGAATGACCACAACTTCCACAGTTATAAGTCCTTTCTTTGAGTGGCATATCTTGGATGTGTCCACAGTTTGAACAGGTCTTGCTCGACGGGAACCATCGGTCGGCAACGATTATTTCACAGCCAAACTTTTTAGCCTTGTACTCTAACTGGCGTTTGAATTCATGGAATCCACAATCAGCTATTACTTGAGCTAGTTTATAATTTGCCAACATCCCGGAAACGTTCAAATTTTCTACTACTATTTTTGCGTGGTTTTTGCATAAGTAAGTAGTGATTTGATGCCGAGTATTTTTTCTAAGATTTGCTACCTTAGCGTGATGCTTTGCTAATTGAATTTTGGCTTTGTATCTATTCTCGGAACCCTTGACTTTTCTGGCAAAAACCCTTGACAACCTCTTGAGTTTTGCGAGATGTGCTTTGTAGTGCTTTGGGTTCGGAAATACTACGCCAGTTGAAAGTGTAGCTAACTCTTTGACTCCCAAATCAACTCCTACAACATCATGACTTTTGATTGTAGGTTCATGATGTTGTTCGTAGGCAAATGCGATAAACCAACTATCGGCAGTGCGCGAAATGGTAATTGACTTGCAAGTTGTATGAGGCAATCCCTCGTGAGTTTTTACCCAGCCGATTGTCGGCAACTTTATAGATGTACCGCCCACAGGGATAGGCTTACCACTCGCATCAATAGTGAAAGAATCGTGATGCCCCTTCTTCTTGAATTTGGGATAGCCACCTTTTTTTGAGAAGAATCTAGAGAAAGAATCCCCAAGGTTATCAAACGCATACTGGGTAATTTTTTGGCAAATACCTGCCTCTTTAATCCACGTAAACTCAGGTTTTACATGGTTGTTAAAGAATTTCTTGAGGAGGTATTTATTTGGCTTCAGTCCATCTTGATAAAGATTACTCCAAGTAGCCAAGCCCCAATTATAAGTAAACCTTGCTATTCCAGCGTGCTTGCTCATTATTGTGGCTTGACTTTTGCTTAGCTTTAGCTTTGTTTTGATGGACAGAAGCATTGTTCGACCTCAACACTGTATTTCTTGATTGCTCAATTTTGCCAGTTCTTGTACGGGCTTGTCAATAGCATTTTTTAGGTTTTCTTTGAGCTCTTTGGAGTAATTTCGTAGACCGTATAGACGGCAAGAGAAGCAGTGGATTATCGCCATCAAATCTTCTACTAATTCATGCTGGGGGGACAACGATAATTGATTGGCGACTACAATTTCGCATCCAACCGACGTGGCAAGCTCTTGGATGAATTCAAAAGCAAAGCGACACATTCTGTCTTTGTGTGCAATTACAATTATTGATATTTCACCTTTGAGCATTGACAGCATGATTGCTAGAAACTTTTTCCTTTTAAAATTTAGTCCGCCCCCAATTTCTGACACCCAATCATCGACTGTTAATCCTCGACAAGGGCAGAAAGCTTCCATTGCCAGCATCTGATTTTTGAGTTCCGGTTTCTGTCCACTGGACGAAACAAGGGCGGTAGACGACCGTTTTTCGGTTGGCTTCTATGGGCTTCAATCCGTTGGCTATCAAGAGATCATCTTCGGTGTAGAACCGATGACCTGACAGGGTGCGCAAGGCTTGCAACTTCCCTGAAACGTCCCAACGTTGGAGTGTTTTTACTGACAATCCCAGCTTTTTTGCGAAAACGCGCGAGCTTAAACAAAATGGTACACCGCATATTTGTCTATAAGTGTATCATTTTGTCTATTTATTCGCTACCTAGGGACTAGCTCTGTTCTCCCTTCTTCCTTCTCCCTTCTTCCGACGGACATCGGACTGACATCCGTTACATCCCTTACACAATCCGTTGCCGAACCTTCTTCCTAACTAATTGGAGGGCCCGCCATCTTGCGGTGGAGTGGCGACTCCAGGACTGAAATTGGGAGCAGCGGGTGCAGGCGAAACAGGAGGAATGCCCTGATTTGCCCCAAAGTTGCTAGGCTGCCCAGGAGCCGGGAGAGGGGATTGAAACTGATTCGGATTGAACTGCTGCTGCCCGGGAGCGGGGAGAGGGGATTGAAACTGATTGGGGTTGAACTGTTGCTGCCCCGGAGGCACAGGAGACGGCAGAGGTTGACCTGAATTGCCGATCGCAGGTGTCGCGGGAATGCCAGAATTGGGAAGCGAGGGATTGGGCAATGGGGAGGAAGCCGAACTAGGAAGAGTTGCCAGGGCAACTCGATCGCCCCCTACCTCTCTCAATTTGTCTAAAACCTCGACAACCTTGGCATATCTAGCATTTTGAGGAGCGTACAGCACCATCAACCCCGTAGGATTTTGGCTTTGGAAACTCTTTAAAACTCGATCGAGCTGTTGGTAATTAACAGGCAATTGGTCGATATAAGTTTGCCCGAAATCGTCAATGCTGACAATCAGCATCTCTCGCATCTGCGTTTGTCCAGTCTTCGCTTTAGGCAAATCGACATTAATGGCTTGCTGGCGAGTCAGTTGCAAAGCCGCCAGGAGAAAAAACGTCAGAATGCAAAATATCACGTCAATTAAAGGCACCAGTTCAATCCGAGCCTCTTCAGCAGGAGTATCTAGATTAATCTTCATTAGTTCTCAGGAGTTTTAATTATTAGAAGGAGAATCTTCAGCCGGATCGGAACCTTTCAATTTCGGCTCCCGATTCCGTTCTCCCGGTTCTTGAGAATTGAGAGAACGCCTGTTCAAACCATCTGCACCAAAGGAAGAATTGCTGTATTCGGCACCGGGCGCTCGACCCTTAGCATTAGCAGCAGGCCAGTATTGTCTGTAAAGCAATTCGAGTTCATTTCCAGCTTTGCGAAATATTTTTGCCTGGTTGAACAAAAAAGCTTGAAATATCCGATAAAACACCAAGGTAAAAATTGCTACTACCATCCCAGTAGCAGTCGTAATCAGCGATTCGCCAATGCCCGATGTCACGCCACTCGTGGCCGCCGTGCCGATGTCGCCCAGACGGATGGAACTGAGCGAGTTAATCAAGCCCAGGACTGTTCCCAGCAAGCCCAGCAAAGGCGCCAGAGCGATCGTAGCTTCTAAGATTTTGTCGCCGCGGCGCATCGAAGCCAACTCTTCATCGGCTGCTGCTTCGAGTGCGAGTCGAAATAAATCTGGTTCGGGATTGTAGAGCCGCAGGGGTGCAGAAAGAAATCGCCCGATCGGCTGTCTGTTAGCTTGTCTGGCCATCTCGTTAGCCACCCCCCAATCGCTGCGAGCGGCTTCCAGAATGCGGCTAACTATCTGCTTTTCTTTGCTCAGGAGGCTTGCCCAAAACCACAAACGCTCGATAATTGTACTCAAAGATAAAATCGATAACACCAACAGGGGCCACATGGCGGGGCCGCCTTTTTGAAACAGTTCTTGAATATTCACAATATTTTTGCTCCTGCAGTACCCGCTAACTTTTGCTTCTGTTCTACTTTTTTTTACAAATCTAAGGCCATTTAATTTTAGCTATTAATGTACTCAGGACTTACGCACTCGCCACTAAAGAAAGCCGGTTTTGCGAACAGCCCCTTGGGGTGCAACTAAGTATTTTCGTCAAGGAAACCCGGTTTCTGGGTAAGTCTTGGTACGGTTTTCTAGTACCTACGGCCGATGGGCGGCGACTTCCTCACAATTCCTCTAAGTCTTGACACATATCTTGGAGTGACTGGTGTTGAAGGCGGCGGGAAGAGCGGCGATATTTTTTAGTTTGCAGCTTCGGTTCGTAATGCTGCGTACCATCCGACTTGGTTTGCTGCTTCAAACTCGATTCGGCGCTGCTGGAGTTTTGCAGAGCTTGTTCGCGGACGATCGCCTCTTCGAGAAACTGCAAGTAATACTCATAGCGCTCCCAACCCCCCCGCACGACACAGTTAGGCTCGTCTCGGTGCGAACAGTCGCTAAACTGGCAGCTACCCAAAGCCAGCCTCTGGCGCGCTTCTGGGAAATATTCCGCTAACTCGGACGGATCGCATTCGAGAGCCGGTTGATTAAAGCCCGGAGTATCGGCCAAAAGTCCGCCGCCGGGGAGTTCAAATAGTTCGACGTGGCGAGTCGTGTGGCGCCCGCGGCCGAGTTTGCCGGAAACAGCGTTCACTCGCAGATTCAGGGCCGGGATCAGTTGGTTGATCAAGCTGGACTTGCCAACCCCAGAAGGGCCACAAATTACCGTTATTCTTCCTTGCAGGTGGTCTAGAAGCAAGTTCGGCAACGGCATATGTACGGGATTTAACGGATGTAACGGCTTGACCGAATTTGGAAGGTGGGGGTTATCCTCATAAATCAGCAGAGATGGCTCTATTTTCTCCGCTAAGTCATTGAAATGCGGTTCCGAGGCAAAAATTTCATTTTGACCCTTAGCGGGGGCTTCATGAACTCCTAAACCGCTGCGGACGCTAATAAACATTGGTTCGTAGCCCCAGCCTGAAAGCCGATCGCGCCACTGTTCCAACTCATCGGGCGTGACCAAATCGCATTTGTTCAGGCACAAACTCACCTCTAAACCTGTAGATTCTGCCTTGACTAAAAACCGAGTTAATGATGCGGGATCTAAGTCTGGTTCGGCGAGGGCAAAAACCAGGAGAATGCGATCGGCATTAGCTACAGGCGGGCGGTTGAGTTCTGTTTGGCGGGGGAAGACTTCAGAAATTGCTCCCCGGCGGTCAGTCCAGTCCGGTTCGTCTACCACCACCCGATCGCCCACCATCACCTGTTGGCCAATTTTTTTGAGTCGAGTGCGACGAGTGCACAAGAGAATCGGAGAATCTGCAAGGGGGGCCTTTTCCCCGTCAATGGAGACTTCGGGATCTAACCTCACTTGGTAGAAGTTAGCCTGAACAGCAATTACAGTACCCACGATCGAGGGTGAATTCAGGCTCATCCTGCTTCCTGGTGTTCGGGGCGCTGCACTTTCATGGAAAAATAGCCCGACTCCGGCCCATCCGCGACAAATTGCGTTTCCAGAATCTGGTACCCTTCCATTTTCAGACTATCGGGCACTTGTTCGATCGGCTCCCCAGCATCCAGCCACACTTCCAAAACTGCTCCCGGTGCCATTTGCTCCAAGCGCAGTTTAGTGCGGACAAAATTCAGAGGACACGGAGTACCCCGCAGATCGATTTTGGCATCTGGGGATTTGGGATTTTCAATTTTCGATGTTGAATTCATAATACTTTTTGCAATCTCAAATCCTGAAAGCCGTAGTTTTTTAAACAAGTTGCCTGGAAACTGGAGAATCTAAAATTTTGTGTCCAATTGGACACAGACTGTTATTCTTTCTGAAAAAAGTGAGCGCAATTGCGCTCACTTTTTTGAGCGCTGCTGAAACGCAATGCCCAGGAAGCGTCCCACCTGAGATTTTTGTGAGCAATTCCACACAATTTTTTGACAAATACTAAAACCAATGGCTGGGGAATCCTGAAACAGGAAAATTTGACACCAATTGGTGTCAAAAATTGCTTATTTCTGAAACAAATTGCCCAGAAATCCTTCCAAACCGCCTTTACCAGTACGATCGCCCTTCAGCTTAGCAAGCTGCATCAGCAATTCCCGTTCCTCAGCCGTCACCTTAGTCGGAATGTCAATAGACACCGTAATCAAATGATCGCCGCGACTGACTGGATTTCCCAACCGAGGCACCCCTTTTTTCTCCAAAGTCAAAACAGTATTGGCCTGAGTTCCGCTAGGAATCAACAATTCCGTCGGCCCGTCTACGGTTTCCACTTCCAACCGGCACCCTAAAATTGCTTGCAAATAACTAATCTTAACTTCCGAGCTAACGTTAGTGCCGTCGCGCTTAAATAGCGGGTCTTCATTCACCGCCAAGAACACGTAAAGATCCCCAGGCGGCCCGCCCAGTTTGCCGGCATCCCCTTCATTGGAAACCCGCAAGCGAGTACCGTTGTCAACCCCAGCCGGAATTGTGATTTTCAGCTTTTTCATCACTTCTTTCTGGCCTCGGCCGCCACAAGTTTCGCACTTATCCTCAATCACTTGCCCGGTGCCGCTGCAAGTGGGGCAAACTGAAACTTGAGTAAAGCTGCCGAAAGGAGTGCGGGTAGCGCGTCGGACTTGACCACTGCCGGTACAAGTCGAGCAGGTTTGTGGTCTGGTTCCCGGTTTCGCGCCAGTCCCGGTGCAAGTTTCGCAGGTTTCTAGATGCTTGATGCGGAGTTCTTTTTCCCCACCAAACACTGCTTCTCGAAAATCCAGCCGCAAATCGAGGCGCAAATCGTCTCCGCGCACCGGCCCGCTGCGCCTGCGACCTTGCTGTTGTGGCCCACCGACGCCTCCCTGAAAGCCCTGAAAGAAGCTTTCAAAAATATCGGCAAAGCTGTCACCAAAGTCTTGGAACCCAGGCGCGCCTGCACCGCTGACGCCTGCTTCGCCGAAACGGTCGAAACGGGCGCGGGTTTCTGGTTCTGAGAGTACCTCGTAGGCGCGGTTAATTTCTTTAAACCGCTCCTCGGCACCGGATTCTTTGTTGACATCTGGATGGTACTTGCGAGCTAGGCGGCGGTAAGCACGCTTAATTTCTTCTTTGTCTGCGCTGCGAGAAACGCCTAATATTTCATAGTAATCACCGGCCATAGAGCTGCTTGCCTGGAGGTAAATAACAAAAAGTGTACGAAAAAGAAACGGGCTACCTTTCCTGAAATTACAGATTAAAAATCAAAAATTCTCATTGTTAATTTTTAACTTTTAATTTTTAGCTTTTCTGTTTTAAAGGAAAGGATTCATATCATCAACTTCTGGTTCGGGAACCTTCTGTTTTTGTTTTGACTGTGGACTTGACTGTGGACTTGACTGTGGATTTGACTGTGGACTTGACTGTGGATTTGACTGTGGACTTGGCTGTCGTTTTGACTGTCGCTCCGGCTTTGGTTCCGGCTTTGGTGCCGGCTTTGGTTCCGGCTTTGGTGCCGGCGGAGCTTGGGGCGCCACCAGCAGCTCTTCTTTCAGCAAAATGCTGTCGTCGTCCGCTTTAACCTCTTCTGGTTCTGATGATTCTACTTCTGACATCATCTCGCTTTCAACAACAGCTCCTGACGGGGCTACCCCGCTGCGGGCTTGGTCGTAGACTGCTGTCCCCAGCGAGTATAGCAGTTGCTTGAAAGATTCGATTGCGGGGGTGAGTTCCTCGATTGTGATGTCGGGGTTACTCATCGCTGCCCGCAAGGCTGCTGCGGCTGTTTCCGCTTCGGCCTTGAGCTCGTCACTCAGCAGTTGCGCGTTGGTTTTTAAAGTTACACCACAATTATAGACGAGGGAGTCAGCTTGATTTTTGAGTTCGACGAGTAGAGCGCGCTTGATGTCCTCGTCGGCGTAAAGTTCGGCTTCTTGTCGCATCCGCTCGACTTCGGTTTCGCTCAATCCCCCTGTATTGGAAATTTGGATGCTTTGTTCTTTTCCGGTTCCCTTGTCTTCAGCGGCAACTTTGAGAATCCCGTTGGCATCGATTTCAAAGGTAACTTCGATTTGAGGTACGCCGCGGGGGGCTGGGGGAATGCCTTTGAGCAGGAACTTGCCGAGACTTTTATTGTCTTTAACCAATGCCCGCTCGCCTTGGAGGACGTGAATTTCTACCGAGGTTTGCCCGTCTGTCGCCGTGCTGTACATTTGCGATCGGCTCGTGGGAATAGTTGTATTGCGATCGATTACTTTGGTAAACACCCCGCCCAAGGTTTCGAGTCCCAGGGAGAGCGGCGTCACATCGAGCAGCAGCAAGTCTTTGACTTCACCACCCAACACTCCGGCTTGAATTGCCGCGCCTACCGCTACAGCTTCGTCGGGATTGACGGATTTATCGGGAGAAACGCCCCCAAAATACTTGCTAATTGCCTGTTGAACTGCCGGAATCCGGGTTGAGCCTCCCACTAAAATAATTCTGTCTATGTCTTTGGGGGTCAAACTTGCGTCTTTGAGGGCTTGAGTCACCGGATCGATCGTCGCTTGCACCAAATGAGCCACCAGTTTTTCAAACTGAGCTTTGGAGAGTTCCATTTCCAAATGCTTCGGCCCTTTTTCGTCAGAAGAGATGAAGGGCAAATTGATTGAGGTGGATTCCCGGTTGGAGAGTTCGATTTTTGCTTTTTCGGCAGCTTCTCGGAGGCGCTGCAAGGCCATTTTGTCTTGTGAAAGGTCACTGCCTTCTTGAGTGCGGAAAGCTTCTACCAGCCACTGCACTATGCAGTCGTCAAAGTCATCTCCTCCGAGATGGTTGTTACCGGAGGTAGCGTTGACTTCAAAAATTCCGTCTCCCAGTTGCAGGATCGAAACGTCGAAAGTACCGCCGCCCAGGTCAAAGACCAAGATTTTCTGTTCTATATTTTGCTTGTCCAGCCCGTAGGAAAGGGCTGCAGCCGTCGGTTCGTTGACGATCCGCAGGACTTCTAGGCCGGCGATCGTACCGGCGTCTTTAGTAGCTTGCCGTTGGGCGTCTGTGAAGTAAGCTGGCACTGTAATCACGGCTTGTGTAACCGTTTGTCCCAAATAAGCTTCAGCATCTTGCTTGAGCTTTTGGAGTACCATTGCCGAGATTTCTTGGGGAGTGTGAACCTTGTTCCGAATTTGGACGTTAACGGTATCGTCTTTGCCTTTTATGCAGGTATAGGGAGTCCGCGCTCGTTCTTCTTCCGTGTCGTCCCACCGCCGTCCGATAAATCGTTTGATACTGTATACAGTATTTACAGCATTAGTTACAGCTTGCCGCTTGGCTAGTTGACCTACTAAGCGATCGCCCGCCTTGCCGAATCCTACTATACTCGGAGTTGTGCGACCGCCCTCGGAATTGGCGATCACGACGGGTTTACCGCCCTCTAACACAGCTACGCAACTGTTAGTTGTGCCTAAGTCAATTCCAATAATTTTTCCCATAGCGCCTCATAAAACTTTGTGGGATGTTTGGAAACCTCCAACTACAGGTTGGGGGAGGAAAAACGACTCAGCTTGTTTAAACAAGCATTACCAGACTAGATTTGTAGGAAATAAACTTGATGTCCTAAAGCAATATCAAAGACCGGTAAAAACATTTTTCAGAATTTTTGGATAAAGCGCTGACGTGCTTTTAGTCATCTTTAATTAATAAGTTGGTGAGTCTGCCACCTGGGCACCCCCGAATAGAATTCGGGGGTAAGTGACTTTAAGGAATGCAGTAGCTTGTATCCCGATTAACTTTCCGAACTATCGGGATTTTCATCTGAGGCTACCACAGATAGCCCAGCCGCTGCAACTTTCACTTTGGCGTGCCGCAAGACGCGATCGCCCAGAATGTAGCCGCGTTCTAGTTCTTGGATAATTGTGCCTTCCTCGTGTTCGTCAGTTGGCTCGCTGAGTAGAGCTTCGTGGATGTTGGGGTCAAACTGTTCGCCTTCGGGCCGCATCGGAGAAACCCCGATTTGCTTGAGGCTATCTACCATTTGCTTGTAAACACTTTGGTAGCTTTTGTGAATGTTCATTTCGCCGTCGGTTTGCGGCTTGATGTGCGATCGAGCGCGCTCGAAATTGTCAATTACCGGCAACAGGGGTTTAATCGTGAGACACCTTGCCTGTAAATCTAGCTCTTCTTTTTCCTTTTGGGTACGCCTGCGGAAGTTCTCAAAATCTGCTGCTAGGCGGAGATTTTGATTTTTCAGTTCTTCTAGTTGAGCCGATGTGGCTTGCAACTGAGTTTTTAAAGCCTCTTTTTCATCGTTGGCCTGGGCCAGTTCCTTCTTCCAAGGCTCCGCCCCGTCTGCAGTCGGGCTGTTGGTGGAACTGCCGGTGATGGTATCCCCGGATGCGTTTGCTGGCGGGCGATCGCCTTGAGAACTTTGATAAGCTCGAGCAAGTTCGAGCTCCCAATCCGCCGATTCGTTCGAGTTTCCTGATGCCGCCGGATTTTCGCTTGCCATTGGCGAACCCTCTGGGGTGGTTTCCCCAGTTGAGTTAGGATCTTGATCTTGCTGTTTTTCCTCGTCAATCATAAAAGCTGCGCGACAGAACCCTATCAATTCTAGCAGATACAGTTAACCCGGTAAATCTAGAGGACTCGAATTTACTGTGTATCAATACTCCGGACAGTTTTTAAGCAGCCAAAGTACCATAAGACAAGACTGAAGGAAGGTTGGGGTGATTTAAAATCAAATCCGGGTCTAAATCTAACTTATCAATAAAGGTACAAAGTAGATGCTTATTGAATTCTAGGCGTTTATAAGAAGCCATTGAAAACACAAACGATTTGGCAGATGAATGACAACTAGAGAGTTGATATTTGGCTAAATTTAAGGCAATCAGACTGGCATTAAAATGAAAATCCAGCCGTGGTAAATGACGAGCTTGACAATCAGATAATCCCGTAAATTGTTTAGCATCACGAAAAATAAATTCGATTTGAAAACGAGCCTGATAATATTCAACAATTTGCTCAGGTGGTAGATGAATATCAGTGCTAAATAATAAAGCATTTTTGATTTTGCCGTTGGATTGAACTTCAGAGATACAAGCCCACCTAATTTGGCAATTCAAACAACAACTCCAGACGACCAATGTATATAATGAAACCCCCGGTTTTATGTATTTGACAAAGTTAAGACGACTCAGGTCTTGACAGTCAACCTTACCATCATATTTTCGAGGAGCTCCCAGTTTATTTTGTTCGCCTGTATAAAGATAGCGTAGGTTGGCATCAACTCTTAGCTTGCCAATAAAGTCTAAATTCAACTCCCGCACAGCATCCCAGAATTTAGAGCGATAATAATAGCCATCAGCGACCATTTGGACGTACAGAAGTTGGGAAGAAACAACGAGTATTCTTCAAGTGTTTTGCATAGTCATCAACCCTTGTGATGTCAGGCGTTGAGCTGTGAGACTCCTGTTTTTTACGAGATTTCTTTGACCTGCTATTCTTCGGTTTTTGTGGCAGTTTTTTCACGGGCTTTATTTGAGGACGTGATGGAGTTTGTTGCACGCTTAAGCTATAAGATAAACGACTCTCAATTTCGACAATAGAAATTACAGAAATTTCCAAACCCTGTTCCGATTTCCCCGCTACACCATTATAAAAATAACCCTTGCCGTCAGTTTTTTTGCCACTTTTTTTTAAAAAAGAACAATCAATAACAGCAATGACTGTGTGTTCAGGATTTAAGGATTGTTCGAGGAAATATTGATTGAATTGTGGAAAGTTAAAGCTTTTGAGAAAGTGACGACGATAGGTTTTTTCACTCAAACAACTATAACGACTGAGATTCGTGAAGTTGACCTTGCCATAGCTCAGTAAAATAGTTGAGAATAAAGTGATTAAAAACTTCTTTTGGGGTTGACTAATCCCTGGCATTTGTTGTAAGATGGATTCCATAATGTTCATAAGGCAATCTGTTGAGCTTGTGTGTTTTTATAGCTTAACCTAAAAGAGTGCCTTTTTTTCTGTTTATTTTGGGTTCAGATTGCACTCACTTTTTTCACTTCTCTATTTTATTGCGATCCTATCCCTCTTTAAAAACTGTCCGGAGTATTGGTGTATGGCACAATGTGAAAAGAGGAAGTCTCGCCCGACCTGGAGACATTGCTCAAAGCTTTCCCTAAAATATTCAAAGCCCCGTTTAAATAGACCTCTTGCAAAATAATTTTATGATATAATGAAAAGTTTTGCTGAAAGTTGATTGAATCCCAACTCTTAACTTA
>NZ_JAUBVD010000110.1:0-8979 GCF_036705675.1 Microcoleus sp. AT8-A3
TTCGCCTCCTGTCAAACTGTATTGGTTGCCAGAATATCCGGGTATTTGATACTGAAATTTTCCTGCATCTACGGTTAGTTTAGCTACTAATTTTTGGGCTGTATCGGCGGGGGCGTTATTGTAGCCGAAATGGACAATGGGTCTGGGGTCTGCTCTGAGAGAATCGTAGGTTAGAGTTAAGCTGCGGGTTTCTCCCATTGACTGATAGGGTACGAGGTCGTGTGTTTCTATTACTGCCCCGGAGTGCATTTCTACGGAAGAGGTTAAGCCGCCTTTTGCTTTGCATTCGTTGCACTTGTCTTTGGGGTTGCGGGGGTCTTGACCCGGATTTTTGGGCGAAGGTGCGGGCGGGGCGAAGAAGTGCCAACTGCTGTTGCGGATGCCGCCTGAAACGGTTTCTATGGCACTCCCGTCAGCGGTAACTTTACCCGTACCTACATTGTCGAAGTCGCCTGTGGTGGGGTTAATCGACCACAAGTCCATCGTGCTGCCCGGTGCGTATCCCGCGCGGTTGGGCAAGGAGAGGGGGGCTGGAGTGGTAAACACCATATCCCCCGGCTGAATGGTGACTACCAAGTCGGTATGCAGGTTGGGCGGCAGGGCGGCGGGGGTTAATTCTGTGGGGACTTCGGTGATGCTGAGGTTTTCGGTGTAGGGGTTGCCTTCAGCATCTTGGAGGGAACCGGCTTTGACAAATACCGATGCTTTGGGAATGGCGGCGGTGGTGACGGTGGTGTCGGCGGCTGGGTTGATAATTTTGCCGTTGGCGGTGTCGATTGGCGGCAGGTAAATCGGACGGGAGATGACGTTGTTGACGTTGGAGTAAACTTCGTGTTCCAACAACAACGGCAGTTTTTCGGCAATGTAGGGGTAGTTGTCTTCGCCTGTAATGCCGTCGCCGTAAATTTGCAGGGTATCTGGCGGCACTAATTCGGGAAGTCCGAGTTCCGCCAAACCGGGAAATTCCAGCCGCAGAATTTCAAAGGAACCGTCGGCTGCTGTTATTGCCCGCAAGGCGCCCAGTCCCACCAACACACCTTCTAAGGGTTGCTGGTTGGTGTTTTGAATTACTCCTGAAATGCGAGTGAGGCCGGCAGTCGAAGGGGTAACGTTAACTGTAACAGGTCGAGTTGTTTCTAAAACTCCGTCGCTAGCGACTACCGTAAAGTTGTAGGTTCCGATTTCTTCGGGAGTGGGAGAAATTTCTAAAGTACCGTTGCCGGTGATTTTCCCCGTGGGTAAGGAAGCGGACGATTTGATGGCAAAGCTAATAGGGTCGCCGTCGGGGTCGGTTGCGGTGAGGGGCAGTTTGAAAGTTTCTCCGACTTTGACATCGATAGTTTGAACTGCTGGCAAGCTGGGGGCTTGATTTGTCCCGCCGGCAAGGGCGGTTGCGGTGAGGGAAAATTTCTGAGAGTTGGGATTGTTAATGGTGATTTCTACCGAGTCCGAAATCGCCCCGGCATCCAATCCCCCGGCGGGAATTGTGCCGCGCAAATTGATGTAGGGTTTGCCGCTGCTGTCCGTACCGCTAGGATTTTGCAGCGTTACTCCGGCTGGCAAATTCGGGAAAACCACCGCAACGTTGCGGCTCACTGGGTTGTTGCCGGTATTTTCTACCCGTACCGCTGCTTTATAGCTGCCCGTTGCAGGGTCGAACTGTACCTGAGTGAAGTTTACTTTTAAATCGGAAGCAGCAGTCAGGTTGGCGGTATCGAGACTGCCGCCAGCAGCAACTTTGTTCTGCGCTGCAACAAAAACCGGGCTGGCAGTACCTTCTTCATCGACGGTATTGGTAATGTTCTTGACTTCTACGGTACTGCCAGTATCGGTGTCGCTGTCAATTAACTTAAACAGCAGATTGCCGCTGCTGCTGTTCGTCACGTTTGTCAAATCGATTTCTACGATGTCGCCAGTGTACCGCACCCGTCCGGGTACGAATTCGGCTTTGCCGCCAGCTAGGGAAAATAGTGGCGTTCCGGGGCTGCCTCCGTCGAGTAGGGTTTGGCTGGGATTGTTGGAAGAAACTAGGAACACCTGGAACAAGTCTTCAATTGCCGATGTGGTATCTGTTTTGTCGAAGTCGGCTTTGAGTTGGAACTGCAGCGTGCGGCTGCCTCTAGCTTGCCCCAACTCTACTGGCAGTAGGGCTTGAACGAGTTTGCTGTTGCGTTCTGCCAGGAGTACGGTGTCTGTCGATGCTGCAGCCCAACCCGTACTGCCGTTGGGGGTAACGGTGAAGTTGCTGGCGACAGAGAAGTTAGCAGTCTGGGATGTTTGGTTGCCAGCGGTATCTGTTGCCGTGATGGCAACGGTGTGGCTGCCGGTGGCTAGCGGCGAGTTGGGAGGCTGCGAGTCGAACTTGCCACCGGTTTCTAAAGTCAAAGTATTGGGGCTGCCGTCATCGACGGAGTATTGTAGGTTGGATAGATTTGTTGCGGCGTCGGTTGCCGTACCGATGACTCGAACTGTGTTGCTGTGGTTGCCTCCGGGAATTGGTGTCTGCAGGACAGTTTGGGGGGTGGCGGTGTCGAGGGTGAAGTTGAGGCTGAAAGTGTTTGATGTGTTGCCGCGGGAGTCGGTGGCTGTGAGGCGGAGGGTGTGGATGCCATCTCTGAGGGGGTTGCGGCGGATGGTTTCGAGTTGGGTGCGGTCCAGAGTGAAGCTGCCGCTGCTGTTGAGGAGGGGGGTGATGTCGGCGAATTCGGCAATGGGAGTGTCGTCGAAACCGGCGCGGAAGCTGGCTATGCTGCTGCTGTCGGTGACGGTACCGCCGATGGTGGGATTGGAGGTAATGCGATCGCTGTTGGATGTTCCGGTATCGTTGGTTAGGGTGGCGGCGATCGCGGGCGGCGTTGTATCGTTGGGAACTAAGCTGTTAGCGTAGCTGATAATTTGCTGTCCCAGAGAGGTGGTGCGCCATTCTCTGGCTGGGTTGATGACACTGCCGAGTGGGGTGGCGCTGCCGGTGGCCCCGATCAAGCTGACGATAATATCATTGTAGTCGCGGTCTGTTTGGGCTGCCGGCTCGTCTTCAATGGCAAAGGTATTGCCCGAACCTGTAATGTCGGCGAGTGCTAGCTGGTAGCCGCTGTTGGTGGAATTAGTTGGGGAGACGGAGAATAAAGGGCGGCGATCGGGGAATAAATTCCACAGCAATTGGGTGGCGTAAGATAGTTGTATTGTGCCATTGGGAATCACCATGACCGCGAAGGTGTCACCTGGGGTCATGGTGAAGTTTTTGATGCCGGTGTATGGTCCCGAACCCCAATTAAGTTCTCCTGGCATTGAACCGCTGAATTTGGCCCCTTCGGTTGAGTCGCGGATTACAACGCGACCTAACGTGGAATTGGTGAGAACTCTGCGGAATGCCTCTTGGATGAACGGTTGTGAACCGGGGATTAAGGTTTCCATCCCCGTGAGGCTGAAAATAGCCAGTTCCCCTTGGTAGTATCCTCCATCGAACAGGTAGTCTGCACTGACTTGTCCGCTACCACCGACTTGGAAAACTCCGAGGGGCAAATTGTTGTTTTTTGCCTGCCGTTCGGGGGTGGATGCGCCGAGGAGTTGACTCCAAACGGTGCGGCTAGCTTGTGTTTCTACTTTTTCGCCGGTTAAGATGTCGCTGCTTGCGGAGGCTGAGGGCAGGGCATTTGGGGCTGACCCCAAGAGTTGCGGTTGTGTTAAAAATTGTTCAAAACTATTGCCATCTTCAACTTTTTGTGATGTTAAAAAATTGACATTGGATGCTTGTAAAACTGGAACGGGAATGCTGTTGGAACTGTCGGCAATACTGCCTGAATTTAGTAAGTTTTCTGACGTGAATAAACTGGTTTCAGTTAATTCTGAATTAATTTCAAATGGCTTTTGCAGAGGCAACAAAACGTCTTGAAAATTATTCATATCTCCTCGCACCCTTTTAGCAGTTAACTCAAATCGCTATCTAAATTTAACTGAGAAGTAAAAATTCACCACAGACAGGCGCAGATCGACTCAGCTCCGTTTGGAGCGAAACTGACGCTAGCAATTATGCGCTACATCTTGTAAATGTATTCTTTTTTTTCTCTGTTGCAAATCATATACTGCTCTGGGTTTTATTTTTTCTCAAAGAAGTTAAGATTAATCAACATAAATTGCGAAATGTAATATTGCTCTTTAGCGGTTGAAAATCACAGAGCGGTTGAAAATTGTTGTAGAACCTGTGAGAAAATTGCACAACAAGGGAAATTTGATTGTACAAAGCGCGAACAGTGTCTTAACAACTGCTTCACTAATGATTAATGGCTCTTACTCTTCACCAATTTTGAATCGCAGGCTAGCGGTCATTGGTAACAAGTTAAGCTAAGAAAGCATTTGTCAATCAGCAATTATGCTCAACATTTACTCGGATTTTGGGCCCAAAATTGAGATTTGGGCGATCGTGCGATCGTGCCGAGGGTGATATTTATACCTACTCCCTCTCAAATCGTGAATTTTCCACTCCTAAAAAAGCAGTTTTTTTGAGTAATATTACTGATTGGCAAATGCAATTAAGTCTTAACTTGTCACCAATGGCGAGCGGTAAACAGTAATCAGTAAATAACGATTTGCTAACGAATACTACTAATTACGTGTCGGCGGATGCTGCAGGCAATATTGCTAACGGTATTTCTTTGCTTCCTGCTATTTCTAATAACGGCAAGCGAGTGGCGATACTCTCATCGGTGGGGCTGGTCAGGATACTTTTGTGTTGAGTGCGGGGTTGGAGGTTGATACGATTGTTGATTTTATTCTGGGTCAAGATTCGATTCAATTAGCTAGGGGTTTGAATTTTGGGAAACTTTCGATAGTGGCGGAAAATAATAGTACATTAATTAGATGGGCGAGCAACAATCAATTGTTGGCGGTGCTGAGTGAAATTTCTACAAATGCGCTCGGACTTCAAGATTTTAATTCAGTTGAGTTATGAGATGTAAAATTTTTTTTTTGAGGTGATAAGCGTTTGAGCAATTCAGGATAAAAACGTGAGTTCAACGCCTCGCGATCGCGACGGTCAACAGAGACTCCTTCTTACTCGCTCGCGCGGTCGTGATCGCGAGCGACAATTCAAGGAGACGGGCTTTGTTGCCACATCAACTGTCGCGCTCCGCGATCGTGAGTCCCGAGCGGCAAACTCCCCGTATTGAGGGATAATTCAAAGCAGACAGACCGCAGACTGCATCGATTTTAGAGAGCGCATAACAATCGAACTTAACTAAATATTATAGCAGTATTGTTTGGGATTTTTAATACTATAATAAAGTCTTTTGTGTGTGACGAATAATTTCCAATATATAAGGTTTATCCTTCGGTTAAATGCTAATCGGAATAGAGAATTAAGGATAGAGTTATTTTACCTGCTGGCCGTCTATTTGCAGGCATCGGGGAGTTCCCCGATGCAGGTCTGTATCTGTTAAACCACAGTCTTAAACAGATTTTGCGCGACGAAATTGCCCACTGCTAAACCAGTTGGCAGCGCATCATCAATCGTAGCCTCGCGCACGTGCACGCCGCCGTAAACCCGGCTGATGGCATCCTCATAAGCAGCATCGTAAAAACTGTTGTAAGTGCGCGTTACACCGGGCATTTCTTGGGAAACTGCCGTAAAAGAGTAGTTTTCACCAAAGTTGTTGTTCTGGTTAATTTCGGCAATCAAGTTGCAAGCCCCCGGAGCTCCAACCGAGGTCATGTTGCCATAGTTCAACCTAACGGTTGTGAATTGTCCCGGAAGCAGGTTGACTTGTTGGATAGTGGAGGTTAGCAAGCAATCGTTGACTAATTTGCCGTCTGGGGCGCGATCGATGGTCTCGTCTGTGGAAGTGTAGAGTTTGACTGTGACGGGGCCTGTAACTGGTGCGGAACCTTGATTTGTCAGCTTCACGTTGACTTTAGCTCGATCGCCCATTTCAATAGTTTTGGGCAAATCTATCTTGCTGAATTTAGCCACTAAATCCCCCTGAGAGGGAAGTAAATTTTGAGCAGTTACTATATCTACAACTTTTTGATGCATTGATGTGACCTTCTTGAAAATTTCAAGCTTTTTGTTATTTCAAAGCTATCCGACTATTCACCCCTTTTATGTAGCATTAATTTCAACGGGCAAATAATAAGTTTCTTAGGAATCAATACTCCGGACAGTTTTTAAGCAGCCAAAGTACCATAAGACAAGACTGAAGGAAGATTAGGATGGTTTAAGATCAAATCCGGGTCTAAATCTAACTTGTCAATAAAGGTACAAAGTAGATGCTTATTGAATTCCAGACGTTTATAAGAAGCCATAGAAAACACAAACGACTTGGCAGATGAAGGACAACTATAAAGTTGATGTTTAGCTAAGTTTAAGGCAATTAGACTGGCATTAAAATGAAAATCAAGCCGTGGTAAATGACGAGCTTGACAATCAGACAATCCTGTAAATTGCTTGGCATCACGAAAAATAAATTCAATCTGGAAGCGAGCCTGATAATATTCAAGAATTTGCTCAGGTGGTAGGTGAATATCAGTGCTAAACAATAAAGCATTTTTGATTTTGCCGTTGGCTTGAACCTCAGAGATACAAACCAAAGAAATTGGGCAATTTAAACAACAACGACCCACCTTCAATGTCTATAATGAAACTCCCGGTTTTAGGTCTTTAACAAAATTAAGACGACTCAACTCATGGCAGTCAACCTTGCCATCATATTTACGTGGAGCTCCCAGTTTCTTTTGTTCACCTGTATAGAGATAGCGTAAGTTAGCATCACTTCTTAACTTGCCAATAAAGTCTAAATTTAAGTCCCGCCCAGTCTCCCAGAATTTAGAGCGATAGTAATAGCCATCAGCTACCAAATAACGTACAGAAGTTGGGAAGTAAAAACGAGTATTCTTGAGATGTTTTGCATAGTCATCAACTCTTGTGATATCAGGCTTTGAACTTTGAGAGTCAGGTTTTTTGCGAGTTTTTCTTGACCGGCAATTCTTCGGTTTGTGGGGCAGCTTTTTCGCAGGCTTTATTTGAGGGTGTGATGGAGTTTGTTGGACACTTAAACTATAAGATAAACGAGTCTCAATTTCGACAATAGAAATAACAGAAATTTCCAATCCCTCTTCCGATTTTCCCGCTACACCATTATAAAAATAAGCTTTACCGTCAGTTTTCTGGCCACTTTTTCTTAAGAAAGAACAATCAATAACAGCAATGATTGTGTGTTCAGGATTTAAGGCTTTTTCGAGGAAATATTGATTGAATTGTGGAAAGTTAAAGCTTTTGAGAAAGTGACGACGGTAGGTTTTTTCGCTCACAGAACTATAACGACTGAGATTGGTGAAGTTGACCTTGCCATAAACAAGCAAAATAGTTGAGAAATAAATTGAGGAGAAACTTCTTTTGGGGTTGACTAATCCGTGGCATTTGTTGTAAGATGGATTCAATAATCTTCATAAGGCAATCTGTTAAGCTTGTGTGTTTTTATAGCTTAACCTAAAAGAGCGCCTTTTTTTCTGTTCATTTTGGGTTCAGATTGCACTCACTTTTTTCGCTTCTGTGATTTATTGCGTAAGCGTTGCTTGCCGTAGGCGTCGCATCCCTCTTTAAAAACTGTCCGGAGTATTGTTAGGAATGAAAAATAACTTAATGAATTACTCAGGTTGAGGTACGGCTCGATAATTCCATTTGGGCAAATATTCGTCAAAAACAATTTGCATAGTATTTTTGAAATTATCAGCTACCTTCCGACCAGTTTGATAAACTTTATTAAGGATATTTACAGCTACAGATAGTCCCGTTTTAGTTTGAGTTTTTTCGACGAGAGCTTTGACTAATTCTAAGCTTGTAAAAATTACTCCTTGACAAGCCCTGGTAATATGAGGAAAAAGTCGATGTTCTATGGGATTATATTTAGATGTATAAGGAGGGTAATGAGCAATTCTGATCTCTATTCCTATTTCATTAACTAATTTCTGCAAATCTTCTTTGAAAATATAATGATTAGCATTATTACTACCTCCCCCATCACATTTTGCCAAGATAGAATTAGCGTTAGGGTACGTAGCTTTACCATAATTATTCCACCAATTTTTTAAAGACTCACAGGCGAATTCACTGGTATCTTTACTATTTCCTAATGTTATATGTCCTCGGTTTTGTTGACAATCATAAATCCCATGTGGGATCACTTTACCGTGACCTAAACTCCAAAAATCATGATCGAAAGTAGTGACAGGTTCCTTTGTATAGAGAGTTCCCGGACGATACAAATTTCCCAAAACTTCTTTCTTTTTGGTATCAAAACTAATAATAGGATTGCTGGATTCTCTATACTCTGCATGAAGTCGAGCAATGTTTTTAAATTGAGCATCCCGATTCTTATTAACTCCTATTGTTTTTTTTTTGAGCTTTTCGTTTCACATACCCATGCTTTTTTAATAGTTGGGCAACTAAGGGGAGCCTAATGGTAAAACCTGCCGCTCGTAGTCCAGAAGCTATTTCTTTATGCGTCAAATTAGTCCATTTGATTAACTCATTCATTGGGTCTCCGGCTGTGTGATTTTTTAAAACTTCTAAAAATGCTGCCTCAATGCCGATTTGAGTAGACAGAATACTTTTTCTTCCCCCTCCTTTCTTTCTGATCCTGGAACTCTTTAGTGTATCTGAGTCCATTTTTTCTAAATCTTCTATTCCCTTGACGATGGTGTTTCGACTGCATCCCAAAAGTTGCATTACATAGCTAATTCCACCCCATCCTAATTTTTGAGATTCTCTAGCTGCATACCTTCTTTTATCTTTTTCTGATAAGAATTTATAAAATTTTTTCATTTCTGACTCAATTGAATTAGAATAAGACATGGATTTAAAAGTAAATTAGAATGGTTAAGTAGAAAAATTCGTTGTGAGTTGCTCTCTCAGGGTAAACGCATCTAAATTAAGTTGACAGAAAATCATATTTGTGCATGATTTGTTTTTTATAAAACAATTCTTAA
>NZ_JAUBVD010000010.1:0-54989 GCF_036705675.1 Microcoleus sp. AT8-A3
GCATGTGTTAAGCAGACCGCCAGCGTTCATCCTGAGCCAGGATCAAACTCTCCGTGTTGGATTGTTTTTTTTGGCTTAGGTCAAGTTCTTTCTACTCAGCACAAAGGCTGGCTTTTTTCCCTTGACTTTTTTCTCGTTGTTTGCGATATTGAGTATCAGCGATGCCTTTACTCTCAATCTTAATTTTTTGACGAGGTTAATATTGCTTTAAGCTTTCAAACTATTCTTTTTTCTAGGTTCAGTTTTTTACCTTTAGTTCGCGGTTGTTTGAACCGCTTCCCTTCTGGCGCTTTATTAATGTATCAACTCTCCCCAGAGTTGTCAAGCGTTTTGTGAAAATATTTTTGACTTTTTTTGGAAACTATACACACCAAGGGTTTGAGCTACTGATTTCCGATCCTGCCTCCGCTGGCTGACTCCTTTTTCCGGGAAGGGGTCTTTTTTTTGGGCAAGATTGGACTTTTGAGGGGAGTATCTACCGCGCATGGGTAGAATATCTCTACGTGTAGCTGTTTTATATATAGATGTTCGATCGCCCGCTTATGAAAAAACCTACAGCCCGCCCTAGTGGCTTATTCATTACCTGCGCTTCACTGCTGCTGGCTTCTTGCAGTCAGACGAACACTCCCCAAACCTCTACTACAGTATCTCCGGCGACTTCGCCATCTCCCGGTGCTTCCCCAGAGGGTTCGCCTGGGGGGAGTTCCAACACTATATCTATAGGTATTGGGGTGGCCCAAACTAGCAATGTGGCTTTACTGGGTCAGGAACAGGTGGCTGGCGCGAAAATTGCTGAGAAGTATTTCAACGATAAGGGCGGTGTGGATGGGACGCCGATTAAACTGGTGTTCCAAGATACCGGTGGAGACGAACAAGGGACGATCAATGCTTTCAATACTCTGATCAATCAGGATCAGGTGGTTGGTATTGTGGGCCCAACTCTGTCACAGCAAGCTTTTAGTGCCGCTCCGATCGCCGATCGAGCAAAAGTTCCCGTACTCGGCCCCTCCAACACGGCTAAAGGCATTCCCCAGATTGGCGATTATGTGGCCCGAGTCTCTGCGCCTGTGGCCGTGGTAGCACCAAATGCAGTTAAAGCCGCCCTCAAGCAAAATCCCAATATTAAGAAAGTAGCCGTGTTTTTTGCTCAGAATGATGCTTTTAGCAAATCTGAGACTGAAACTTTTCAGACAACGGTTAAAGATATGGGACTGGAATTGGCAACAGTCCAAAAATTCTTGACTACTGATACAGATTTCCAATCTCAAGCCACTAATGGGATAAATGTCAAGCCGGATTTAATCATTATTTCTGGGTTGGCCGCGGATGGAGGCAATTTAATTAAGCAATTGCGGGAGTTGGGTTACAAAGGCGTTATCATTGGGGGCAACGGTCTGAATACTTCTAATGTATTTCCTGTTTGCAAGGCTCTTTGCGATGGGGTTTTGATTGCCCAAGCCTACAGCCCGGAATATCAGAATGAGATTAATAAGGCTTTTCGTGATGCTTATCGCGCTCAATTCAAGAAAGAACCGCCTCAGTTTAGCGCTCAAGCTTTTACTGGTGTACAAGTTTTTGTTGAGTCATTAAAGGCAATTAATGCTAAGTCTAAGGTTAGCGAAAAGCCATTGGCAGAGTTGCGTACAAATTTGAATCAGCAGTTGTTGGGTGGCAAGTACGATACGCCTTTGGGGGAAATTTCTTTTACGCCTGAAGGTGAGATTAATCAGAAAGAGTTTTATGTGGCACAGATTAAGATGGAGGCGGATGGCAATAATGGTAAGTTTGAGTTTTTGAAATGAAGGCATGACACGGATTCTGACACGGATACACGGATGAGTTATTGAGTGTGAGTCTGAGGTCAACCCCGCTGCCCCTTTGGGGGGAAGTCAGAAATCAGAGTAAAAATTGTATGCTGTTTGTTTTTGAATGATTTAATGTTGATGCCGAATCTCTAACTGGTGATGGACTTAACTCTGTTTTTGCAACAATTTTTGAATGGTTTGTCGATCGGCAGCGTGTATGCTATTTTTGCCTTGGGATACACGCTGGTGTTTTCTATTCTGGGAATTATTAATTTTGCTCACGGTGCAGTATTTACTTTGGGTGCTTATTTCACCTATGCGCTGATGGGAGGTACTTTCGGTTTTAATGGGTTGTGGGCTAATGCTCGAATTCCCCTGCAGTTGCCTTTTGCTGTGGCGTTAATTTTGGGAAGTGTCATGGCTGGTTTGGTAGGAGTAATTGTTGAACGAATTGCTTTTTTACCTTTGCGCCGCCGACTCTCTGATCCTCTGCTGACGGTGGTTTCTAGTTTGGGTGTGGCAGTTGCGATCGCCAATCTTATCCAATATCTTGTAGGGGCGGAAATTTACACTTTTCCTGCTAACACTTACGGCTATTTGCCCGCTGCCATTAACTTTGGGACGGCGGATAAACCAATTCCGATTCGGACTGTTCAAATAGTAATTTTTGCGGTATCAGTTGCGATTGTGGCTGTCTTAACTTACTTAATAAATTTTACTAAATTTGGCAAAGCAATGCAGGCTGTGGCTGAAGATGCTACTACTTCTAGTCTGTTGGGTATTGATACTGATAGATACATTGTTTTGACGTTTTTTGTGAGCAGTTTTCTGGCTGGTTTGGCGGGAAGTTTGGTGGGTTCGAGTGTGAGTATTGCTGGGCCGTATTTTGGTATTGCTTTTGGTTTGAAGGGTTTGGCGGTGATTGTGCTGGGTGGGTTGGGGAGTATTCCTGGGGCAGTTTTGGGTGGGTTTATCATTGGTTTGGTGGAGGCTTTTGTGCCGGGAGATTTTTCGGCTTATAAGGATGCTGTTGCTTTTGCCATATTGTTTATTATGCTATTGGTTAGACCGCAGGGTTTGTTTGGTCGGCGTTTGATTCAAAAGGTGTAAAAGAGATAATTAGGTGATTAAAATTGGGGCGATGGTTCGACGCTTCGCACGCACCAACGGCCACGGGGGATTGCCCCCTAAAGAAACTAATTATATCGGAATGATTTAACCGCAGAGGACGCAGAGAACGCAGAGAAAGAGAAGAGAGAAATGAATTATTATGAGGGGACTGGATTTGAGATGAAGTTGGTATTTAAGTATTTTTATTATTTAAAATAAAATCATGGCTGCATTTTTTACTACTTACGGGTTTTTGATTGTCTCGATGTTGTTGGGTGCAATGTTGGGAATGTCGCTATATTTGCCTTTAATGACTGGACAGTTGTCTTTGGCTAGCCCTGGTTTTTATGCGTTGGGTGGGTATATTGCGGCGATTTTGTCTACGACGGTGTTTAAGCCGACAGGGGGTTTGTTTCCTCTACCATTGCTGTTGGTGGAGATGATAATTGCAGGGGTTGTTTCGGGGTTGCTGGGGATTTTGGTGGGAATTCCGGCGCTGCGGTTGAGTGGGATTTATTTGGCGATCGCAACTATTGCTTTTGTGGAAATTTTGCGGGTTTTATCGCTGAATCTGGATATCACTGGCGGGGCTGTGGGCATTTTTGGGATTCCGCAACCGTTTGGGACGCCGATCGAGTATTTGTGGATTGTACTACCTTTGCTGTTGGTAAGTATGGCGATTGTCTATCGGCTGGAACGGATTCGGGTGGGGCGGGCTTTTGCGGCGATTCGGGCTGATGAGTTGGCGGCTGATGCGATCGGCATTAACCCAACTTTTTATAAGGTTTTGGCTTTCACGTTAGGTGCTGTTTTAGCTGGGGTTGTGGGTGCAGTTAGTGCCCATTTTTTGAATACTTGGAACGCGCGTCAAGGGACTTTTGATGCTAGTATTATTTACTTGACTTCTGTGTTGATTGGTGGTAGCAGAACGTTTCTGGGAGCAGTTTTGGGTGGGATGGTGTTTACTGCTTTACCGGAGGTTTTGAGGGGGATGGCGACTATTCAGGGATTGCCGATTTGGTTGGCGCAATTTCTGCGGGATGGGCGGTTAATTATTTTTGGATTGCTGATTGTTTTGGGGACGATATTTTTTCCGCAAGGGTTGGTGACGCCGGAGTTGTTGAAGAGGTGGAGGAAGGGCGATCGTACTTCTGTTTAAAATTAGATTTTTGGTAAAGAAAGGTGCGATCGCATCCCCACTCCTTATCGATCGCCTATCCATAAGAAAAGTAAGGGGCGATCGCCTATCAGTAAAAAAAGCAAGTGCGATCGCCAGAAAACTGAAAATCAGCCAATGAATTAATCACGATCGGGAAATACATCTTCTCCAAATTCGGAGAGCAACCATTCCATATGAGCTACTCCTTCTCGTTCCACATAAATCCTATCAATTTCATTTTCTTCTTGTGCCTTATAAATCATAATAGTTTCATCTTCGACCCGACTAAGTTCAGCCAAGTCTGCTAGATGTTGGGCAGCCTCTTGTTTGTTGAGGAATGTTTGACTCTCGTAGTTATTACTATTAGGTTTAGCTACTAGCCACGAACTGCCTTGTCGAATAATAATGCCTACTTCACTTCCATTAACCAAGACCTCGTACTGCCCACTTTCCGTACCAGTCCCAGTTATGTCTCTGTACACGAAGCTCATGATATGTCTCCAATCTTCTAACGAAGCTGCTTTTTTGCTCTTCCGTATCTTAAACCGATCGCTCAAAACTGCAAAGCGAAAAAAGACGGAAAAAGACGGGTCTTTCTAAAATCGCTATGCAAGGCGGATAAAGACGGATAAAGACGGATAAAGTCGGGTATACTAACTATAGTTCTCCGACCCCCCTACTGATGGACACTGCCCATATCTTGCAATTTGTAGATAAAGTGCTCAGTGCGAAGACAGGCAAACATCTAAATGACTTGCAGCGTAAAATTATCAAGGGAATACTCAATCGACAAAAGTATTCTGATATTGCAGA
Source organism: Microcoleus sp. AT8-A3 (assembly GCF_036705675.1). Taxonomy (NCBI): domain Bacteria; kingdom Bacillati; phylum Cyanobacteriota; class Cyanophyceae; order Oscillatoriales; family Microcoleaceae; genus Microcoleus; species Microcoleus sp. AT8-A3. The sequence goes on from NZ_JAUBVD010000010.1 coordinate 4,888, forward strand.
TACTTACGGGTGTACGGCGGGTCATGCTAAGGATGTAGGTTACGAGCTTTTGCAAATGCTATCTAATGCTTTTGATGAACCAGTTGATAAAGGGAATCTGGAATCTGTTCTAGAACGGAAATTAAATCTGAATATAAATTTTGGCGATCGCAACACTACTAATTTTGGTGATAGCAATACAATTAATTATATCAATGGCTGCTCAGAACTACCCACTCCTACCCCAGATAAAAGTCAGCCTCCGACTCCCGACTACCAGGATGGCACGAATCAAGTTAAAATTGAAATGGTTGGTAAATTACGACAGTTGGGATTGAAGGATGAGCAAATTGCAGAGGTGCTAGGGTTGGCCTGGGAGGTGGTGAAGCAGATAGATTGATAATAGCTTTTAGTTGTTTAAAACACACATCCTCAGTCAGGAGGTATAAGTTTTATGTTTGCAGTTGTCACGCCAGAAAAAATTCATTTGCCCCCAGGAACACTTATAAAATTTCCCGCAAACTGGCAGGATTACCAATCACTTGTAGCACAATTGGGCGATCGTTCAATTCCGCGCATCAAATATCGACCAGGAGAGATTTTATTAATGTCCCCTTTACCAGTACACGGAAAACAATCTCATATTATTGCAATGGTGGCAATGGTTTTCCTAGATTACTTGGGGCGAGATTATGAAGCTTTTACACCAATTACGATGGATTTGCCGGAGGTAAGAGGAATTGAACCAGATTATTGTTTTTATATCGATAGTTGTGCGACAATTATTGGTAAAGATCGGATTGCTTGGGGTGTTGAACCGCCGCCGGATCTAGTAATCGAAGTAGACGTAACTAGCTACACGGATTTAGATGATTACTTGCCTTATCAAGTGCCTGAAGTGTGGCTGTTTAAGAAAAATAAGCTCAGAATTTACGACTTGCAAAACGATCGATATGTCGAAAATTCAGTTAGCCGTTATTTTCCCAATTTTAATGTATCAGAAATTGTCGAGGAATGCTGGCAAATGTCGCGCGATCGCCCTACAAGTACAGTCATTCGGGAGTTGCGGCAAAAAATTGAAAGGGAGAACGGTTGAATCATATCGTGTCCGGTGAATTGACCATAATTCCTGTAGGGGCAGGTTCACCAACAATAATCGCCTAAAACCCACAATTATCATAAACCTGCCCCCGCCCACCGACTACAAACAATTTTGATTGCGGGTAATTAAACAAACATGGTATTCTGCCAAATCTTAATACTTTTGTCACTACTGCCGCTAGCCATAAACTCTCCTTCTGGGCTAAAATTAACCGAATAGACAGAGTTATTGTGACCCGCAATATTACAAATTTCTTGACCGTCTTTCACTCGCCAAATTTTAATAGTTTGATTGCTGCTGCTAGCCAGAATCTCGCCATCGGGACTAAAAGCAATAGAATCAACATACCAAGAATGTCCTGTGATAGTTAAAACTTCTTGCCAATCTTTGACCCACCAAATTTTAATAGTATTGTCATGGCTACCGCTAGCCAAAAACTCTCCATTTGGACTAAAAGCTATGCAGCGAACGGAGTCTGTATGACCTGTAAGTGTGCGAATTAGCTTCCCATCTTTAACTCGCCAAATTTTGACGGTTCTGTCCCAACTGCAACTAGCAATAGTTTCGCCATCCGGGCTAAAAGCAACCAAATAAACTAAGTTGGTGTGACCCGCAAGGGTGCGAATTTCTTGCCCGTCTTTGACGCGCCAAATCTTGATTGTTTTGTCCCAACTGCTGCTAGCAATAATTTCGCCATCGGGACTGAAAGCTGCGCTGTAAACTGAGTTAGTGTGACCCACAAACGTGCGAATTTCTTGCCCATCTTTCATCCGCCAAAGTTTGACAGTTTTGTCGTGGCTGCTGCTGGCTAGCATCTTTCCGTCAGGGCTGAAAGCTACTGTATAAACTGAGTTAGCGTGTCCTGTGAGGGTGACAATTTCTTGCCCGTCTTCAACTCCCCACAGCTTGATTGTTTTGTCATCGCTGCCGCTGGCTACAACTTCTCCGTTGGGGCTGAAAGCCACAGAGTAAATTAAGTTTTTGTGGCCTGTTAGGGTGTGAATACATTGCCAGCTATAGGTTTGCTGTTGGGGCTGGGCGGGAGTTTTTCCTGGTTTAACTAACTTGGAACTTGTTTTAGGAATTGCTAGATCGATCGCAACTTGGGGATTAATTTCTTTTAATACTTCAACAGCCGTTTGATAGCGGCGGTTGGTAGCATTGGCAATCATTTTGTCTAAAATTTTTCCGAGTTGTTCACTCACGGGGTTGTTAGCCAAATACTGTCGCCATATCCAGGAATCTTCACCAGGATCAAACAGGTCAAAAGGGGAAACTTGAGTTAGCAAGTACAAACAAGTTACGCCTAAACTGTACAAATCGCTGGTAAAAAATGCTTTGCCTCTAGCTTGTTCGGGGGCGATGTATTCGGGGCTGCCGATGCTGGTTCCTGTTTTGAGTAATGCTGTACCTGTAGCAATTTTGGCAGCGCCAAAGTCTACTAAGACTAATTGTTTGTCGGCGCGGCGAATGATGTTTCCGGGTTTGATGTCTCGGTGAATAACGTTGTGGGAATGGATGAAGTGAAGGACGGGTAATAGGCTATTGAGTAAGTCTTGAATTTGATTTTCTGTAAATCTGCCTTCTGTTTCTACAATTTGTGCTAAATTTTGCCCGTCGATAAATTCTTGGACTACATATTGTCTGCTGTCTTGGATAGAATAGGCTAATAGTTCGGGAATTTGAGGGTGTTTTCCCAACTCGTCTAATCGCATTGCTTCTTGTTCAAAAAGTTCGGCGGCTTTTTTGCTGTTGCGATTGCTTGCTGATGGGATGAGTGGGGTTTCTGCAGGTAAAAATTGTTTGATGACGCAGCGAGGTTTTGAGGGTTTGTCTTCGTCAACGGCGAGGAATGTTCTACCAAAACCGCCTTGTCCGATCGCCTTTATCGCCCGGTAGCGATCGCGCAGCAGCAGTTTTGAACGGCAATGTTTGCATAATTTGACTGCGGGGGGATTTTGCGGCTTGGAACAGTTGGGGTTTAGGCAGTAACTCATTCGATTTTAGATTGCGGATTTTTGATTTTTGATTTTAACTTTTTGAATATTTCCACAGCGCAGTAGATATTATACCTCATTAGCTTTTTAGGAACGGGCTAGAAGCCCATTCCACAAGAAATTCACTCTTTGTGGAATGGGCTTCTAGCCCGTTAAGCGAGAATGGTGATCTGGGCGTGAGTTCCGGGGTACCTTACTATATATGCCAGTTGCGTCAGTTCTGTTTTAGAAATTCCACATGACGGGGTTGTCGTCTAAACGATCGGTGACTGTTCGCCCGATCGCGTCAATTTCTTTTAATTCCTCTTCACTCAATTTTACCTCAGCAGCTTTAGCATTTTCGGCTGCTTGTTCCCCGTCGCGCGCGCCGACAATTGCATTTGTTTGTGGCTGGGAAATCAACCAAGCTAAAGCTAAGTTGCCCAAGCTTGTCTGGTGGCGATCGGCAATTGGCCTGAGTTGATTTAATGCTGTTTGCACTCGGTCGTAATTTTCTTTGATGAACAGCTTATTTTTGGCGCGGTGGTCGCCTTCTTCAAACTTGTGTTCGGGCCCGAATTTACCTGTCAATATTCCTTGAGCTAGAGATGAATAAGCAATAATTGAGATATGATTGTCAACACAATAGGACATAACATCTTTTTCTACCCAGCGCCAAAACAGAGAATAGGGCGGTTGCAGGCTGTCGATGCGTCCGTATTGGGCGGCTTCTTCTATTTGGGCACGGGAGAAGTTGGAAACGCCGATCGCCCGAATTTTCCCCTGTTCTTTTAACTTGTTCAGGGCGTCCATTGTTTCTGCAATTGGCACTAACTCGGAATTCCAACTGCCAGCGGGCCAGTGGATTTGGTAAAGGTCGATATAATCGGTGTTGAGGTTTTTTAGGGATCGATCGCACGCTTCGATTAACAAATCGGGTTTCAGGTGGTTGGCGAAAACTTTGCTAGCATAAACTACTTGCGATCGCACATCTGAAAGTGCTTGACCGATAATTTGTTCCGAATGCCCTTCTCCGTAAACCTCAGCCGTATCAAAGGTGGTAATACCTGCCTCAAAAGCCGCGCGCATTGCTTTGACAGTTTCAGCATCCTCAATTCCCACCCACATCCGCTTCCCAGCTTGCCAAGTCCCCATAATTATCGGGGTAATCTGAATTTGTGATGTCCCCAATTGTCGCTTTTGCATACCCTAAGTCCTCATTTATATTTTTAGTATTCACCCTCAAGCTCTGTAATCTTAACAGAAAACAGTTCGGTAGTCTCCACATTAATGCTATCGTTTTATTTTGCAATAAATAGTGATATACAAAGTTAAAAATTAAAAATGGGATCATCTCGCTTGTGCAGCTAAGGATCGCGAATTAAATAACTTACAATTTTAATTATTATTGTGGAAGTTATTTAATTCTCATTCCTAAGCTAGAAATTGGAATTAGGAGTCAGGATCCAGTAGGAAACAAGTCAGAATGAAGAAGGAAGAAACCAGAATAAGTGTTTTTACAAATATGAGATGCTCCCATTATAAGAGTCTAAACCTACCTTATAAAGCAATAATTTAATCCTCTAAAATCACTTCTGCATCTTGTGTTGCTTGAGAACTTTAGCGGGACTGATAAATGAAATACCCTGAGAAGATGAGGTACTAATCATGACAGCTTCAATGACAGGATCGTAAACCGTTTTTTCTGCAACCCACTCCACAATAAAGTTTGCACCTGAGCCTCCACTTGTATCATCTGCTGCAATAAAAAAGTCTGTGGAAGCAAGGGGCTTGAGTTCTACTGGACTCTTAATGTCGTGCCTAATCAATTTCCCATCGCTATCGTAGTAACGCACCGAAGTAATAATAATCGAATTTGTCAGATCCGTATTGCGGATACTGAGGGTGGCTGACAAATTCATGACTTGATCCTTGCTATTGTAGTGATAAATATGTGAGTAAATAGGGACATATACGGTTTGTCCCATCACAACTTTTGTTTTATCTAACGGGACTGCTTTCAGTGAAATTTCACGTTTTATATCGGGTTGTTGTCTTGGTGAGGTAGTTTGGTCCCAGCAAGAGCTCAGGACGATCGCCCCTAGCGCCCAACCAATCCAGAAATCATGTTTCAACTTCATCGCCATTCATCCAAATACACCACATAGCTGGCAAAAGTATAGTCATTTATAGACATGGGAGGCTTCAAGTCCCTCCCCCTTCGCTTTTACTTTGAGCGGATTGACCCGCCTCGGCTGAACTACGCAGCTCCCTATCCCATCGCTGAAGGCATTTGGGATTGCTTTTCTGAGGATGTTGTACGAAGCGTTGATATCAGAATTAATTAATTGACCAGTCGATGTTTTGTACAAACCCCGCTTAACCCGCTTACCAGTAAACACAGGCTCTTTTTCGGTTTTTCCATAAACAGGAATTGGGTCTAAACCTAAAAAACTGGAGCGGGATGTGTAGGATTCTTCCTGCACAATTACTGTGATTCCCGCCAAGCGAGCTTTGTACTCCAACATTTCAATTAATCGAGAGTGAGGAATACTGACAAAATTTTGGTTGGTTTGTTTACCGAGATTGATATCGGTTTTCCACTGTGCATTTTTGCCGATTACCAGCGTTCCAATTTGGTTCACTACCAAATCGTCAACAATCACACGACTAGCATGATGCAAGTAATTATCAACTTTCTGATTTCGACAGCGAGTTGATCGCTGAATTCTGGGTGAGGTTTGACGATTCCCTTTTAACTGGGATTGTAATCGGGATTTGCGTTTGTTGTAGAACTGGTTAATCGATTTTAATGGTCGCCCGTTGATCAACAAAGGGATAAATCCCGGTTGATTTGAAGTTAACGCCACTAAATTGTCCAATCCTAAATCAATACTAGCTACAGAGTTGGCATTGCCAAGGCTGGACTCCGCTTCATCATAAATCACCTCAATTACATAGGAATCACATTTCGGAACCAGTCTAACTTGACAAATCTGGTTGGGATTGAGTTGGGTTTTAATTGAAAGTTCAGTGCCGGAAAGTTTAATGATTCCTTTCTTCAACTGTTTGCTGCTAATTGCTTGAATCGTGTAGACGAGAAGGTTTCGCCCTTTAGTCTTATCTTTGTACTTTGGCAATTTTGGGCTACCCGTGAATCTTGAAGAGTCAGCTTTGTAAGCTTTAACGGCTTCAAAAAACGATTTCCAATTCTTGTCTAGCACCATCAAGATTTGCTGACTTACTTTAGCAGGCAAAGCCTTATATGCTTCGTGAGACCTCATCAATCGGTTCATTTCGTTATAACTGACATAACCCCATCCATAAATAAAGCTCTGACGAATGACGTAATTGGCGGCATTGTAGAGGTTTTTGGACTTGAAAGCTAGTTCGTCTATTTGGGCGAAACGGTGTGACGTTGATTTAATGATGTGCCTCTCTGTTAGTTGCATTTGAGACTTGCGTTTTTTGGGCGATGCGTATTCCTTGTTCAACACTCACAACAATAGAATACCATTATTGTTTATAATTGCTTATAAACTCAATGAAGTTTTACAATACATTGCAGTTACGTCTAAAGCAGAGTGCACCTTCTCTCTCGTTTGAGGCGGCTTAGTGATAAGGTTTGAGCGGCAGTTCAACCTGGAAAGTTGAGCCTTTGCCCACTTCACTCGTCACCTGTATTTGTCCGCTGTGTGCCTTGACAATTTGTTCGACGATCGCCAACCCCAGCCCAAAGCCTCCACTATCCTGCGAGCGATCGGTGTCTACTCGATAGAAGCGATCGAAAATATAGGGTAAGTCCACTTCTGGAATACCGATTCCCGTATCGATGATCTGAATGACTGCCAAATGGGAATGAAGAACTAAGCGTATCTTTACAGTTCCGCCAACAGGAGTATATTTACAGGCATTGTAAAGCAAGTTTTCGACTACTTGCCGCAGCAAATCAGGATCGGCCAATAATTCAATCCGTTGTGCCGGTGATTCGCAGGTTAGTTTGATATTTTGGACTTCTGCAAGTGCGAGAAACTGGGTTGCTAAATTGCTCAGCAACTCGTTGAGATTGATTAACTTGAGCGATTCCGGCGCAAGTCGCCCCTGATGACGAGCCAACAGCAGTAAATTATTCACCAAGGCTCCCATGGATTTTGCGCTATCTACAATGTTTTCTAAGGGAGGATGGTAACGTGTATCATCAGCCGCGATCAGCAACCCAAGCTGGGCATTAGTGAGAATGGCAGACAGGGGCGATCGCAACTCGTGAGAGGCATCGGCTGTAAAGCGCTGAAGCTGCTGATAGGCTTGCCGAATCGGTTGCATGGCCAGCCCACTGAGAAACCAACCTGTGAGGGCAATTAAGCCCAGTGTCAGCGGGACAGCGAGAGTTAGCACAATCTGAAGCTCAGTGAGCCTGTTTTGAGTTTCTGTCAGGGGAGTTGCAACCTGAAGATAACCGAGTACCCCTGTTCTACCTTCAACGGGTAATGTCACCTGACGCAGCCAGATTCCTTTTCCCAAAAGTGGATCGGTCGATCGAACTGTGAGATAACCAAAAGGCGTATTTAACTGCTGGGGAGGAGAATTCCCAAAAAAACGAACTAACCGCCCTTGTGCGTTATACCAGCGCACGTAAATCAGATCTTCAGCAAGGGGATGGGAACCACTGCCTAACAAGGAAACATGATTCAGATCGACCTGGTTCTGGTTTTGGCGAACTTCATAATGTACGCTGGCAGCCATGACTCTAGTTTTGTCATACAGCAGTCGATCGAGCGCCTCTAGTTTATCTTTTACCTCAATCTGATAAATCGCCCCAGCAAACAGCACGAGAATGCTTCCCATTGAGAGGGTGAACCAACGAGCCAGATTGCGACGACTTTGATTAAACACGACTTGCCTTTACGATCTTTACTTGAGAGGGGAAGTGAGGCGATAACCCATACCGTAAATGCTCTCAATCCAGTCTGCCGATCCTACAGCCTGCAAGCGTTGGCGGAGTTTGCGAATTAGAACAGTGATCGCATTGCTCTCTGGTTCAGTCCCCCATTCCCACACACCTTGTTCAATCTGATTCCGAGTCAAAACTTGCCGGGGATGACGCATAAAATACTCCAACAACTGAAACTCGCGACTGGAGAGGGAAACGGTTGCACCTTGTCGCTCAACAGTAAGAGTATCGAGGTGGAGGTGCAGATCCTCAAGGCTGAGCGTATCTCCTTGCCAAAGGGGCGATCGCCGTCTTAAGGCCCGCACTCGTGCCATGAATTCAACCAAGTCGATCGGTTTCACCAGGTAATCATCTGCACCTGCGTCTAACCCGGTCACTTTTTCCGGCGTGGTGTCTCTTGCGGTGATCATCAAAATCGGCGCTGTTTTCCCTGCCGATCGATATTGACGACAGAGATTTACCCCACTGATATGTGGCAACATCCAGTCCAAAATCAACAAATCATATTCTTTTTCTGATAACAGCCACTGTGCCGTCTGTCCATCTTTTACCCCATCCACGCTATGTCCTGCTTGAGACAGCACTGTTTGAAGTGGCATCAGTTGCTTTGGGTCATCCTCCACAAGTAAGATTCTCATATTTTTCTTTAATTGGGCCTATCGAACTGAAACATTTGACGCATCGTCCTTGAGTAGGATTTCAGGAGACCGCTAACTCCACTAAAGTGCAAATATAGCAATCCTAAATCATTGGTGAATTTCTTACTCCCTCCCCTTGATAAGGGGAGGGTTGGGGTGGGGTAAAAAATTTATGTGGCAGGTTACTAAACGTTGGCTAAAAGCATCAGGCGCAGAGTTTTGGTTGCCATTGCCGTTTGTGGCGATCGCGTTTTGGGTTTGCTCTAGTTTCCTAATGGCTCAAGAATTACAACAACCCCAGATAGTAAAGAATAAACTTCAGGCAGATACCCAGCTTAAAGCAACGGTGTCTGTCAATATATTGCTGATCAACGCGGTGATTAACCGAAAACAAGGAACCACCCAGGTTGCGGTAGAAACAGCAGAACCCATTTTGAAGCGATTGGAATTAGAATTGCCAATGACTGACGCAACCCAGATAGAGGCAGCGATCGCGCAAGAACTCCAGTTATCACGTCAAAATGTTCGCCAGTTAGTCCGTTACGAAATTGTTGAATAAGTTTAGTGTTTCAATATTGCGATCGTATCCAGTAGACCTCTTGCAAAAATCCTTTTCATCAATTGATGGGACGGGCTATCCGGCCCATCCCACAAGAGTTATTTTTTTTTGTGGGATGGGCATCTTGCCCGTCCTATTTATTTTTGCAAGAGGTCTAGTCAAATAAGGTTATTAAATCCATAGGTTTCCTCGCTGCGATCGCGCAATTTTTTAAGTAGCAAGAAGCGCCAAATGCTCTTGCCACTTCGCTGTTAATAACTACTGAGTAACGATTTCGTTAGTGATGGAAACATTCGCTGCAGTTTGCCGAGCAATTTGTTCTGCCAATGCTTTTTGTTCGGCCGTTTGAACGCGCCCTGTTAACACAATCGAATTATCCCGATCGTCTGCGTCCAAATCGAACGGCTTGAGGGTGGTATCGGAGTCCAAGGCATCTTCTACGCGATCGGCAATATCGTCAATGTCTTGATTTTGAGGCGTCTGTGCGGTCGTGGTTGCAGGCGCTGGAGTGGTTGGAACAGTCGTATTTCCAGTGGCAGTTGTGGGAGCAGAAGTAGATGGAACAGTTGTCTGTGGAGTATTGGGGGAGGTGCAAGCACCTAAACCCAAAATAGCAACAGTGCTGACGCTGATTCCTTGCACCAATAGCTTTAATAATTGCATATTCTTTGTTTGTTTGTTTTGTTTGTTGTGAAACGCAATTTTGCCGATAAACCTCAGCATGAAGTCTTTGAGGATTTGAACTCAATATAGGCTTTCGAGCTCTCCTATGAGGTACTCATGGGCATAGGCCTCCGTGGGCATAGGGCATACCTCACTTTTTTGAGAACTCGTATAAGTAAATGTACCATAGTTCATCCATCAAAAGTAATGCTTTTTACAACCCTTTTAATAAAAGGTAACAATAAATCAAATCGAGTGAACTAAGGTTGGCAAGTTTATAAGTTATCTTAATCGGTTCTCTGCCTAAGTATAGGGAGCAAATGTGATCCAAATGTGAGTAACAGAAATCAGTCGCTCACTTTTCCCTCACTTTCATCAATGACGCTAGAAACAAGACGAAATAACAGATAAGCAGTTGGCTTGACAAGAAACGTTATGACTGCAACCAATGTAGAAAAATTAGTAGAACACTCTTGGCATCACATTTCTGTCGAGAAAGTGGCTCGGATTTTAGAGACTGACCTGGAAATAGGTCTATCTTCCGACGTGTCAGCCGAACGGCGCGAAATCCTCGGCCCCAATCAACTAACGGCTCAGAAGCCGCAAAGTGCCTGGTTGCGATTTTTTCAGCAACTGAATCAGCCACTAATCTACATTTTGTTAGCTGCTGGGATAGTAACAGCATTTCTGAAAGAGTGGATTGATTCAGGGGTAATTTTGGGGGTTGCTCTGACGAACGCCACCATTGGTTTCGTTCAAGAGTCAAAGGCAGAGAATGCGATCGCCGCTTTAGCAAAATCTGTTGCAACTGAGGCAACCATTCTCCGCAACGGTCAAAAGCAAGTGGTTTCATCCAGTGAACTGGTTCCTGGCGATCTCGTCTTGCTGTCTTCTGGGGATAAAGTGTCTGCGGATCTGCGGCTGATCGAAGTCCGTGACTTACAGGTGGATGAGTCAGGATTAACGGGAGAATCTGTCCCGGTTCAGAAGCAATCCCAGGCGCTAGAGGCAGACACTGCACTGGCCGATCGCACGAACATGGCGTATACAGGAAGCCTGGTAACGTTTGGACAAGGACGCGGACTCGTCGTCAGCATTGGTGACATGACCGAGACGGGACACATTTCCCAACTCATGCAGCAAAGTACCACACTGGAAACCCCACTGAGTCGCAAAATTGACAAATTTAGCAAAACCTTGCTCTATGTCATTTTAGCTTTGGCTGCCTTCACCTTTGCAGCAGGCATTGCCCAGAGATTTTCTTGGGTTGAGGTGTTCAAGGCATCTGTGGCGCTTGCCGTCAGCGCAATTCCTGAAGGCTTACCCGCGATTTTAACGGTGACACTGGCGATCGGGGTTTCCCGGATGGCAAAGCAGCACGCCATTATTCGCAAACTTCCGGCAATTGAGACGCTGGGGAGCACCACCGTGATTTGTTCTGACAAAACCGGAACCTTGACTGAGAATCAAATGACTGTTCAAGAGATCGATGCCGGTGGAAAGCGATATCGGGTTAGCGGTGGAGGATATGCACCAGACGGGGAAATTTCTGTAAATGGACATTCCGTTGACTTAACCAATGCACCTGCCTTATATGAATGCCTGCAAGCAGGACTTTTGTGCAACGATTCGCATCTAGAAGTGCAAGATGGAAACTGGACTGTAGTCGGTAGTCCAACGGAAGGGGCGCTGGTTGCGGTAGCCCAAAAAGCGGGGTTAATTACTGAGAAACTGGAGGAATCGCTATCCAGGCTCGATACACTGCCGTTTGAATCTCAGTTTCAATACATGGCAACCTTACATGACGATCGTCCAGAACGGTTGATTTATGTCAAGGGTTCGATCGAGGCAATTCTCAAGCGGTGTCACCAGATGCTCGATGAAGAGGGAGAGGCGAGATCCCTCAACGCCGCGCCGATCGAGGAAACTGTGGACAGAATGGCGAAAAAAGGGTTACGAGTTCTGGCACTTGCCAAGAAAGTTGTACCCGCTTCTCAATCTTCAATTGACCATTCTGATATTGAGCAAGGGTTAACTTTTCTGGGGTTGCAAGGCATGATCGACCCGCCTCGCCCCGAAGCCATTCAAGCGATTCAAGCCTGTCGATCTGCAGGAATTCAGGTCAAGATGATTACGGGCGATCATGCCAAAACAGCAGCAGCGATCGCGCACCAAATGGGACTAAATCAAACCCAAGAGGCTCCCGTTTTTACCGGTCAAGAACTCGCTCAAATGAATCAGCAGCAATTCGCCAATGCTGTTGAACAAAGCTGCGTGTTTGCTCGTGTCGCACCAGAGCAAAAGCTCCGCATTGTCGAAGCACTTCAGTCTAAGGGCGAGATTGTGGCGATGACTGGAGATGGAGTTAACGATGCTCCCGCCCTGAAGCAAGCTGACATTGGGATAGCGATGGGTATTACAGGCACCGAAGTTACAAAAGAAGCAGCGGATATGCTGTTGACAAACGACAACTTTGCTTCGATCGAGAAAGCAGTTGAGGAAGGGCGCACGGTTTATAAGAATCTGCTGCGGGCGATCGCCTTCATCCTGCCCGTGAATGGTGGAGAATCCATGACCATCTTGATTGCCGTACTTCTGGCAACCCCGCTACCCATTTTGCCAGTACAAATTCTCTGGCTGAATATGGTCAGTTCAGTGGCGTTGAGCTTACCGTTGGCATTTGAGCCGCCCTCTCCCGATGTCATGCAACATCCACCTCGACCGGCAAATGAACCGCTGCTGTCTCGCAGGCTGACGGCTCGCATTCTGACAGTTTCAGTATTTAACTGGATTGCGATCTTTGGGATGTTTGAATGGATCGTCCAAACCACAGGTAATGAAGCTCTAGCCCGGACGATGGCAATTCAAGCATTGGTGGCGGCCGAAGCTTTTTACCTGTTAAGCATCAGTCGCTTCGTTCCGGCGATCGTCGCCAAACTACGCGGTAAAGATGAATCAGTTGGGTATGCTGTGGCGATCGGCATTGGGGCTATTTTCATTCTCCAATTCCTGTTTAGCCAATGGGGCATTATGAATCAGTTATTCAACACTGAAGCTTTGAACCCAATCCAAGGCTTAATTTGTATCGGATTCGGACTGCCAATGATTCCTTTGTCAGCTTTGCTAAAGCGTTTTGCACCTCTGAATTAATACTAAATCCTGGTTTGTCATTCTGTAGATCGATCGGCGGTTAAAACCGCTTCTATACAAACACAGTCTGCCTGCGCCGACTAAAGAATAACAGAATCTCCAAACCCGGATTCGGTATAAGTAGATCGATCGGCGGTTAAAACCGCTTCTATACAAACACAGTCTGCCTGCGCCGACTAAAGAATAACAGAATCTCCAAACCCGGATTCGGTATAAGCAGTTTTTGTGATGCGGTCATTCAAAGCGGCTTTACACACTATTTACCAATTTTGTAGCGTTGAATATTGAATATTTATCATGACTTCCCAAAATCTCAAACGTGCTAGCGGCCTATTTACTAATCATCGAAATGTAAAGCAGGCGCTTGTTGAGCTAAAAAGCAGGGGCTTCCCCATGCACAAGATTTCAGTGATTGCTAAACCTTCTGACAATAATGATTTGGACTCTCTGGGGGTGCAGCAAATTGTAATCACAAGAGCAGCAGGCGCACAATTAGGCGCGATATACGGCAGCATACGACTAGGTGCACTAGCCTTAATTGTTGGACTCAGCAGCCTGCTAATTCCCGGTATTGGTCAGGCATTAGCGGTGGAAAGCCTTTTAGCAACTTTCGCTGGAAGTGGGATTGCTGCAACTGCTGGCGGTCTATATGGCGCACTTCAAGGATGGTTGGTGCCAGAAGAACAAGCAAGAATTTACAACGACAGATTTAACCAGGGAGATTATTTGATCGTCATGGAGGCAAGAGAAAATGAGATCGTGATTGCTGAACCTGTCCTTAAACGTTGGGAGATTCTGACGTGGCGTGTCTGTGATGCCACATAAATTCAAGGTAAGAAAGGACGATTACCTTCGAGGAATTTATTCCCGCGAATCAGAACGTCCAAAAATAGTCCTAATTTTGACTATTGATGACTTTGGGCGATCGCTCTCCTATTCCTCACAGATGGCTCGACAACTTCCATTACTCGCCGATTCGACAACCGCGATCGGGTCTGCCATGCTTCAGAAGAGACTGTTCAAAAAAGAAAAGCCAGCACAATTAAGACGAATTAGCATTTTGTAAGGGTTGGGAAATTATCCAGAACTCTACCAAAAAAATTGCACTCTAAAAACGCCCCTAGCGCCCAACCAACCCAGACATCCTGTTTCAGCTTCATCGGCATTCATCCAAATACACCACATAAATTGCAGTTCCGCCTACAGCATAGTGAACCGTTTCCTGTAGACTAAAACCGTAGTTAATCTGTCAATTTCTGTGAGGAAAACGAATTTATGACAGGAATATCGGCGATCGAGTCGATTGTAGCGCAAGCACCTCCCTTGGGCAGCGATCCTGCTACAAATAGCCAAACTGCAGGAGTTATTTCTGAATTGGTCATCATCTTGATCATTCTGCTGCTGATTGCAACTGTTGTGGCACTCGTAACCCAACGGTTGCGAATTCCCTATGTGACGGGCTTAGTGTTAGCAGGGTTGCCCATTACGGAGGTATTGTCGCGTCGAATAGGTTTAGACCCATCTTTAGTATTAAATCTTTTTCTACCAATTCTGATTTTTGAAGCAGCTATCAATACTGATATCAGCCGTCTCCGCAGCACCTTTAAGCCGATCGCCCTGCTGGCGGGCCCAGGCTCGATCTTTTCCTCAGCAATTATCGCTATTCTGGTTAAATTTGGGCTAGGACTAGACTGGATTCCGGCGTTGCTGATCGGAGTCATTCTGGCAAACACTGATACAGTCTCAATGATCGCGGTTTTTAAAGAGATTCGTGTGCCTTCCCGGCTATCCACCATCGTGGAAGGAGAAACCCTGTTCAATGATGCGGCTGCCCTGGTTTCATTCAATTTGATTCTAGTCGTTTATGCTACAGGTTCTCTTACCGTCGTAGGAGGACTTAAGGAACTGCTCGTGGTTGCCTTGGGTGGGGGACTCGTGGGTGTCATCTTAGGTTACTTGAGTCTGCCAATATTTGTTCGATTAAATGACCCGTTGAGTAGTCTCTTGCTGACTGTTGCGCTGGCGTTAGGAACATTCCAAATCGGGCAATTTTTGGGGGTATCCGGTGCGGTGGCGGTGGTGATCGCCGGACTTATTTTTGGCAATCTGGGGCTTTCTCGCACTACATCAGCCTCGGATCGAATTACGCTACTGAGCTTCTGGGAGTACGCTGGTTTTGGGGTCAATACATTTATTTTTCTGCTGATCGGCATTGAGATTAACCCGCTGACACTGTGGAGAATTTTGCCATCCATTCTGTTCGTTATTTTGGCGTATCAACTGGCACGGATTCTCTCGGTTTATCTGTTGTTAGCGGCGCTGCGGTGGTTCGATCGTCCGATTCCCCTGCGCTGGCAGCACGTTCTGTTTCTGGGAAACATCAAAGGCTCACTCTCGATGGCACTGGCGCTTAGTATTCCTCTGGGATTGACAGGACGAGATAACATCATTGCGCTGGTTTTCGGTGCAGTTTTATTCTCCTTGGTCGGACAAGGATTAAGTTTACCCTGGCTAGTAAAACGGTTACAAATTAGCCGTGTTTCTGATGTAATGCAGGAAGCAGGGCAGTTACAAATTCAGTTGATTGCTTCCAAAGCGGCTCAAGATGAGCTAGATAGTTTGCTGAAATCTGGCGTGTTGCCGAAGGCAGTTTACGAGGAATTATGGGCATCGTATCAAGCACGAGTAGCGCACTCTGAGCGAGTGCTGCGCGATCTCTACAATCAACATCGGGCCGGGCAAGTACAGGGCGATCGCAGCGGGCTAGATACGATTCGACGGCGATTGCTTCTAGCAGAAAAAGGAGCAGTTAGCGATGCCCTCCGCAAGCGAATTGTCCCAGAGGATCTGGTTCATCCTTACATCAAAGATTTGGATGAGAAACTTCTAACGTTGGCAGATGACTAGCGCGAATGCCGAGGTAATCAATCATTTGGTGAACTAGCTCTGGACGGGTGACGACCAAGATGGTAGAACCTGCTTCAAGAACAGTATTGCCGTTTGGAATCTCCAGATTGGCGCAGGCATGGCATTGATAACCAATAATCAGCGAACCTGTTGGAAAACGGGGGTCTTGAGCAATTTGAGCAACGGTGCTACCTGCCACCTTGCAATCGCCTGGAACTGGCAGCTTTAGTACCTCGACTTGCCCGTGTTCAAAGTGCATCATCGACTC
This sequence comes from Microcoleus sp. AT8-A3, assembly GCF_036705675.1. NCBI lineage: Bacteria > Bacillati > Cyanobacteriota > Cyanophyceae > Oscillatoriales > Microcoleaceae > Microcoleus > Microcoleus sp. AT8-A3. The sequence continues at coordinate 21,081 of NZ_JAUBVD010000010.1, forward strand.
GATTTGGGGATATTCAATCGCATTCGCCATTGATGCAACTGCCAAATCAATAGTGCTGATGATGTGACTGGCTCCGGCAAGTCGATAGGCTTCCAGGAATTCGCGATCGCGCATTCGCACCACAATATGGGAAATGCCATAGCTTCTGGATAGGGTGATCAGCGCTAAATTCAGTGCATCATCCCTGAGTGCTGCAACGACTGCGTTTGCTTGTTTAATTCCCGCTTCCAGAAGAACCGTTGTACTCACCGCACTGCCTTCAAATGCCATTACTCCGATTTTTTCACGAGCAAAGCGACAGGCCAGCGGGTCGGCATCGATGATGGCAACCGTATGACCGACTTTTAATAGCTGCTGGGCTAAACCCAGCCCCATCATTCCTGCTCCACCAATTAATACGTACATGACTATTTGTCACCCCAAGAATGAACGTTACAGATTTATCCCTATGAGTGAGATTGTTTTGGGTTTTTATCAGTTTAATCTGGTGGGGTGGCTTATACCGGGCTTACTTATTACCTGTTCCACACTTAGTTTAATCTGCTTGTGTGGTTGGCATGGGAGCCAGCCCCACAAGTGATTTTCCTCAGTTAGCTACGCAGCGGGAACCCTACATAATCTTAGGCACTTTGAAAAACTCCCCATCGCGATCGGGAGCTCCCTCCAAAATACTTTCTCCCTTAGCAAAAGGTTGCAAATCGTCCGATCGCATTACATTACTAACATCGATCGCCCGCGTTGTCGGCTGCACCTTACTCGTATCTAGTTCGCTCAACTGCTCGAAATAATCCAAAATACCGTTAAGTTGACCAGTAAACTGCTCTTCTTCTTCCGGCGTTAATTCCAATCTCGCTAAATTCGCTACTTTCCGAACTTCTTCTCTGTCAATCATAAAAATCTGTAATTGGAAATTGGGAATGGGGAATGGGGAATGGGGAATGAGGAATGGGGAATGGGGAATTGGGCATAGGGAATTGTTATTTGTTATTAGAGAAACGACTAAACTGCTACGCATTTAAATTGAATCCAGAGACGGGCAAGATGCCCGTTCCACAATAATTGTAGAAAAATTGACTGTCAAATTAGATGCACAACAGCTTAACTACCAACTATTAACTACTAACTATGCCCCATGCCCCATGCCCATCCTAGTTAAAAATACACATCAATTTGCGATCGGCCTGTTGTCTTCAGCCAATTTTGCACTTCAATGTAATTGTTTGGGGCCAAGCGAATAGCCTCCTTCCAATAATCCGCAGCTTTATCAAACAGCCCTTCCGCCCCTTCAATATTGCCAGCTTCCTTTTCCTTTTCCCCTTGATAGTGGTAAATTACAGCAATATTATTCAGTGCTTGTGGCATTCTCGGATTGAGATCCAAAGCCTCGCTGTAATATTCCAAAGCTTTATCGTGTTCGCCGTTGCTAGTATGGATCAGCCCCATATTGTACAAGACATAACTGCGATCGTAAGGATCTTCCTCCAGCTTCAGCGCTTCATGGTAATTGTCGAGCGCTTCAGCATATTCGCCATCTGCTTGAGCTGACATACCATCCCGGTAATAAGCAAAAGCTTCCTTCGCCTGCTTTTTGGCCGGCATAATCTTGAGGATGATATCAGCCATTACCGTGAAACTTTTGTCAATAAAGTTATCGTTGCGTTGAGTTCTTGGCATATGCGATTCTTTGGTTAGTGGCTAATCAGAAAAATTAGCCTGTAAAGTTTTGCTATTAATAATTGCGCCACTGTTGTAGTGGGCCGTTGTGTTGAGGGCGCTAAAAAGTTTAGTCGATCGCACCTGCGAACCTTAAAACACGCCCTTGGGTTTAACACCCTCGCAAGCTCTATCTATTTTATATAAGTCTTGCAAGACTGGCAAAAAAACTAGATTTCTTTAACATATCTCTGGCACTCTACACAAAACTTACAAAAACCGTGCAGAAAGGAAATGTTCTGCCTGGGGTGCAGGGGCTATCCTCTTGTGGAAGCAACGCTTACGGGCGATCGCACATCGTACCCAATAAATGTAGCCATAATCCCCCCTCCTTGACCCTCAGAGCAAACAAGCAAATAACCTGCCGAGGAGAAATTCCATCACAAAGTTTTATTAAGCTATCCGAGTTCAGCCCATACTTAAAAGTTATTCGGCAAAACACTAGCAATATTTTGCCCCAAAGTCAATCGATTTTAGATTTTAGATTTTAGATTTTAGATTTTAGCATTGACTTGCGCGAGATAAATTCGGGGGCGCCTTTATCGGATACAGGTTTTTTATTTCTGGACGGATGAATCACGTGGCGGGTATCCTGGATGCGGGAATTGTCAAGGGCAGCATCAAAAAAAATCAGAAAGCCGATCGTCAAAACCAGCTCGAATTCCCGCAATATATAATAAAAATAACCGGGTAATTTTCACAGAGAGAAACCTATGGCTCCGAATCCCACCATTATGCAAGCCGTCGAACAACTTGGCTACCGCGTTACGGTTGGAGACGTGGCGGCAAAAGCTGGATTAGATGTCAATTTTGCCCAGCGAGAACTGTTAACCCTCGCCTCCGAAGCAGGCGGCAACCTGCAAGTAGCAGAATCCGGCGACATTGCCTACCTATTTCCCAAGAACTTTCGAGATATTTTGCGAAACAAATTCTTGCGCTTGCAGTTGCAGGAATGGTGGCAAAAAATCTGGCGAGTTTTATTTTACCTGATTCGGATATCTTTTGGCATAGTGCTGGTAGCTTCCATCCTCTTAATTTTTGTTGCTATCACTATTTTAATCTCCAGTTTACTCTCCAGCAGCGACAGCAATAACAGCGGCGGCGGAGGAGACGGTGGTAGCGGGGGCGGCAGAGGCGGCGGCTTTTCGTTTTTTCCCTACTTCTGGAACGACTTAAGCTGGATATTTTACTGGAACCATGACCAACCATACTACCAGCAGCGATCGCGCTTAACTGACCAAAAACCCGAGATGAGTTTTCTGGAAGCAGTTTTCTCATTTCTATTTGGAGACGGCAATCCCAATTACAATCTAGAAGAGCGTAAGTGGAGCGATATTGCCACGGCAATTCGCAACAGCCGAGGCGCCGTCGTCGCCGAACAAATTGCCCCATATCTAGACAATCTCGGACAAGGATACGCCCGAGAATACGAAGAATATATGTTACCGGCTCTCGCCCGTTTTGACGGCCGCCCCGAAGTCAGTCCCGAAGGGCAAATAGTCTACCATTTTCCGCAATTGCAAACCACAGCCACCGAGAGAAATTCTGAACCAGTAGCAGCTTATTTGCGAGAAATGCTGTGGCGTTTCAGCAACGCCAGTTCCGGCAAAATCATGCTCGCAGCAGGGTTAGGAGCCGTCAATCTTGTCGGTGCGTTAGTTTTGGGGAATCTATTAACTAATAATTTAATCGCAGGTGGATTTATCGGTTTCGTCAGCGCTGTTTATCCCATGATCCTGATTTATGGCGTCGGATTTCTCGCAATTCCTTTAATTCGCTACTTCTGGATTCAGTGGAAAAATAGCCGGATAGAATCCCGCAATCAAGAGCGTCAGCAGCGAGCAATGTTATTAAACGAACCCGATGCCAACTTACTCAAAAAACTGGCATACGCCCAGGAATTTGCAGCAGAAAACGTTCTGACTGGAGAAGACTTAGCTTATACAACAGAAACAGAATTAACCCAACAAGAACTAGAACAGTCACCCAAAATAAATGCCGAGTGGCAGCGCCGGATCGATCGATCCGAAAACTTGTAATACGAATGAAAAAAACAGTTGTTTGTTGTTAAGTTAGGTTGCTAAAATCTTGCACCCTTTTCAAGAATAGACAGAATGCCTGTTCCACAATAAAATATCTTTGTTGGGGAACGGGCTTTTAGCTGGTGGCTAAGAATTATGGAAAATATCAATCTTTATGGATGTCATAATTTTTTCTAATCCGAGTTTTATTAAATAAGCTTAGGGCGTTTAAAAATTAAACAATTTTGGTCATACTTCGAGTCATGATCCAGAGCCACAAGTTCCCATCCTTCCTCCCCCAAATGATTGACAAATAGATGCAGCGAGCCTTGTTTCCAATCTCGCTGTTCTTCACCGTTTACATATAAACTAATCAGCTTGTTTCCAAAAGGATACATATTCGCATCCACAAATAAATACTCCCACTTTTGCATAGCAATCCTTAATGTAGTTAGTCATTAGTCATTAGTCATTAGTCATTAGTCATTCCCAATTCCCAATTCCCAATACTTCGGCCACGCGGTTCCTGGTGTGCAACTACGCGGTTCCTGAGCGTAGTCGAAGGGCTGTACAAGTTCCCAATTCCCAATTCCCAATTCCCTGTATTCAGAACACGGAAGTTACGAATACAGGAATAGCTGTTTTTTCCTTCTTCCTTCTTCCTTCTTCCTTCTTCCTGACATTCGTTACATCCGTTACATCCGTTACATCCGTTGCCGAACTTCTTTCTTGCCCATTCCCAGGAGTTACTGGACTGCAATTCTAGCCAAAGTAGCACCTCGGTAATAGTGCAACAAAATCTGCTGGTAGCCGTATCCTTGCCTGGCCAAATTGTAGGCCCCCCACTGACTCATTCCTACAGCATGGCCGAAACCTTTGCCAGCAACTTGAAAACCGATAGGAGCTTGGCCGCTGTTCCTTGGGTTCCCACCGCCCGCATACTGAGGAATCACGGTAAACCGCGTACTCCTCAAATTTAAAACCCGGCGTAAATCTGCGCCAGTCATGACCCTAGAACCGCCATCTCCAACTACTTTCATCCTCAAAACGCTGCCGTGAGCGGTAGTGCGTTCTGGCTTCATCGAGATCACATTGCCCACGCCAGAAATCTTACTGCTGATTTGAGCCCGAGAAAAATTTTCTTTCCATTGGTAAACCGGCGCCCCTTGGTCGAAGTCAGGAACAGCACGCAGGTAAGGCAGGGGTTCGGTCCAAACATCTTCGACATTTTCAGTATGTCCCCCAGACGCAGAGTGGAAAGCGGCTAAAATAATTTGACCGTTGTAGGCCAGAACTTGACCGGCGGTTGCATCGACTGCGGAATAAGTGCCAGAAGATTCTGTTTGCAATCCTTTGTAAACCTGCGAATACTGAGTGCTGTCCACGTCGTAAAGGTCAGTTTCGCTTTTCAGGCGCTGGTGGATAGCGTAGGAACGGGCGGCGACTGCTTGGGCTTTCAAAGCCTCTTGAGGCCAATTGCCACTCATCTCGGCGCCGAGAACGCTGTAGAGATATTGTTCGATATTGACGTAGTTGATGGCAGTCAAGCCTCCTTTTTGGGGAACTAGAAGGGTGCGTCCCCGATACCAACGATCGCCAATCCAGACATAACCGTTCCCCGTCGGCTCGATCCAAACTTGGTTGGCGGCCCAGCGACCAATTGCCACTGTTCCCGATCGAAATTGAGCCGACTGAGAACTGTTTGCCGGCAGTTCGCCCAAATTGCGCCCGCTACCGTCGCGGATTGCAGCCTTAGTAGAACTGCCGACTTTTACCTGACTGGCCCCGTCTTGTACCGCCACTCGCAAGATCAGTGCGGCCTGTGCTGGGGCTACCATTGCCAGCCAAAACAACAAGGAAATCCAAAAGTAGCGTTTTTTTAATGTCGAAAGAACGGAAACAAAGAATACTCCTGACTGCATTTGAAAATTTTCCTCCTGTGCTGTGTGAGTTTAAGAATTTTTAAGGGAAGGGAAGGGAAAAAGGAAGGGGAACGGAAGAAAGAAAACGTTAGAATTGGGTTTGGCACTCTGTGCGCTTGTCGAAAATGATTTTAGCAAGTAGATGTTCCCAGGAACAGCGATTTATCCCGGTTCCTGCCTGCGACTATTTCCTGTATGTCGGATCAGCCGCACTCTGGATATATGTAACATATTTTTTAAGACTTAATTGAGGTGATTTGACTCTTGCAGATTACATTTCTCGGAACTAGCTCCGGCGTACCCACGCGATCGCGCAACGTTTCCAGCATCGCCCTCCGCTTGCCCCAGCGAGCGGAACTCTGGCTGTTTGACTGCGGCGAAGGAACTCAGCACCAGTTTCTCCGCAGCGAGCTCAAAGTCAGCCAACTAAGCCGCATTTTCATCACTCACCTGCACGGCGACCATATTTTCGGCTTAATGGGTTTGCTGGCTAGCTGCGGTTTGGCGGGGAATGTCAAGCGCATCGATCTTTACGGGCCTCCGGGACTTGAAGAATATTTGCAAGCTGGCGTTCGCTATTCTCAAACTCATTTTTCTTACCCGGTGAAGGTACACAAAATCCATGAGGGAGTTATCTATGAAGATGACGAATATATTGTTAGTTGTGGCCCTTTGAAGCACCGAGTTACTGCTTTTGGTTATCGCGTAACTGAGAAAGATCGTCCGGGACATTTTGATGTAGAAAAAGCGAAGGCAGCGGGCATTCCTTCCGGGCCAATTTACGGGGAGTTAAAACAAGGAAAGACGGTAAAGTTAGAGGACGGGCGAGAGTTTAAAGGTACTGATTTTTGTGGCCCGGATCAAGTCGGGCGGAAGTTTGTTTACTGTACCGACACGGTTTTTTGTGACGGGGCCGTGGAATTAGCAAAGGATGCTGATTTGTTGGTGCATGAAGCGACTTTTGCTCATCAAGATGCTCAAATGGCCTTCGATCGCCTGCATTCAACTTCGACAATGGCGGCTCAAGTGGCTTTGATCGCTGGGGCGAAACAGCTAATTATGACGCATTTTAGCCCGCGTTATGCTCCGGGAAATGCGATCGTCCTGGATGATTTGCTCAAGGAAGCGCAGGCTATTTTTCCGAATACGAAAATGGCCTATGACTTTTTGACTTATGAAGTGCCGCGGCCTGTTGAAGAGTAGGGTTAATCTGAGATGTTGCACTATTCTCAAGAACAGGCAAGATGCCTGTTCCACAAAGAGTCAATTTGATTTTGATTGTGGAACAGGCATCTTGCCTGTTCAGGAATTAAGGATTGACACTGCTGTTATGGAGTGGTTTAAATCTCAAGGTCATGGTAAAATAGAAAAACGAATTCAATGGCGTTTTATGTCAAATCTTGAATTATTAGCCCAACTGCTTCAATTGTCCCGTGCTGAAAAATTTCAAATGATGCTGTTTTTAATAGCCGAATTGGCAAAAGAAGAAGGAATTGTCATGGGTAATGAATCTGCTGAAATTATGTATTCAGTACATACTTCTAATAGTGCAGCAGAGCAATTGACGCAGTTCCTAGAAATTGAGCAGAAACAAACTCAAAATGTTTAATAGTAGGCGATATCCTTTTCAACCTAAACGAGATGGAATGGGTGTTTTAGCTGATGTTCCGTATCTGCCTTTAACACTAACTTATCAAAATCGTTCTGTTGAGGTTATGGGTTTACTGGATACAGGAGCTAGCGTAAATGTTTTGCCCTATAATGTTGGGGTGCAGTTAGGGGCAATTTGGGAAGAGCAAAGATTTTCTGTTACTTTAGCGGGGAATTTAGCGAGTGCTGAAACAAAAGGGTTATTAGTCTTGGCAAAAGTAGGGGACTTTGAGCCAGTTCAGTTAGTTTTTGCCTGGACTAGGGTGAATAATATTCCCATTCTTTTAGGGCGCACTAATTTTTTTACTGAGTTTGATGTTTGTTTTTATGGGTCACAATTAGCGTTTGAAGTGTGTCCTAAATTTAAGGATGGTTGAGATTATCAATCTTTTAAAAAGCTGCGTTGCAGCCCGGTATATACACTGGAAAATCCTAATTTTTTTTGATTCGATATTGACAGGACATAAAATATGCAGTAAATTATGAAATATGTAATTATCATAATAGTTATAAAAATGGAAAAAAACGATTTGCTCGCTGGAATCGCTGCACTTGGTGGTTCACTTGGTGGTTCGTCATTGGCGGGTTCAATTACAATTGCCACCGTACCTATAGCCACTACTGCAACAGTGCCTGCTGCTGGTGTCGCAGGTTGGTTGGGCTTGACAACGACAGCCACAACTATTGTTGCTGCTCCAGTGACTCTGCCAGTTGCAGGAATTGTGGCAGTAGGGGCACTTTTAACCTACGGAGGTTATCAAGCTTATAAGTTCGTCAATAAAAATCAGTAACCGTTTTGTTGACTACAGGACTTACGCATCTATTGTCTGTCATTCTGAGCCCGACCCGGAGTTTACCCTTGAACGGAGTGAAGGGTTCTGCAAGTAAACTCCGCGAAGAATCGAGCGAGATTCTTCGGTTCGCTCAGAATGACATAATTACAATGACTTCTCGTTGCTCTAAAATCTCCTCATCCGCCTTCGGGCTATACACCTAATCCACAAACTGCCCGCATAACGCCCCTACTCAATAGTTTGTGGAAATGATTTGCTTAATCAGCAAGGGACAAGAGAAGTCAATCGATTTTAGATTTTAGATTTTAGATTTTAGATTTGAAGCATTGACCCCACGGATAAATTGGGGGGCTCCTTTATCGGATACAGGTTTTTTATTTCTGGACGGATGAATCCGGGGGCTTGTATCCTGGATGCTTTCGGTCAATTCTTCAATCCAAAATCCAAAATCTAAAATCTAAAATCGGTCGATCGCCCCCAGCGACGGCCCAGGAGACCCAATGGTTGCTACAATCGGGGAGGGTATATGTTGTGGCTAACACTACAGCCCGTAACCCTGAAAGCTAATAGCTAAATTATTAAAAATCTGCCTCTCCTGCCATGTTTAAAAATCTGCTAGGCGATCCCAACGCGCGCAAACTGAGAAAATTTCAGCCTTGGGTAGCTGATATCAATATTTTGGAAGAAGACTTCCGCGCACTCTCAGACGACGGCCTCAGAGGAAAAACGGCCGAGTTTCAACAACGTCTGGCAAAAGCTAAATCTATCAACGAAGAAAAAGAGATCCTAGACGAAATCTTGCCGGAAGCTTTTGCAGTGGTGCGGGAAGCGGGACAGCGGGTTTTGGGACTGCGCCACTTTGATGTCCAACTCCTCGGCGGCATCATCCTGCACAAAGGCCAAATTGCCGAAATGAAAACCGGTGAGGGCAAAACTTTGGTGGCGACGCTACCGGCTTACCTCAACGCCCTCAACGGTAAAGGCGTACACATCATCACCGTGAACGATTATCTCGCAAGGCGGGATGCGGAATGGATGGGACAGGTGCACCGCTTCCTGGGATTGACTGTGGGACTGATTCAGCAGGGCATGGATCAGGTGGAACGAAAGAAAAATTATAACTGCGATATTACCTACGCCACGAACAGCGAAGTCGGCTTTGACTATTTGCGCGACAACATGGCTACTGTCATGGAAGATGTAGTGCAGCGTCCTTTTAATTTTTGCGTGATTGACGAGGTTGACTCGGTGCTGATTGATGAAGCACGGACGCCTTTAATTATTTCCGGCCAGGTGGAACGCCCCAGTGAGAAGTATATCCGGGCGGCTGAGGTGGCTGCTGCTCTGAGAAAGGAAAATGAAGAACATTACGAGGTTGACGAAAAAGCTCGGAATGTGCTATTGACCGATGAAGGCTTTGGTGAAGCTGAGCGGTTGTTGGGTGTTACGGATTTGTACGACCCGGCTGACCCTTGGGCGCATTACATTTTTAATGCGATTAAGGCGAAGGAATTGTTTATTAAGGATATTAACTACATCGTCAATGCCGATCGCGAAGTGGTGATTGTGGATGAGTTTACCGGGCGGGTGATGCCGGGACGGCGCTGGAGTGACGGTTTGCACCAGGCGATCGAAGCTAAGGAACGGGCGGAAATTCAGCCGGAAACTCAGACGCTGGCGACGATTACTTATCAGAATTTCTTTTTGCTTTATCCGAAGCTGTCGGGGATGACTGGGACGGCGAAGACTGAGGAGACGGAGTTTGAGAAGATTTACAAACTGGAAGTGACGCTGATTCCCACTAACCGGATTACCAGCCGTACTGACCTTTCGGATATGGTTTATAAAGGGGAGCCTGGGAAGTGGAATGCGATCGCCCAAGAATGCGGGGAAATGCACGAGATCGGTCGGCCGGTGCTGGTGGGCACTACGAGTGTGGAAAAGTCGGAGTTGCTGTCGCGGCTGCTGCAGGAGAGGAAAATTCCTCACAATTTGCTTAATGCTAAACCGGAAAATGTGGAGCGGGAATCAGAAATTATTGCTCAAGCCGGACGCAAAGGCGCTGTGACGATCGCGACCAACATGGCGGGACGCGGTACTGATATTATTTTGGGCGGTAATTCTGAGTACATGGCGCGCCTCAAGTTGCGGGAGTATTTTATGCCCCGGATTGTGCAACCCGAAGATGAGGACGGGTTTTCGCTGGTGCAAGTACCCGGTATTGGCGGCCGCCCCGCACCTCAAGGTTTTGGTCAAACTGCGAAAAAGGTAAAGTCTTGGAAAGCTTCGGCGCAGATTTTCCCGACGCAGCTATCGAAAGATGCCGAGCAAATGCTCAAAGCGGCGGTGGAATTGGCGGTGAAGGAGTACGGGGAGCGATCGCTCACGGAATTGCAAGCCGATGATATCGTGGCTATAGCTTCGGAAAAAGCGCCGACAAAAGACCCCGTAATTCAAAAATTGCGGGAAGCTTACAATTTAACTCGCAGGGAGTACGATGCTTTTACCAGCACCGAACACGATGAAGTCGTGCGGTTGGGAGGCTTGCACGTCATCGGTACCGAACGCCACGAATCGCGCCGGATCGACAATCAGTTGCGCGGCCGGGCGGGACGCCAAGGAGACCCGGGTTCTACGCGGTTTTTCTTGAGTTTGGATGACAATTTGCTCAGGATTTTCGGCGGCGAACGGGTTGCCGGTTTGATGAAGGCTTTCGGTGTTGAGGAAGATATGCCGATCGAATCTAAAATGCTGACTGGTTCCCTCGAAGGCGCTCAGAAAAAAGTCGAAACCTACTATTACGATATCCGCAAGCAGGTCTTTGAATACGACGAAGTGATGAACAATCAGCGTCGAGCAATCTATGCGGAACGTCGCCGAGTATTGGAAGGTTTGGACTCCAAGGAACAGGTAATTAGGTATGCCGAACAGACGATGGACGACATCGTGGGAGCATACATCAACCCCGACTTACCTTCGGAAGAATGGGAACTCGACAAACTTGTGAGCAAGGTGAAGGAATTTGTTTATTTGCTGGCTGACATGACACCGGATCAGCTAGAAGATTTGTCCGTTGAGGAAATTAAAACTTTCTTACACGAACAAGTCCGCAACGCTTACGACATGAAAGAAGCGGAAGTTAATGCAATCCGAGCTGAATTGATGCGCGATGCGGAACGGTTCTTTATTTTGCAGCAAATTGATACTTTGTGGCGGGAACATTTGCAACAAATGGATGCTTTGCGCGAGTCGGTAGGGCTGCGCGGTTACGGCCAGAAAGACCCGTTAATCGAGTACAAAACTGAAGGTTACGAGCTGTTTTTGGACATGATGACGGATATCCGCCGCAATGTGGTTTATTCGCTGTTCCAGTTCCAGCCGCAGCCGGCAATGCAAGTTTCACCAGAGATGGTTTGACGCAGTTGAAAATTGAAGGAAAATGAGATCGCGCAGTCTCCACCCATAATCTTTGATTTGGGTGGGGTTAGCGATATGCAACCAATAAAAGCGAACCAACAATCGTCTGAGTCAAAACTCTCATCTGTTTCTGCCAAGAAGTCTGTTAAGAAAAAGGGCGATCGTGCCAGAAAGAAGTTATATCAAATCCGGTTAAATCGGAATCATGCAGTATAGAGTAGTGCGAGCGTCTCGCTCGCACTGACCATCCAAATATATAAATAATTCCGTTCCAACCGGAAACGATATTAGCCATTAAAGAAGCTAGAATACATCAGAAAATAGCTCCGTCTGGCTCATCCCATCACTATATCGGAAGCCCCAACCATAATTTTTATTGGGTGGGGATACATCACAAATAGTGGTGCAAAGTAAGGGTATTACAATTTAGTGAATTCTTGAACTTTGACTGTCGCTCTTTCATTTTAGCCTAATTTTTAACCGCCTTTGCTATCGCAATACTCCGGACAGTTTTTGGAACGAGACTACAAGCTTACGCGGCGCAAGGATCATAAATAAAGTCCAATTAAATGCAACGAGCGGGGTGGAGCTGACATTGATTTAATTATCCACAGTGGCTCAAAGTCCTACAGAATAAGCCATTGGGCCATATAAAAACTGGTGTTGCTGATTCTGGCGTATGAATCAACTTTTCGCTTGATGTTACAAAACTCACCCTCCCGGGTCTTATAGCAATTGGGAAATGTGAATTCCTACCTAAATTCAGCAACGCCTAAAAACTGTCCGGATTATTGCTATCGGGGAGTGTAAAAAATATCCCCTGACGATTGACCAGAATCATCACAATTGAGAGGTTTAGTTATGAAAAATAATGTGTGGATTGCCAGCGGTTTAGCGCTTTCTCTTATCACTAGCGCTTTGACTGCTAGTGCTGCTTCTTTTCGCAATGACATTACTGGCGTAAAAAATGCTCCTAATGCCACACCTTGGGGAGGATGGTCTACCGCAATTTATTGCCCTGGTGGTAGCTACGTGGGTGGATATTCGATGAGGGTTGAACCGAATCAAGGTGGGGGCGACGATACTGCACTCAATGCTGTTGCCTTATATTGTTACGATCGTGCGGGAAACATGGTCGAGCGGATTGTACCACATCCGGGATTTTGGGGGAATTGGGGTGAAGGAGCTAATTGCCCGAAAGGAAGTTATGCAACAGCATTTAAACTGAAAGTAGAACCACCACAAGGCAATGGTGATGATACAGGAGCAAATTCTGTAACTTTTGGCTGTAGTAATAGTAATAGCACTGTAATTGAAGCATCTGGTGGAGCTCAATGGGGAGCTTGGACACCAAATTGGGTAACAGGTCCGCCGAATTCGGCAATTTGTGGTGTTCGCGCGAAAGTTGAAGGTCAGCAAGGAAGGGGAGATGATACTGCTTTGAATGATTTAGAGTTTAGCTGGTGCAAATTACCACAACCGATTAGCCAAGGTACACCACAGCCTAAACCACCAACTCCAACGCCAAATGCCGGTAACAGTGGCATCCGCCTTTTTGAAAATCCTGTCGGTGAAAATGGTATCCCAATTGATGTAGCGCTAAAAGGTGCTAATGGGCTAGATCCTAACGCACGCCAATTGGGGGCAGATACGTTTTGTCGGTTGAGGGGATATGGAAAGGCTGTGAACTTCCAATTGGCAAGTGGAAGCAACAGGGGTACCTTGCAATTCGATCCAAGCACAGGAAGCTGGACATCCTGCCCGAGTTGTGGGATGTATTTTACGAGGGTAGCTTGTCAATAAATAGCAGTACGGGCGATTTAGTGGTTAGAAACTAATGAAGCTGTAAGTTTGAATCTGAATGGAGGAGTTGCTGTCAGTGCTACGGCAATTAACGTCGGCACTAACTATTTGGGTATGGTTGAAGCGGTTGCTCAAAGCGATATTACAACAAATGTTTTTGTTGTAAGGTAGTTTCTGTAGCGCGGGCTTTTCGGGCCTAGTTGAGTGGAATTAAGTGCGATCGCCTTTGAGTTTGACTTGAGGCGATCGCACTTTGCTTTAATAGTCGTAGACGCACGACTGGTCACAAACAGGCTTTTTTTACGAGAAGACGCGTTACAGCCCGCAGAAACTGCCAAAAACCCGGTTTCTAAAGTTAGACCCAATCTTCTTGATCGCTTTTTTGTCGCCTGTAAACCTCACCTGTAGCGTGAATTTTACGGGTTTGTTCGTAAAGAGTTTCTTCGGTATAATTCCATTTTTGCAGGACTTTTTTTAAGTCGGATTGAATATCTCTAGCGCCGGGAAAGCCTCGGTAGCGAATTATTAATCTTGCTAATTCCGATAAATTGTATTCGGTTGCTTCTCCTGCTAATAAAGTATCGACACTGGCTCGATCGCGCTTGTATTGCGGATGCTGCTGATCTTGAGTTTTTTCTAATGAATCCATATTAAGTAAGTGGGTAGAAATAAACATTACATGGGAGCGGGCGGGTTTATAAGATTATTAGTCTTAGGCTATTATGGTTGGTAAAACCCGCCCCTACAATTCAGGTTGTTCTAGGATTATTTTTGGTGTTTAACTACATATTTATATTTCCCAATCATCAGAATACCAAAAACTTCGACTTCTTGAAAAAGTCAAGATTCTGATTATTTGCTTGTGTTGTCGCTTCAGTCATCCCCAGAAATTTTTGTGTTTGTTGAGTAATACCAAATAGTCGATCGCCGTGACAAAAGATTTCCCAGGCGCGAATTCCCATAAAACCAATACCTGCAACCGCCAAGGGCATCGCTGCGGCACCTAAAAGCGCAGCAATGGGGGGAAATATCATGCACAGTGTTAATAGAATGCCAGTAATAACACCGCCAGCAATGCCAGCTTTGGCGGTGGCAGTGGCGACTTGTTCGACTAACTCTGACTGGGTAATTTTGCCTTCAACGCACAATAGCGAGTTTTCTAAGATAGAAAATATTAACTCAATTACTGCTGCTGCGATCGCCCCTTTCATTGCAGCCCCAACGATTTCCGCAACTGCTGCTTTAAACGCTGCATCCGCTAAAACTTGCTTAGCGACTGCTAATTCAGCAGCAGTCATGTCTACACCACCGCGAGCACGATTCACCCAAAAATATTCAAAAATCCCGTTAGCAGCTTCGCTTCCACCTCCATTGACGTGCGCTTGGATGTGACTCCAATCTTTATCTTGACAGAAGTTGCGAATTGCTTCTGGGCCTTGGGCACGAATTTGGGCGGGTATGGATTCAAATACTTTTGCTGCTTCTTGAACATTTCGCATTCCGTCACGCATCCCAGCCCTAGCAAATTTCGATTGCAGATTTCTTGGCAGGTTCTCAAAACGGATGTTATGTGCTATTTTAAAAGCTTCTTGAGTGGCGATCGCCCCAGCACTAACAATTGAACTTGGCGCTGATTGTACCCACCCTGTTAATACAGTTGCACTTTCCTCAACTTTAGCAGCGATTTGGTTGGCTAAGTTTTGGGTATCGGCAACAGTTTCTTGTACTTTAGCCGTTAGGAATTCGAGCGGATTCTGGCTAATTTCCATGTTGATCCAGCTTGCATCGTTAATGATAGAATTATTCCGACTATAACATTCCTCTTCAGTAAGTGTGATTTTTTACTGAATTGCTTCTAGCTTCTAACTCCGGCTGTAAGTTGAGAGCTTTTTTTTGATAAAATAAACCTTCATTGATTCGACCTTGCTCTTCCAAACTTTTGCCTAAATTCCAATAAGCGACGGCTAAATCTGGTTGAATAACGATAGATTTTTGATAGTAAGTTATGGCGTCATCGAGCTGGCCTTGTTTGTAAAACATACTGCCCAAGTTAACATAGGCTTCGACAAAATTAGGATCGAATTCGATCGCCTTGGAGTAGGCACGAATTGCCGCGTCTATTTTGCCTTGGGCTTGCAGGATATTGCCTAGGGTTTTGTAGGCGGCGGCGAAATTGGGTTGCTGACGAAGTGCTTGGTAACAGGAGGCGATCGCCTCTACATATTTCTGTTGCGTATAATAAATTTCTGCTATCTTGTTGAGTGCGATCGGACTATCGGCTTGAATGGCTAGTAATTTTTGATATTGAGCGATCGCCTCCTCAAGCTTTCCTGATTTCTGAAGGCTATCGCCCGCTGACAAATACTGCTCTGCTAACTCGGAATTTGCGGTCATAGATTTTACTTTAACAGCCAAAACTACTTTACCACAACTGTTAGTTAGCAACCGCGATTTCTAGGGATATTCTGACTATTGTCAATTTTAAATTTGTTTCTGTACCAACAGTTCGGACAGTTTTTGATTACCAACCGTAGCATAGAGGTTTTAGGGCACCCCGATTAAAACAAGATAAAAGTCAGCAAAGTTCTGGACGCACTTTTGACGATCTGAAACCCGGTTGCTGACTATATTTCTTGTTCCTGTTAGCAAAACTCATAGAAACCGGGTTTCTCGCCACCCCATGCGTGGGCATTGAAACTGTCCGAAGTGTTGATAGATAAATTAGCTAAATGTTCGATCGCCCTAGCTGTTCAAAAATCGATCGAACGGGCGATCGAAAAAATTAAGGAGACAGTCGCCACACCTTAATCGTGTCGTCAAAACTGCCACTGATCAGAGTTTTGTCTTGAGGATTAAAAGCCAAATCCACCCAGGTAGAATGACCCTTCAGCGTGCCCGCCATTTCGCCGGAACTCATGCGCCACAGCTTGATAGTGCCGCTCAAATCGGCGCTAGCGAGTTTGTCTCCGTCGGGAGTGAAAGCCAAGGACTTAACCTTGTCGGAATGGCCGCTCAAAGTCCGTAGCAGAGAACCGTTGGGCTGCCCGAACTGATTATTTGCGCTGATATCCCACAGCTTCACCGTCTTGTCCCAACTGCCGCTGGCGAGAGTTTGACCATCCGGGCTGATGGCCAGAGACCAAACCGCCTCAGAATGACCCCAAAGAGTTTCTTTGAATTCCCCAGTCTGCCAGTTCCACAGGTTGATCTTACCGTCGCTGCTGCCGATCGCCAAAGTTTCTCGATCGGGACTGAAAGCCACCGCCTGCACCTCGTCAAAAACCCGGTTGAGAGTTTCCAACTCGGCCCCGCCTTCGACTTGCCACAACTTCAAAGTTTTGTCCTTACCGACACTGGCCACAGTCCGGCTATCGGGACTGAAAACCACCGAGAACACGCCGTCTTGGTGTCCGTCCAAAGTCCGAATTAACTTGCCAGAATAGAAATTCCACAATTTAATCGTACCGTCAACGCCACCGCTGGCGATCGTCCTGCCGTCGGGGCTGACAGCCACCGACCACACAGGCCCCAAATGTCCGGCTAAAACCTTGAGCAGCTTGCCGTGACGCTTGTGCCGCAAGTGAATTGTACCGTCGTTATTCCCGCTGACGATCGCGCGGCCCTGGGGAGCAACTGCTACCGTCCAAACCGGGTTTTTGTCTAGATCCGCCAGAGTGCGTACAGCAGGCCGGGACTGCGATGCATCACCGTTGAAATCCTGCATCGGGGGCGGATTGAACCGAATTTCGGGAATGCTAGAAACAGGCTCACCAGAAGTGAAAGCCTGCGGTGCAGGAGAAGGCAAGCGAGAACCCAGCACTACGGACAGCAGGGCAACCGCAGTTCCTCCCCACATTGCCAAAGTCCACTTGGGTTTGCTGAGAATCACGTCTACCGGTGCCGGGCCGTAATTCATGTCTGTGAGAATTGCCTCGGTCGATCGATAGCGTTTTGATGGTTCTCGCTGCACCATTTTATCCAGAATGCGGCCGAGTCGCGCCGAAACTGGTACTTTCAAATAATGTCTCCAAGCCCAACTTTCGGATTTGATGTCAAACAAATCAAAGGGCGACATTCCCGTTAACAAGTGAATGCAAGTGACGCCCAAACTGTAGATGTCGCTGCTCTGAATCGCTTGGCCTTTAATTTGTTCCGGGGCCGCGTATTCTGCTGAACCTGTCACCGTTTCTGTTTTGATCGGGCCACTATTAGCCCGAATTGCCGCGCCGAAATCGACTAAAACTAGCCCAGAGGAACTTTCCTGAGACACGGAATGTAAACCCTCTTTCCCTGCCCAAGCTGGGGATGCTTGGGGATTTTTGCGGTGAATAATATTCGACGGTTTGATATCTCCGTGAATCAGTTGATTTTCATGAACAAATTGCAGGACTGGCAACAATTCGCTCAGCAGATACCAAATTTGAATTTCTTTAACAACACCTTTTTCTGAAAGCCGATCGGCTAAATTGCGGCCTTCGATGTATTCTTGCACTAAATACTGGCAGCCTTCGAGTTCAAAAGATGCCAGCAGTTTCGGTATTTGGGGATGTTGGCCCAACTTGTCGATAACTGAGGCCGAGCGGCGAAATGCCCAGTTTTCTTGTGTGGAACCTGCAGCAGGCGCGCAGAACTGTTGAATGACGCAGCGGGGTTGCGAAGGTTGGTCTTCATCGACAGCTAAGAAGGTGCGGCAAGTGAGACTTTGACCGAGGGTGTGAAAAACTCGGTAGCGGCCTTTTAGCAGCAAGTTCGACTCGCAACTTTTGCATACTGTCGCGCGATCGAGATTTTGGGGATTCTGGCAATGGGGATTGATGCAGTAACTCATTTGTCTTTCCGCTGGAGACCCCCGTCCGACATTCGGTGGGGGAGGAAAGCGGGGCGGTGCGTGCCGCTTCCTGTGGACAAATTAAATAATTGGAATCTTTGCTTGATCATAATTGTTTCCCAGATTTTCGCCACAATTGCTGCGGTCGATCGCACGTAAATAATTGCTGACTTTCCTGCGAGCGAGGTTTAATAGGTCGATCCTATGGGCGGGCAGGATGCCTACCCCACAAGAAAATCATTCTTTGTGGAACAGGCCGGAAAGCCTGTTGTTTAGAATGGTGCAATATCTCAGTTATTACCGAATTACGCTATACTGTCATTGCCAATACTTGCATTGCGATCGCAGCAAAGCAATGGCGAGGTCTTGCCAAACATCGGCGATTCTTTGTTCTATGGAGTGAATCTAAAAGTTCAACTTTCTAATGTCAAATCGACTAGCTGATTAAAACTTAGGCAATTTTTGCCAAACGAACTACTAACTTTTAACTATTACTTATGCCCTTAATTCGCGTACCCAAACCTTGGGAAATTCTCGAACCCCAAATTACCCCAGAAACAGCCTTTCTCAACCGCCGCCGCTTCATGACCAATTTAATTGGCGCCGGCGTGACTGCTTCCCTGCTGCCGCTGATCGGCTGCCAAAGCAATGCTAGCTCAAAAACTGCTCTGGATCAAAGCTCAACCCAAGCATATGCGGGATTGAGCCGGAATCCCGACTTTGCGAAAGTCGATCGAGCGATTACCGACGAAGCCTTAGCTACAAAATACAACAATTTTTACGAATACGGCGGCACAAAATCTATTTGGCAAGCCGCTCAAGCTTTGCCAACAGAAAACTGGAAAGTAGAAGTAGGAGGTTTAGTAAAAAATCCCCGCACTTATGATATTGACGACCTCAACAAAAAATTTCCTATCGAAGAACGAGTTTATCGATTTCGCTGTGTAGAAGCCTGGGCGATGGTAGTTCCTTGGGTAGGATTTCCCATGAAATTACTGATGGCTGATGTCGAACCGCAATCGAAAGCTAAATTCGTTCGCTTTACCTCATTTTACGATCCCAAAATAACTCCCGGCCCCGGTTTGATGTCGCAATTTTATCCTTGGCCTTATACCGAAGGTCTGCGAATTGAAGAAATGGCAAACGATTTAGCATTTTTTGCCACAGGCTTGTATGGCCGAAGGCTACCAAAGCAAAATGGTGCGCCGCTGCGGCAAGTGATTCCTTGGAAATACGGTTTTAAGGGCGCAAAGTCGATCGTAAAAATTGAATTTGTCGAACAACAGCCCGCCACTTTTTGGAATACAATCGGCCCCAACGAATACGCCTTTGAAGCAAATGTCGAACCCGACAAACCGCACCCCAGATGGTCGCAGGCCAGCGAACGCATAGTCGGCCCCGGTAACAGTTGGTCGTGGGAAACTCGCCCAACTTTGCCCTACAACGGTTACGGCGAATATGTGGCGAGTTTGTACAGTTAATTGACGGATTTCCCCTCGTTTCTAGGCTCAGCCTAGGAACGCAGATCCGGAGGCTCTGCCTCCCTATTTGTGCGAGGCAGAGCCTCGGATTCAGGCATTCCCAGGCAGATCCTGGGAACGAGAAAAGGGAAATATGAAATGTGCGATCGCAGTTTAGCATTTCCCTTTTTACCAGTTGCTGAAATTCCCGGTTTCATCGAACAAAGCAGAACAGTCGGACAGCGTGCTGCTGTGCGTTTGTTTCGGCAAAGAATTAGAGAAATTTTGCCAAATTAAAAATAACACTTACATCTCTCCTTACTCTTTCTCTGTGCCCTCTGCGCCCTCTGCGGTAAAAAAACTCTTTATTGTTCACAAAACTCTGCAACCCTCCGCCAAACTCGATCGCACAAATCGGGTATGCTAACATCGAACCATTCAATTTCAGGATAGGCTCGAAACCATGTCCGCTGACGCTTCGCAAATTGCCGCGTGTGCAAAATTGTTAATTCTTTAGCTTCTTCCAGCTTAATGTCGCCCGCCAAATATTGTTTCATTTCCTGATAGCCCAGCGTGTTCAAAAGTGGCAAGTCGCAGCCGTATTTTTTACACAAATATTCTACTTCAGCTATCCAACCGCGTTCTAGCATTTGTTCGGTGCGCTGTTTGATCTGATCGACCAAAACATCGATCGCGCAATCCAACCCAATTTGTAAAATAGGATAATTGGGAGGATTTTCGCCCTGCTGTTCGGAAATAGGGCGACCGGTCGCATAAAATACTTCCAGTGCTCTTAAAGTTCTTACTGGGTCATTGAGGTGAATTTTCTCGGCGGCAGAGCGATCGACCTGCTGCAACATCGCGTAACATTGAGATTGTCCGAGTTCTGCTAGTTGCGATCGCAATTCGGGCATCGGTGCTACCCTCGGAATTTTCAAACCTTTGACTACAGACTTAATATATAAGCCCGTCCCTCCCACCAACAACAGAGGAGAATCAACAGCAGCAATTAAATTTTGAGCTTGTTGCTGGTAGTCTGCGAGTGTTAGAGTTTCTGTCGGATCGCAGATGTCAATTAAGTGATGGGGTACACAAGTGCGATCGACCGCCGTCGGTTTTGCGGTTCCGATGTCAAATTCGCGGTACACTTGACGGGAGTCCGCACTGAGGATCGAGGATTGTAGTCGCCCCGCCAAAGCCAATGCCACTCCCGACTTCCCCGTCGCCGTCGCCCCACAAATCGTAATTAATCTAGGCATAAGCTGTCGCACATTTCCCTATAAAAACTCTCAAATCCTCTCCTATCAATGCTTTCCCCTCTCTCCTACACTGATTCACCGCGATCGGCCTGGGCAGTCCTCCAGCAATCTCAAAACTATTCCCCTCCCTCCCCCTAATAAATTTCCATTCAGAAAGCCCTAGCATCGCCTTTAACGGTTTTGTGCTATAATTTTAGGAGTTTTCCCATTTTAGAAGCTTTTGGGGCTTTAAGCCTCATTATTGGAGGTATTGTTGTATGACCAGCAGCTACAGCGCCGACCAAATTCAAGTTCTCGGAGATCGCGAAGCAGTTCGCAAACGACCGGGGATGTACATCGGTAGCACGGGCCCGCGAGGACTCCACCATTTAGTTTACGAGGTTGTTGACAATTCCATCGACGAAGCGCTGGCCGGTTACTGCACTCGCATCGAAGTTGACCTCAACGCTGACGGTTCCGTTACCGTGACAAACAACGGCCGGGGAATTCCCACCGAGATTCATTCCAAAACTGGCAAATCATTCTTGGAAGCAGTTTTAACGGTTCTCTGCTTTGTCGGCAGGAGTGGCGACGGCTACAAGGTTTCTGGAGGTATCCACGGAGTTGGGATAGCAGTTGTCAATGCTTTGTCTCAATGGTTGCAGGTAACTGTTTGGCGCGAGGAGCAAATTTACAGCCAGCGTTTTGAGAAAGGCATCGCTGTTACGCAACTGACAGTTAAACCCAGTTCCGAAAACCGCACGGGTACGTCGATTTGTTTCAAACCAGATGTGGAGATTTTTAAGAATGGCATTGAGTTCGATCGCCCGACTCTCGCCCTTCACCTGCGGCAGCTTGCTTATCTCAATCCCGGTTTGAAAATTATATTGACTGACAACCGCTTGGAAATGCCAGGCAGTAGTTCTCCCTCAATTGAAACTTATTGTTACCCCGACGGCATCCGGGAATATGTCGCCTACCTGAACTCTGATGTCGAACCGCTGCACGAAGATATTATTTACATTCAGGGCGATCGAGACGACGTACAAGTAGAAATAGCTTTTCAGTGGCACGTTCCGAGCCAAGATAATTCCTGCGGCCGACTGTTAGGTTTTGCCAACTGCGTCCAGAACATTGACGGCACTTTCTTTAACACCTTCCAATTGATGACTCGGCGCACGGTGAGCGCGATCGCCCGCAATCTGGGCAAGCTCAAAGACACAGACCCAATTTTAGATTGGACTCAGGTTTTAGAGTGTGGCTTCACTGGCATCATTGCCGTTAAAGTATTGAATCCCGTGTTTGAAGGGTCGATTAAAAATCGGTTAGCCAACCCGGAGGTACAAGAAATCGTTAAATCTTTGGTGGAAAACGAGTTGATTGAGTATCTGAACGCCCGCCCCGAAGTAGCTGGGGCGATCGCGCAACAGGCGATCGAGATTCGCGACGCAATTGTGGCAGCACGCCAAGCGCGGGCATTGCTGCGAAGCCACAATAGCTACAGGACAGTTATTCGCAGCCGCCGACAACGGGGCGATCGCACTTCTCAATGTTCCAGCTAACAGCCCCGCAACAAAATGTCAATAGATACCCAAGTCAAACTATAAAGGGTACGTCCCCCCGATAAATTTCCCTTCAGAAAGCCCTAGCATCGCCTTTAACGGTTTTGTGCTATAATTTTAGGAGTTTTCCTATTTTATAAGCTTTCGGGGCTTTAGGCCTCATTATTGGAGCTATTTTTGTATGACCAGCAGCTACAGCGCCGACCAAATTCAAGTTCTCGAAGGTCTCGAAGCAGTCCGCAAACGACCGGGGATGTACATCGGTACCACCGGCCCGCGAGGACTCCACCATCTAGTTTACGAGGTTGTGGACAATTCCATCGATGAGGCGCTGGCTGGCCACTGCACTCACATCGAGATTGACATCAACGCCGACGGTTCCGTTACCGTGACAGACGACGGCCGGGGTATTCCGACCGGCATCGTTGCCAAGACTGGCAAATCGGGAATAGAAACAGTAATGACTGTACTCCACGCCGGCGGTAAATTTGGCGGTGGTGGCTACAAGGTTTCTGGAGGATTGCACGGTGTAGGTATTTCTGTTGTTAACGCGCTGTCCGAGTGGGTAGAAGTGACAGTTTGGCGCGACCAAAAAGAACATTTACAGCGCTACGAAAGAGGCAATCCAGTTACTGAACTTAATGCCAAGCCCAACAAAGGCAATCGCACCGGCACTTCAGTTTCTTTCTTGCCAGATACTCAAATATTTAGCACAGGCATTGAATTTGATTACACTACACTCGCCGGGCGCTTGCGAGAATTGGGTTACTTGAATGCGGGCGTGAGAATTACGTTTAGCGACCACCGTTTGGAACTGCTCAAAAGTAGCGAACCTCGCATCGAAACATACTGTTATGAGGGCGGAATCAAGGAATATATCGCCTACATGAACCGCGAAAAGCAGCCTCTGCACGAAGAAGTGATCTACGTGCAAGGAGAACGCAACAACGTGCAGATAGAAGTGGCTTTGCAGTGGTGCGTCGATGCTTTTAGCGACAACGTTCTAGGTTTTGCTAACAACATTCGGACGATCGACGGTGGCACGCACTTAGAAGGTCTGAAGGCAGTTTTGACGCGGACGATGAATTCGATCGCCCGCAAGCGCAACAAAATCAAAGAAAACGAGCCCAACCTCGCCGGCGAAAACGTGCGCGAAGGTTTGACAGCAGTGATTTCGGTCAAAGTCCCAGATCCGGAATTTGAAGGTCAAACTAAAACCAAGCTAGGAAATACAGAAGTTCGGGGAATTGTCGATTCCTTGGTAGGCGAAGTATTGACAGAATATTTAGAGTTTCGCCCCCAAGTAGCCGACGCTATTTTGGAAAAAGCAATTCAGGCATTTAAGGCCGCTGAAGCCGCCCGCCGTGCCCGCGATTTAGTGCGCCGAAAATCAGTCTTAGAATCGTCTCCTTTGCCTGGAAAATTAGCGGACTGTAGCTCCAGAGACCCCGCCCTGTCTGAGATATACCTCGTCGAGGGGGATTCCGCGGGGGGCTGTTTTTTTTCATCTCAGGAAATAAAATTAGCTGACGGTACGACAAAAACTATCAAACAGATAGTTGACGAACAAGCAGAAGGTAAAGAACACTTTTGCTACACCATTCGCGAGAGTGGAAACATCGGGTTTGAGCGAATAACTAATGCTCGGATGACTAAAGCAAATGCTGAAGTTGTCAAACTGACATTAGACAATGGGGAGACAATAACTTGCACTCCCGACCATCCATTCATGTTGCGGGATGGCACTTACAAAGCAGCAGCCCTGCTGACACCGGAAGATTCATTAATGCCGTTCCACCGCAAGTTGTCGGAAAAAACCAAACAGGGCCAGGGACTTAACGGTTACGAAATGGTTTGGAATCCCAACAGTGATAAGTGGATTTACACCCATCTTTTAGCGGATTTCTACAACCTAAAACACGGTGTCTATCAAGCATCTGAGGGCAATCACCGCCACCACGTTGATTTCAATAAACTCAACAACAATCCGACAAATATTCAGCGAATGTCGGCTGAGGATCACTTGGCTCTTCACCGCGCGAACCTTGAGAAAACCTTGCACAGGCCCGATGTCATTGAAAAGAGCCGTCAAGCTCACATGACTGATGAATTTCGGGCGATGATGAAAGAGCGGATGCGGCAGCCTGAAACGCGACAAATTCTTTCGGAACAGGCGAAAGCTCAGTGGGAAGATGAAGAGTATAAAGCTTACATGATGAGCAAGTGGCGGGAGTTTTACGATAGTGATGAAACTTATCGCCAGCAAAATAATGAACTGCTGAACCAAGCCCAGCAAGAGTATTGGAGTAGTGAAGAAAACCGTTTGGCTCAGTCGGAACGGGTGAGTAATCATTTTGCTAACAATCCTGAAGCACGGGAGACTCATTCTCAACTTGCTAAAGAACAGTGGCAAGATGAGAATTTGTTGGAGTGGCGGCGCGAAAAAACTAAGGAACAGTGGACGCCGGAGTTTCGCCAGAAACGTAAAGCGACTTTGAAGGAAACTTATTACCGCCAGACGCTGGAAGCTTTGAAGACAGTCCACCTGAAAGAAGGTTGGATGAATGTAGATGCTTACAATCTTTATCGCCGCATGAAGGGTGATAAGACTTTGTTGAAGTTTGAGACGTTTTGCGATCGCTACTTTAATGGTGATGAAGTATATGCTCGCCAAGCGGTTCGGAATTACAACCACCGCGTTGTGTCGATCGAACATTTGGAGGAACGCTACGATGTTTACGACATCGAAGTGCCCAACAGTCACAACTTTGCATTAGCTGCGGGAATTTTTGTCCATAACAGTGCCAAACAAGGGCGCGATCGCCAATTTCAAGCAATCCTGCCTTTGCGCGGTAAAATTCTCAACATTGAGAAAACCGACGACGCCAAAATCTACAAAAATAACGAAATTCAATCGTTAATTACAGCCCTGGGTTTGGGCATCAAAGGCGAAGAATTCGATCCGGGTCAATTGCGGTATCACCACATCGTAATTATGACTGACGCTGACGTGGATGGTGCCCACATCCGCACGCTGTTGCTGACTTTCTTCTACCGCTATCAGCGGGCACTTGTAGAACAAGGTTACATCTATATTGCTTGTCCTCCTCTCTATAAAGTGGAACGGGGACGCAATCATTACTACTGTTACAGCGATCGCGAAATGAACAATCTCATCCGCAATGAATTTCCGGCGAATGCTAACTACACCATTCAGCGGTTCAAAGGTTTGGGTGAAATGATGCCGACACAGTTGTGGGATACGACGATGAACCCAGAAACTCGGACGCTGAAACGGGTGGAGATTGAAGACGCTGCTGAGGCCGATCGCATCTTTACGATCTTAATGGGCGATCGTGTCGCCCCCCGCCGCGAATTCATCGAAACCTACGGCCCCAAACTCAACCTCCTCGACTTGGACATCTAAATTAATCATGAGTCCTGAGTCGTTAGCTAGCAGCTAATGACTCAGGACTCATGACTAAACTTTTGCGGCCCTGATGCCTTCTGCCCTTTCGGGCGATCGGGCATCAGGGCCCTTTGATGTTTCTAGGTTTTGTTATAAAAATTAATACAATCTCTCATCAAATCGATCTAAGGTAAACACTTAGGTAAATTTTAGATTTTTGGCGCATCCATCAGCTACCACAAAAATAGAAGGTTGGACAAATAGAGCGTCAACGACCCAGGTCTAAAGAGATTGGGCTTCTAGCCTAAGACTTAAACCGCAGTTGACCAGACTCAGTACCTTGGTACTACGTTAACGGTAAGAGTTAAAGACCTACCAGGGAATGCGAAGCTAGTTCCTTGCTCTAGAAATTTAGGATTAAACAGACTTATTGGGTTAAATCAGTGTCCTAGATATAGTACCGGCCGTTAACTTTGTCGAAGCTAACATCACCCCGAAAGGGAGGCTCGAAAGAGCAAACATTATGCGATCGCGGGTTGCCAAATTTGAGAGGGTAATTTCGATGCACGCTCCCCTAGCTGAAGTGTCCCATCGAAATTACATTACATTCATTACACTCCCATCTAGCAATCCTCGTGTAATGCAAAGATTCACGGCGGTTTCGACCGCCGAGCCGTTTCCATCTCAGGTCTAAAGACGCTGAGTTTCCCACTTACCGAATTTTTTTATGAGCATCAATTTAGCGACCAAATTGCGTGAGGGAACCAAAAAGTCCCACACAATGGCAGAAAACGTCGGTTTTGTCAAGTGTTTTTTAAAAGGCGTTGTAGAAAAAACTTCTTACCGGAAGTTAGTAGGAAACCTCTACTTTGTCTACTCGGCAATGGAAGAGGAAATGGAACGCCAAAAGCAGCATCCGGTTGTTTCAAAAATTTACTTTTCTGAGTTGAATCGCAAACACAGCTTAGAGCAAGATTTATTTTACTACTACGGTGCGAATTGGCGCGAACAAGTAGCTCCGTCAGCAGCAGCTAAAGCTTATGTGGAGCGAATTCGCGAGATTTCGGCGACCGCACCAGAACTGTTAGTAGCTCACTCTTACACTCGCTACTTGGGCGATTTATCCGGCGGACAAATCCTCAAGGGAATTGCCCAGCGCGGGATGAATCTTTCCGAGGGAGAAGGCACTGCTTTCTATGAATTCCAGGATATTCCTGATGAAAAAGAATTCAAGGGTAACTACCGTCAGGCAATGAATGAACTGCCGATTGACGAAGCAACAGCAGAGCGAATTGTTGACGAAGCTAATGCAGCTTTTGGCATGAACATGAAGATGTTCATGGAGTTAGAAGGCAATTTGATTAAAGCAGTCGGTCAGATGCTTTTCAATACCCTGACTCGGAAGCGCGGTGGTGCCAGTACCGAATTGGCTACTGCTGAGTGAGTTAAAGCTCACTGGGGATAATTTGAGCCTCGTTTAAGAGGGAAAACTTAAATCCTGGGGGTTTGATGGCTGCTTTTACAGTCACCAAATCTCCGGGATTTTGCATGGTGTTTGAATGGCGGGCGATCGACTTTTTAACTCATATCGTTTCCGGTTGTATCGGGATTATTTAACCGCAGAGGGCGCAGAGAACGCAGAGGGAGAGAATACAGAGAGGAATAATTCGGATGCTACCGGATTTGATATCACAACTTAACACTATCACCTTCCCACGCCGCGATCGGGAGGCTCCTCGTCCGGGACAGGCAAAGAAGTGGGCCTTACTTGCCGTTCTAAATACTTGCTCAAAGCGTAAGCGATATCCCCACGAGTCATCGGTTTCAAAGGATTAATCTTATTAGTTGCGACATCAACATTAACGAACCCTTCATAAAGTGCAGTAGCTATAGACTTTCTAGCCCAATTAGGAATTTCGCCTGCATCGGGATACTTAGCTAAAATCTCGGAAATGCTGGGTTCGGGAAACTGAAAAACCCCGTAAGCCTGAGCAAAAATCGCCAAAGCTTCAGCGCGAGTCACCCTTTGATTTGGGAAAAACATTCCGTCGCGATATCCACTCATCGTTCCCGTTTTCAAAGCAGTTTGAATCGCACTGTAAGCCCAGTAACTCTTCGGTACGTCCGGCACTTCCCTATCCGGTTTCTGAGCTGTTTTCCGGCGTTCCAAACCAAAAGTTTTCACTAAAATCACCGCCAAATCGGCGCGACTGACAAGGCCATCAGCATTAAAATTGCCACTGGCATCTTTATTCATCAATCCAGCACTCACAACCCGATCGATCGGGTCAATTATTTGTTGAGATTGAACCGCCATTGGGACTCCTTGCATTAGCGCGATCGCCAAAAAAATACTCACTAACTTTTTCACGATTTTAATCCTTTCTGTCGCTAAAACCATCATGAAAACAGCAGTAAGATTTTTTATGGTTCCATCGGTATTATTCTGTGGTTTCGGCGGTGCGCTAGATTTGGGGATTATATATTAAAATCAAACATTTGCTTCCGGCAAAGCGCCCTGCATTTTACCCAACCAATCAATCAAATTATCCAATTGCTTTTGGGCCGTCAAAACCGCCATACCTCGAATAGTAACCTTCCCCTTGCTGTAGACAAAACGAGAGCGCAAATGTTCCGGCAAATTAGCCTTGAGCAAATTCCAAGCAGGCTCTTCCATCGCAGTTTCCAAAACTATGTTCTGCTTATTCTCCGGTTTGATCCGAGAAAAACCGATTTTTTTAGCAATTTGTTTGAGTTCGACAACACGGATAAGTTGCTGGGCTGGCAGAGGAATTGGCCCATAGCGATCGCACCAATCAGCCTGAATCTGCTGTAATTCTTCAGGGGTATTAGCAGAAGCCACAGACCGGTAAGCGCTCATCTTTTGATCCAAATCTGCGATGTAATCGGCAGGAATAAACGCCGTCAAAGTTAGGTCAATTTGCGCGTCCTCAACTTTCGGAATTTCCTGACCCTTAATTTCCCGAATAGCCTCCTCTAACATTTCAGCATACAAATCAAAACCGATCGCCTCCATTTGACCAGATTGTTCAGTACCCAAAACATCACCCGAACCGCGAATTTCCATATCTCGGACAGCCAACTGATAGCCCGAACCCAACTGGGCAAACTCTTGAATAGCCCGCAGCCTCTGCCTTGCAGCATCAGACAGTTGGTTCTGCTTCGGATAAAACAGCCAAGCGTGAGCTTGAATCCCCGCGCGTCCCACCCGTCCCCGCAACTGGTAAAGCTGACCCAAACCAAACTTCTGCGCGTCTTCAATTAAAATTGTATTGACTCGCGGAATATCCAAACCCGACTCAATAATCGTCGTGCACACCAAAATATCAAACTCCGCCGCACTGAAAGTCAGCATGATTGATTCTAGTTCCGACGCCTCCATTTGACCGTGGGCGATCGCAATTCTGGCAGACGGAACCATCTCCTGCAACTGAACTGCCAACTCATCAATCCCCTCAATCCGCGGCACCACGTAAAAAACCTGACCGCCCCTGTCCAATTCTTGACGAATTGCCGATCGCACCACTTCCGGGTTATAGGGAGCCAAATGCGTCTGAATCGGGCGTCTGGAAGGAGGCGGAGTCGAAATCAAACTCATCTCGCGAATCCCCGACAGCGACATATACAAAGTCCGGGGAATCGGCGTTGCTGTCAAAGTCAGAACATCTACCTCTGTTTTGAGAGATTTAATTGCTTCCTTTTGCTTAACTCCAAACCGCTGTTCTTCATCCACCACCAACAGGCCCAAATCCCGAAATTTAATGGCTTTGCTCAAAACAGCTTGAGTACCGACAATCACATCTAATTCCCCAGTCGCCAAACGCTTGTGAATCTCTCGGCGCTCGGTTTCAGTGCGAAAGCGATTGAGCAAACCAACTTCGATCGGATAAGGGGAAAAACGCTCCGAGAGCGTGTGATAGTGCTGTTGGGTCAAAATCGTCGTCGGCGCGAGCAAAGCCACCTGCTTGCCCGCCGTAACCGCCTTAAAAATCGCTCTCAGAGCCACTTCTGTCTTACCAAAACCGACATCGCCGCAGACCAAACGATCCATCGGTCGATCGCCCTCCATGTCGCGTTTCACATCCTGAGTTGCCTTCAACTGATCCGGGGTTGGCTGGTAAGGAAAAGAATCCTCTAATTCTTGTTGCCAAGGCATATCAGGAGGAAAAGCGTAACCTGTTTGTTTAGCTCTTTTAGCATAAAGATTCAGCAAATCCACTGCCAATTTCTTAACAGCTTTGCGAACCTTTGTTTTAGTTTTTTCCCAAGTTTGGCCTGTCAGCTTGTTTAAATCCGGTACTTTATCGCCTACAGTCCGAAACCGCGACAAAGCGCCCAATTGATCTGCCGCCACCCTCAGAGTACCGTCAGCGTATTGAATCAATAAATATTCGCGAGTTTCCCGATCAATCGTCAAACGTTCCAACTTGATAAATTTACCCACTCCGTGCTGGCGGTGAACCACATAATCACCAGGGCTTAATTTATTCGGGTCTACTTGCTTAGAAGCAGCACGACGGCGCTTGCGGACGTAGCTAAAAGTAGCGAGAGAATGCTGACCGTAAAATTCCCGATCGGTAATTAACACAATCCGAAAAGTCGGCAGAATAAAACCTTCTAATTCTGCCAGCCCGCTGTACTTCAAAGCCACCGGAATGTGCTGCAATTGCAACTTGTCGATCGCCAAATAATCGCGCGGATTCACCACAAACTGAGCCGGACAGTCGTGTTCCGACAGCAGAGAAACCGATCGACTCGGTTGAGCAGAAACCAGAAAAATGGTAAACCCCCGATCGCGCTCTTCCCTGAGCATTTGAGACAGCTTTGCAAATTGGTGAGGCATCACCGGCACAGGCCTAGAAGCCAAATTAATCGCAGACGGTAGCTGGTCGCCCTCCGCAGAGCTTTGAAGTTTTTTAGCCGTAGAATCTTCTGCCAATTCTGAAAGTTCTAGCCTCTCGAAAGCTGCGACATCTGCCATAGATTCAGCAAAAGTGCGGTGAATTTTTGGAACTTTCAAATTAGCAATTGGCAATTTTTCTGTTTCCTCACCAGTAACTGCCGATTCCCGATTGCAATTATTCCACTGTTCCTGTGCATTCTCATACCAGCGGTCGCTGTGACCTTCGCACCCTTGGGGTTCGTCAATAACAACTAAAGTATTTTCAGTCAAATAATCCAACAAAGATGCAGGTTGCTCGAACGCTAAACCCAACAGCCTGCGGACAAATTTTTCGCCTTCATTTTCTGGGTCTACAGAGCCTAGTTGGTTAATTTCGTCAATATTTTTTTCAGATAAAACTGCTTTAATAATTGTGTTAAAATTAGTAGGGGTTAAAACTAACCGATCGACCTTATCGAGCGATCGCTGGGAAGACGGGTCAAACTCCCGAATTTGCTCCAAATCATCCCCAAACCATTCCAGCCGCACTGGCAACTCCGCCGCTACCGGAAACACATCGACAATATCGCCCCGGCGACTCCACTGGCCCTCCATTTCTACCAGAGTCACTCGATCGTAGCCCATCGACACAAGTTGGCGGTCAAGTATCTTCGAGTCTTGAACCGCACCTCGCTTCAGCGTCAGACAGTAGGGTTCAAAAGCAGCAGGCGGGGGCAAGTGACACTGGAGAGCTCTTTCGGTGGCTACAATCGCGATCGGCTTAGAATTAGGGTTTGTTTCTTGTTTCTCGACCAAATCCGCCAGCACCTGCATTTGTCCCCACGTCATTTCGTTCTCGTCGGAGTAAGATAGCTCGTAGGGCGAAGCCTCGGAAGTTGGGTAAAAATGCACAGTCTGCCAGCCCATAGCCTCTAGCCCTGCCACCCAACGGCCGGCTTCTTCTAGAGTTGCTGTCACTACCAGTAAACTCCGCCCTTCTTGCTGTGCGAGGGCGGAAGCTACTAAACCTTTGGGCAAACGGGCTACGCCGGACAGTTGCACGTAGCGATGGCGCTTGAGCTTGTTGAGGAGTTCTGTTGCTAGGGGCGATCGCCCCAGGGTACGAATTATTGAAGAGAAAGTCATGCGCTTTTAATTTTAATCCCCGATCGGCGAAGGCTCTTTCCCTTTGCCTGTTAAGGAGATTGTACGACAAACATCCCTGATTGTGCCGCTCTGCTGTTGACCGAAAGCATCCAGGATACCCGCCACGTGATTCATCTCGCGCAAGTCAAGGCTTCAATCTAAAATCTAAAATCTAAAATCGCGCAATCGATTGACGCCTGGGAACTTAACTGGAGATAGATTTGTGCTTTAATATGTCGATCCGGCGATCGCGATCGAGCCAGTTCCGTTAATATAGGGCCAGGTTTAGAAAAAATTTCGATTTTGCGATCGAGATTCGCAGCTTCCAGACCTCTCCTGTGACTGCACCCAAAGACGGATACCCTGCCACGTACTCAAGTTGTGAAGATGGAAGAATTTTAGACATTAGGGAAATCCCCCAGATACTGGCGGCGTCGTCAATCTAAAATCTAAAATCTAAAATCTAAAATCGACTAACCGGGCAGAGCGCTTCGCCGTTACTACCGAAAATTTTAGAAATGTCCTCAAATATAGACCTTCTGATTGTTCTCCTGCTGGTTTTCCTCAATGGCTTGTTTGTGATGTCAGAGATGGCCATCATCTCTGTACGGAAGGTGAGACTGCAACAGATGGCCAACCAAGGTTCGATCAATGCCCGTGTAGCCTTGGATCTGGCGAATGCCCCCAATCAGTTCTTGCCGACAGTTCAAATCGGGATTACGATGCTAGCCATTCTGTCGGGCGCTTTTGGGGAAACGACGGTTGCTAAAAGGGTAGAGCCTTTGTTACGGTTGATTCCTGCCTTGGGACCCTATTCTCAGACGATCGCCTCAGTAGTAGCAGTTTTAACCATCACTTATCTGACCTTAATTATCGGGGAACTCGTGCCGAAGCGGCTGGCACTCAACAACCCAGAGCCGATCGCCTCAAGCGTAGCAATTCCCATGCGAATGCTCTCAAAAATCGGCGCTCCTGCGGTTTATCTGTTAAGTTATTCCACTGACTTAGTGATGCGGATCATGGGGATTGTGCCTTCTACAGAACCGCAAGTTACAGAGGAAGAAATTAAAGTTTTAATCGAGCAAGGAACAGAAGCCGGAACCTTTGAAGAAGCCGAACAAGATATGGTGGAAAGAGTGTTTCGTTTGGGCGATCGGCGAGTCAGCGCCTTAATGACCCCGCGTCCCGATCTTACCTGGCTCGATCTGGATGATTCAGTGGAAGAAAACCGCCAAAAAATGCTCGGCAGTGGTCATTCTCGGTTTCCTGTGTGTCAAGGAGGACTCGACAACGTTGTCGGTTTAGTACACGTTACTGATATGCTGTCTCGGACTTTAACTGGTCAACCCCTAGATTTAAGCGCTTCTTTACGACGACCGTTATTTGTACCGGAAAGCACGCGGGGTTTAAAAGTATTAGAACTTTTCAAACAATCGAGCAATCAAATTGCCTTGGTAGTAGACGAATACGGCGTGATTCAAGGATTGGTTACAGTCAACGACATTTTAGTCGAACTCGTTGGCGACTTTCCCTCGATTGAAGATGCTGACGAACCTCAAACCGTGCAGCGCGAAGACGGTTCTTGGCTGTTAGACGGAATGCTAGCAGTCGAAGATTTTTTTGAGCTATTTGGAATCGAAGAGTCAGCCGAACACAAAGGAAGTTACCACACAATGGGCGGTTTTGTGATTACAAATTTGGGGAAAATTCCCACAGCAGCCGAGCATTTTGAGTGGAACGGTTTGCGCGTGGAAGTAGTCGATATGGACGGCAACCGAGTTGATAAAATCTTGGTAATGCCGATCGACTCAACGGGCGATCGCTCCCCCAGCCAGCCAAAAACCCAAAACTAAAAACCATGTAATTTTAATCCATCGACATCATACCCGTAGGGGCGGGTTCACCAACCATCATCGCCGGAAACAAACAATCTCAAAAACCCGCCCCCACCCAACGATAAATCATCTCGACTCAACGGGCGATCGCTCCCCCAGCCAGCCAAAAACCCAAAACTAAAAACCATGTAATTTTAATCCATCGACA
>NZ_JAUBVD010000010.1:55089-63996 GCF_036705675.1 Microcoleus sp. AT8-A3
TAGGGGCGGGTTCACCAACCATCATCGCCGGAAACAAACAATCTCAAAAACCCGCCCCCACCCAACGATAAATCATCACCTACATTTAGGAATTAAATATAAATATCAGGTTGATGTGAATTATTGGTGAGTGAGTGGGGCGGGTTTTTATATATTGTTGGTTATCATTATATATTGTTGGTGAACCCGCCCCTACGAGTTCGCCAATTGTACAATAACGAATCAACCAGACATAATATCACTTCTTGTTTTTTCTTTCATCTTTCCGCAAAGATTCCAGAATAGAACTGCCCACATAATTGCTAAAAACTACCTCTCCAGCTTGATTGTAGTGGCAGCAGCTATCTACATAAACTGCCTCTTTAGTCTTGTCAAAAACATTGACAGCATTCACTAGATTGATCTTATTTTTTTCCAAATTAGGAAACTTCTTGAAAAGAGCCGGATATCCAATTTGCACAGCTTTAGCATAAGGAGTATCCTTATTAAAAGCAATCTGCTTTTCGGATTCACTAAACACCCTTTTCGTCTGATAATATTGATTAGGCTGAAGAACATGAAAATAAGGCACATTACTAGCAGACAGAACTTTGTGCATAAAAATTGAACTTTTTACCCAATTCTGGGCCATTTGTTCAAAAGCGGCTGAATCCGGTAAAACTGACTTATTAGTATTGATATAAATAACGCTGCCGCCGTCATCTTTTTTTTGTTTAGTCCGTTCTTGTTCAAACTTAATAACATCGGTTTTATAGTTATTAACTAAATTTTGAACGTAAACAGAAGTCAAAGCATCGCACGCAGCTAAAGAGCAGTTTTGCAAACGTTCCAAACCCTGACTAATCCTAGCTTTATTTTCTTGGATTCTGATAGTTGCTTTCATCGCTTTTGTAGAAAGGCTATTATTCGCCAAGCTAGTCAGCGGCAAAATGTGCTGAATACTTGGCATTGTCAAATCGACTTGATTTTTATTGTTTAAGTTAGAAAGTGCTACTTCATTAAAACCATCTATATTGACTACCAGATCCAGTTCTTGCCCTAAAGCCAAAAAATAGTTTAGAATTAATAATTGCTGGGGTTGTTTGTAGCCTCCGGTAGCAAAAGACAAAATTACAAATTCTTTATCTTTCAAACCCGGAAGCTGCTTGAGGTATTGAGGCAAAATTTTGTTTTGAACTTCAAATACTGCATAATTAGAAGCCACAGAACCGCCAAAAACTCCGATAATAAATTGATTTTTCTTGGTTTTTTTCAAAGGGTAATCATAAGGAGAGATAAATCCGTAGTTGTTAACCTTAAAACCAGGGCGAAAATCGGGGCCTGGTTGTTGAATAAATCCAAAAAAAGGATGAAACCTTTCAACAATAGACTGATTCAGCCGCACTCCTTCTAAATTAATTCCTAAATCCGACTTGTTTTGCACCTTTTCTCTAGCATAGAAAAATTGCTTGTGCTTGAGAAAATACCATCCCAAGGAACCGACTTCGAGGAAAACCAGTAAAAGCGCTAAGTTAATCAAAGTTATCTTGAGGAATTCTTGCCCTCTTTTGAGAAATTTTAAATTTTTCATAAACCTCTATTTCGATTCTCTTACTACTTTAATAATAGAACTAGAAACATAGTTTGCCAATAGTTCGTCTCCGACTGAATTATAGTGGCAGCAGGCATCTTTGTAAACCGTTTCTTTGGTATTGTCTAAAATATTCACTGCACTAAAAATATTAACCCCAGCTTTTTGCAAATCATCGACTTTGGACAACAACACCGGATAACCTTTTTTCACTCCTTCAATGTAGGGACTCTCTTTGTTAATCGCGATTTCGTTTTCCTTGGCGGTAAACGCTCGCTGAGTGGGATAATACTGGTTGGGCTGGATAAAGTGAAAATACTTAATTTTTCTACTTGATAAAATTTGATTCATCCCGATCGACGATTGATACCACATCGATGCCATTTTCTCAAAAGCAGCGGCGTCCTGCAAAACAAAGTCAGCTTTGGGAATGTAGACTATACCGCTATTTGCCGTGTCGGAGTTGGATTGTTTTACTTGTGAATCGTACTTGACAACTGCTTGCTGGTAATTGTTGACTAATTGTTTCACCTGTAGCGAGGTGACAGCGTGACACAAAGCAAGTTGACAAGTTTGCAATTTGTCAATACCTGCTTTTAATTGTTTTTTGTTTTCGTTAATTTGCACGATCGAGCTCATCGCTTCCGGTGACAAGTTATTGTTTGCTAAACCAGTCAGAGGCTGTATGTGCTGAACGCTGGGCATTCCTATTTCTACTTGGGCTTTGTTGTTTAAATTTGACAGCGCTACTTCGTTAAAACCATCAATATTGATGACTAAATCTAATTCTTGACCCAAAGCCAGAAAGTAATTTAAAATCAATAATTGTTGGGGCTGTTTGTAGCCGCCATTCCCAAAATTTAAAACAATAATTTCCTTGTTGGCAAATTCTGGATAAGTTTTCAATTTGTTAGACAATCTGCGAGTTACGTATTCATCGACTGCAAAATTATTCGCAACTGAACCGCCAAAAACTCCGATGATAACTTGATTTTTATTAGTTTTAATAAACGGATATTCGTAAAGTGAAAAAAAGCCGTGTTTGTTGACTTTTAACTTTAATTTTTCATTGGTGAAAGCACCTTGTTTGAGTACATAGCCAAAAAGTGGGTGCAGTCTTTCTACGATAGATTCATCAAGTCTAATGCCGATCCTTTCAATATCTTCTACTACTTTTTCTTTGGCTTTAGTTCTGGTATAAAAAAACTGTTTTTGGTTGAGAAAATAAAAAGCTAGGGACAAAGCTTCCAGAGAAATAAAGGCGATCGCCAAATTAACCGCGATTATACTTAATATATTTTTGCCTTTTTTCAGCGCCGTTGAATCTTTCATGAAATTTGACTGATTACGGTTGTTTTTTGGGGAATTGAGACTGCTTCAAATTTTCGCACAAATTGCGGTTAATCAGGATACTAGCCAGTCGGTGTCCGAGTTCATTCCAGTGACCCCCACAGGGTACAGAATTATCAAAACCGTGGGCGCAGACTTGATATTTTTCAGTATAACCTTGAAACTGTTCGGATAAATTCAGTACCCGAAAACCCTCGCGCGCGCCCAATTTTTCCAGCCGCCTATCGGGATAAAACAAATCCTGAATGTTGTTCTTTTTCGTAAAATCTTTTCGCATCTTGGCATCCCGTTCAACTTGGATCGGATCGCCGATCGTCACAAGCAAGAACTCAGCATTTTTCTGCACGACTTCATTCCGCATCGTCACTATCAAACCCTCTGTCACCCTCCAAGCCTCTTCCCAAGCTGCATTCTCAGGTTCCTTGAGGTTTTTGGTACTTAAAGTGGTAAAATCCTCAGATAACTCGCGCTTTTTCCTTTCTAAGTCTACTTTTTTAATGACCTGCAAAATGCGCGAATTTTTGACTATCAAACTGGGCATTCGGTCTACGAAGGAAACTGCTCTTTCG
Source organism: Microcoleus sp. AT8-A3 (assembly GCF_036705675.1). Classification (NCBI taxonomy): domain Bacteria; kingdom Bacillati; phylum Cyanobacteriota; class Cyanophyceae; order Oscillatoriales; family Microcoleaceae; genus Microcoleus; species Microcoleus sp. AT8-A3. The sequence continues at coordinate 58,579 of NZ_JAUBVD010000010.1, forward strand.
TTGCGATCGATCGGCGCCAGATTGCGAAAAGACATATCCGGTACTAGCTTGCCGCTAGCATCGTAAGCAAAAAATGGTCGGTAGCGATCGTATTCTAATTGTGGCGAATTGTTAATTATATCATTCCCAATAAAAAAGGCAAGAATTACAATGTCAGGACTGTAATCCCACACTTTTTCTCGCAGCATTATCAATTCTTGAGCAGTACCGTAGCCCTGCACCCCGAAATTCATTACCTCAACATTTTTGCGTCCCTTAACAGCTTCGCAGTTGCCTAACTTGCGTTCCAATTTTGACCAGAAAGTTTGTTCGACAGGTACGTGAATTGCTTCGGTGAAAGAATCGCCCAAAACCGCAACGCGCAAAGTATTTGGAGGTTTTACTTTTGTATGTTCACGATCGCGCAAACCCTCGCTATTCACCTGCACAAAACTCGCACCTTCCCCATTCCACTCCCCCGACGCACCAGGTTTCAGCTTCCAGCCCAAATTCGGATCGGAAGTGTGAAAACGAGTTGGCGCCGAGTCTACGAAATCTCCTATTTTGGGATAGCCTTCAATCCTGGCTACCCGCAATCCAATTTCACCAATTACCACCCCCATCAATAAACCGCCGAGTGTCAAACCCAAATTGACACCCAAATTTTTCAACTTGCTCATTATTTCAAAACAGCGTGTAAATAAATGGAGCAATCACAGAACCCTGACTCAATACAATCAAAGCTCCCAAAAAAACTAAAGTCACAATGAGCGGCAACAGCCAATACTTTTGACGTTCTTTCATAAACGCCCACAAATCTTTGAGAAAGTCTAAAGTTGCTTCAAACACTTAAAAAGGACGCTCCATACTAACTTTTGTTCTTGCTTTACTTGGGACGCGGTAAGTATCCATTTTAGGATTGAGTTTTCGCCGCATGGCATCTTCGCCGAAAATGTTTTTGATCGCTCCCATCGGCCAAACTATCAGGTAAAAAACTATCCCTAGGACGATCGGCGTTTCGATTTTGTTAAGAATAATTCCAAAGCGCATCCACGCGTGATAAACGGGATTAAGCGATTTCGGCGCCACCAATGCTAGCAGCACCATCACTCCGCAGATTGCCCAAGGCCACCAAGGTAGAGAATGCCGCCGCAGTAAAGGTACTGCTAAACCGAACAGCACTGCAATCAAGCCGCCAATTAGCAGCCCGAAATCGCGCAAGCCTTTTTTGTCGAGTTTTTTAATTTCGTCGCTCATGGGGAAGAAGGAAGAAGGAAGAAGGAAGAAGGAAGAAGGAAGAGGGAAGAAAGAAGAAGGAAGAAGGAAGAATGACAATTGCCAACTAACAACTCACAACTGCCCACTGCCAACTTACTAATAATTAATCTAGTTCAAATTCATTTTTCCAAGCATCATCTTGTTTCCAAGGAATTTGTTCTGACTTGGGAAGCAAGTAATTTTCCAAAACCAGATAGTCCATTTCGGTTCGCATGAAACAGCGGTAAGCATCCTCTGGAGTGCAAACAATGGGTTCGCCTCGGACGTTGAAAGAAGTATTTACCACAATAGAACAGCCCGATCGCTTTTCAAAATGGCTGATTAAGTCATAGTAGCGAGGATTGGTTTCTTTGTGAACAGTTTGAATGCGAGCCGAGTAATCGACGTGGGTGACAGCCGGAATTTCCGATCGCGGAATGTTGAGCTTTTCAATGCCAAACAACTGCTCTTGTTCCGCAGTCATGGGAATGCGGAGACTGGATTTGACAGGTGCTACCAATAGCATATAAGGGCTAGAATGGTCAATCTCGAAATAATCCGCAACTCGTTCGGCTAAGATTGACGGAGCAAAAGGTCGAAAAGATTCCCGATATTTAATTTTCAGGTTCATCACGGACTGCATTTTAGCACTGCGGGGATCGCCAATAATCGATCGACCGCCCAGAGCCCGCGGCCCAAATTCCATCCGCCCCTGGAACCATCCCACCACATTTCCCTGTTCCAAAATTTCCGCCAACTGCGGCATTAATTCGGCATCATCTAATCGATGATAGCTAGCTTTGACAGCATCCAAATATTCGAGAATTTCTGCGTCAGTAAACCTTGGGCCCAAATATGAGCCCCGCATTTGATCGTGACAAGTTAAATGAGCAACCGACTTCGCCACAGTTGCCACCGCTGGGTTGGCAGTGAGAACTTCCGTCCTCTCCTCAACCGCTGCGTTTGTAGTGATAAGTTCAGTTTTGAGGGCTTCTCTACTATTTGCTGTCGAGTTCGCGCTCACAGTGCGAGTTTGTTCGCAATACTGATACCAAATCGCCAAAGCCGCGCCCAAAGCACCGCCAGCATCTCCTGCTGCCGGCTGAATCCAAATATCTTTGAAAATACCTTCCCGCAAGAGTCTGCCGTTAGCAACACAGTTGAGAGCAACGCCGCCGGCCATACAAAGATAATCAACATCCAATTCTTTTTTAACTGTTCTGCACAGTCGCAAAACAACTTCTTCGGTAACAACTTGAATGGAAGCTGCAATGTCCATTTCTCGCTGAGTCAATTTTCCTTCAGCTTGACGCGGCGGCCCTTCAAACAGTTCGTCAAACTTCTTGTTTGTCATGGTTAAGCCAACTGTATAGTTGAAATAATCCATGTTCAAACGAAAAGTTCCGTCATCTTTGAGGTCGATTAAATAGTTGAGAATCTTGTCTACATACTTGGGTTCGCCATAAGGAGCTAAACCCATGAGTTTGTATTCGCCAGAGTTGACTTTGAAGCCTGTGTAATAGGTGAAAGCTGAATAAAGCAAACCCAAGGAGTGGGGAAAATCGATTTCCCACTGAGGTGTAAGTTGGTTCCCATCTCCCAACCAAACTGAGGTTGTTGCCCACTCGCCCACGCCGTCGAGGCACAAAACGGCTGCTTTTTGAAACGGGCTGGGGAAAAATGCGGATGCTGCGTGGGATTGGTGGTGTTCGGTAAATAGCAGAGATGGCAGTTTATTTGTTTTGCAGTTTGCTATTGCTGCCAGATCTCTTTTGAGCATGGTTTTGAGGTAAAGCTTTTCTTTGAGCCATATCGGCATGGCGGCTAGGAAAGAGCGAAAACCTTGGGGTGCGTAGGCTAAATAGGTTTCGAGAAGGCGCTCGAATTTGACTAAAGGTTTGTCGTAAAAGACTATTCGATCGAGCTCCCGCAAATCTATGTTCGCTTCTTTCAAGCAATAAACGATCGCATTCTTAGGGAATCTGGCGTCATGCTTTTTGCGGGAAAATCTTTCTTCCTGCGCTGCTGCTATAATTTCTCCGTCGCGAATTAAGGCTGCGGCGCTGTCGTGATAGTACGCCGAGATTCCAAGTATGTTCATCGCTCTCCTCACAAATCGCAATGCGTTTGCTTTTGACTATTTAGAATAGCTAACGATTATAGCTGCTTCAGTGCTGATTGGGAATTTAATTTTGCGATCGCCTCTAATTTTACCTGGATCGATGTCGGTGGGAAGCCCTCGGACGATCGGCTGTTAGACAGCATTTAAGTTAGCGCCGGCTTATCCTGCGCCCCCAAGCTCTGAAGTAAGTTACCACCGGGAATTGATAAAATTCACCTACCAACCACAGCACAATGCCTAAATGGGACAAAAAAGCTAAGCCTGTCCAAGCTAGGGGCAGCCACGACAACCTGCTGCCGGGAACCGGGGGAAAATAGTAAGCTGAAAGTCCCAGCAAGGTAGTGGGAAGGAAAATTAGACCAATAGCCGCTGCCCAGTAGGGCCATCCGAATTCTACGCCTTCGAGGTGGGCTCCTATCCACTGTTTGCCGTTCCAGTGCCAAGTTACGGGCGGTTGGCGATCGGCCATTTGGAGCGATTGTCTTTCAACGCTTGCGGTATAAATGTGCTGGCAGAAGTTGCAAGCTAGGGCGTCCATCATCGGCATGGTAGAAATTTGACCGGTGCGGCACACGGGACAGGGATATGTATCTTGAGGGTTGAAAGGTCGGGTTGATTTTTTGAAAATCTGCATAGATCAGGCTGTTTGTCAAGATATTGAGCGATCTTAACAGAGTACAGAAATTGTGCGTTGGGTAAGGTGGGTTTTGCCTGTAAAATAGCATCCTGTAGGGGCGGGTTTTACGAATAATATTTAATGACCGCAAACCATCTATATAAACCCGCCCCCACACTAATAACCCAGATCAACCTTTCTTTCGCTCGAAGCATAAAAATGTAAATTGCGATTTATCGCCTTGTGGGGGCGGGTTTATGAGATTATTGATTTTAGGCAAATATTGTTGGTAAAACCCGCCCTACAGATTAATGATTAATGGTCGATGATTGGGATTAATTGCGGTGATTGTTGCTGTACCGAATTCGGGCTCCTGCCCAGTGAAGTTTTTCCCTCAAAGTGTTGAAATAAGAATAGTTTTCCCGCAAAATGATAAACTTGGCTTCGCAGTCCGCCCTCCGCACGTCTACGCGGTGTCCTGGCCAAATTGCAGTACCTAAAACCCCGTCTGTCCAGAGTTTGGTACTGAGTTCGTAATCTGCTAAAGGCCAAATGCTGACGACTGAACCGGGCGGGAGGACGATCGCCCGACTGGATAAACTCAAAGGGCAAATCGGAGTAACGGCGATCGCCTCCATTCCTGAGTGCATTATCGGCCCGTTGGCAGATGCGGTGTAGCAAGTCGAACCGGTGGGAGTTGCCACAATTAAACCGTCGCCTTGATATTGATCGACTACTTCGCCGTCAACTTCCATTTCTAGAATACAGCTCGGCATTCGATCGGCTGAAGCAGGTTTGACACACATTTCATTTAGTGCCAAAAATCGATCGCTTTGGGGTTCGAGATTGGTTCTGTTTCCCTCAAAAACTGTTGCCTGCAACATCATCCGCGTCTGCACAGCATACCTGTCTTCCGCAAGTCTGTCCCAAATCTCCTCAGTCTTTTGGAAATCCTCAAAAGACTCGGTTAAAAAACCCAGATGTCCCCCCACATTCGCTGCCAAAATCGGGATGCCGTCAGCCGCCAAATTCCGCGCTGCAGCTAGGGCCGTACCGTCGCCCCCCAGAACTACCGCTAAATCAATTGGGGTATTACTAGAAGCTAAAAACACCGGATACGGGTTATCTTTCGGGCCACTGGGCCCCATTAAAACCTGACACCCGCGACTTTCTAATTGGCGGGCACACTGTTCTGCCCACCGCTGGCTGAGGGTATCTCTGGCTTTGTGGGCGATAATTACTTGTTTTAGTTGCACAACCTATCGATTTTAGATTTTAGATTTGGGATTTTAGATTTTTAGATTTTAGACTGAATTGCCGCGACCGGGACGATCGCAGTGCACATCGATTTTAGATTTTAGATTTGAGATTTTAGATGATTAGATTTTAGACTGAATTGCCGCCACCGGGACGATCGCAGTGCACATCGATTTTAGATTTTAGA
>NZ_JAUBVD010000010.1:64096-121277 GCF_036705675.1 Microcoleus sp. AT8-A3
TTAGATGATTAGATTTTAGACTGAATTGCCGCCACCGGGACGATCGCAGTGCACATCGATTTTAGATTTTAGATTTGGGATTTTAGATGATTAGATTTTAGACTGAATTGCCGCCACCGGGACGATCGCAGTGCACATCGATTTTAGATTTTAGATTTGGGATTTTAGATGATTAGATTTTAGACTGAATTGCCGCCACCGGGACGATCGCAGTGCACATCGATTTTAGATTTTAGATTTGGGATTTTAGATGATTAGATTTTAGACTGAATTGCCGCCACCGGGACGATCGCAGTGCACATCGATTTTAGATTTTAGATTTTAGATTTGAGATTTTTAGATTTTAGACTGAATTGCCGCCACCGGGACGATCGCACTGTACTCGGAAAAATATTATTCCGATGCCACAGGGCATCTCCCCTGGGAGACTCTCCCTCTGGTTTATAGAAATTCCAAAAAGTAATCCAATTTTTTGAAAGATCCAAACCCTTATCTCATCTGTCATTTCCAATACTTTAATCGAAAATCTAAAATCAAAATCTGTCATTTCCAATACTTTAATCGAAAATCTAAAATCTAAAATCTAAAATCGTATTACCCGTCGCTGCGCCTGGATTTGGGCCGTGGCCAGATAATGCTGGAATCGGCCGCGAGTAGGCTAGAAACTGCGCTGGCCCCAAAGCGGTTGAGGTGGCTGGGGTCAACAAAATAGTCATTGCGGCCAGGCCACCGCTGGGACAAGTCGCGGAAAGCGAAGCCTTTTTGCCGCGAGAGTTGCTGCATTCGCTGCCGAAACTGCTGTTCTGCCCGCAGGCGAGTTCCGTCTAGGTAGTCGTCGGTGAGGGGCAAATTGACGAAAATTAGGGGAATTTTGCGAGCTTTGGTAAATGCTACAACTGAATTAAAGGCTGCTGCTTGTTTGCCTCCGAGGTAGAAGTCTTTGTAGTCGCGATCGTATTGGCCTGAAACATAAGCGCGTTGTCGATAATAAGTGTTGGGATTGTACTTGCCCGACATAGCCATGAATCCGTTGGAGTCGATCGAATCTGCCAATTGGTTGAGTTGTCTGATGGCTACTGTTGTCCGTCGTGAGACTGGAATCAATTCTGCTTTTTGGGTTGCTGCATCTGCTGCGATCGGTTTTAACTCATATTTTGCAGCATTTGAGGCAACGGGCAAGATGGCCGTTCCACTAGAGAGGGATTGGATTGGGGGGAGTAGGGGTTGGGTGTCAGCAACGGGCAAGATGCCCGTTCCACTAGAGAGGGATTTGATTGTGGGGAATAGGGGTTGGGCATCTTGCCCGCCCCTGAAAGGTTGATCTACAGAGGTAAATGCTTTGCGGAAATTGTTGTTAGCGCAGGGCTGCGGGAATCTGTAACACGCCGGAATCACGTTGGGCTCATCGGACGGCAGTTGGGGGCGAATGCCTGCTGCTAAAAGTTGGCTGCCTTCAGAATCGACGATCGAATTAAAAGTGCGATCGTCCCGGCCGCTGTTAAATGCCCGCACGCCGTCTGCCCAGATAATCATTTGAGGCAAATGACCGGGCTTCAAAAGCCGCCGCAGTTGAAAGTCAACTACTTGTGCAGTTGCGCCGTTGACTGAAAAGTTAAATACTTTTAAGCCCCGCCGACCTCTTTGGGCCAAAGATTGTTTTAGCTGTTTGGGATCGACGCCCTGCAATGCGCGGGAACTGCCGACAATCAAAACATCTGGTGGGCCGACTGTGGCAACGTAGGATAGGTAAAGTTCGAGTTGTTCGTTGAGTAAATCGCTGCTGAAGCTGACTCTACTGGCTTGCGATCGGGTGGCGCTAGCTTGCTGCTGGGAATAAACGAGGTTTCTCATGTACTCGATTACTTTTTTCTCCGCAAACGCCCGTCTGGGACTGCCGGGGGGAACCGCTTGCATCCAGGCGACGGCTTGCACCCACAGGGCGGCTACTTCGTCCCAGTCTTGTTTTGAATTGGCTGATTGAGCCAAATTAGAAGCTTGGGTGGCAAAGTTAATTGACTCCGTGAAGGCGTCGTTTTGCGCGCAAGAGGGCAGGCTGAGGGATTTTCTGGTTTTGTTGCGGTTTTGAGCTAACAGAGACGTTGGGGCCTGCGCTAGGACGGCGGATTCGTCGATCGAACCCGATGGCGCTGCGGTGTTGGGCGGCTTCGTTGACGAACATCCCAAAGTTACGGCTAATACAGCCGCTGCGGCGCAGGTACGTTTGAGGATGCTGGTGCTGATGCTAGCAATGTAGCGGCGAATCATAAAGCTTTCAGCGATCGCGAAACATTAATAGATATTACCGCAAGCGGCCATTCCTCGGCAGCCGCGATCGTGACTTTTGAGTATTTATGTATGGGATTCGATGACTGCTTCGGCTTGCAGGGCGATCGACCTCAATTTATCCAATGTATCCTGGTTCGCACTCTCCCACAACCCCCGCTGACGAGCTTCTAGCAATCTTTCCGCCATATCTCGCAGTGCCCAAGGATTGTTTTCTTGAATAAATGTCTGCACTTTTTCATCAAAAATGTAAGCCTCTGCGATTCCTTCATACATAAAATCCTCTACACAATTTGCCGTAGCATCGTAAGCAAACAAAAAATCAACAGTTGCTGCAATTTCAAAAGCACCTTTATAACCGTGTCGCATCGCACCTTCTATCCATTTGGGATTCACAGCCCTGCTGCGATAAACCCGCGCAATTTCTTCCCGCAGTTGTCGCACTTTCGGATTCTCAGGAATCGAATTATCTCCAAAATAAGTTTCAGGATTTTTGCCTTGCAAATTGCGAATTGCGGCCGTCATTCCGCCTTGGAATTGATAATAATCATCCGAGTCTAGGATGTCGTGTTCGCGGTTGTCTTGGTTTTGCAGAACTATTTGCATTTGGCCGAGGCGTTTTTCAAATGCTTCGGGTGCAGAACATCCCCATTCACCCCCCCTAGCCCCCCCTTGTAAAGGGGGGGGACAAGAGTTGGATTTGGCCTCAGAACTTAATTCACCCCCCCTAGCCCCCCCTTGTAAAGGGGGGGGACAAGAGTTGGATTTAGCCCCCCCTTGGTAAGGGGGGGTTGGGGGGGTATTCTCTGGTTGTAAAGGAGAGGAATTAGATTTAGCCCCCCCTTGATAAGGGGGGGTTGGGGGGGTACTTGTATAGGCGTAACTGCTCCAATTAATGTAAGCTTTTGCTAAATCGCTGTCGTCTGTCCAGTTTTGAGCTTCAATTATGCCTTGAAGTCCTGCGCCGTAAGCACCTGGTTTTGAGCCAAACACTCGAAATTGCGATCGCCCTTGCGCCTCTTCCTGACTCAAACCTGTAGATTCCCAATACAAAATCTCTTCCTTAACTTGTGCTGCTAAAGGGTTGTCTTCTGCCGATTCGTCTAAATCTGCCACAGCTTTTACCGCACTATCAAACAAATCAATTAAATTAAAAAAAGCATCGCGGAAAAAGCCAGAAATTCGCAAAGTAACATCAACGCGCGGTCGCCCCAAAACAGAAATCGGCAAGATTTCAAAATCTACAACCCGGCGCGAAGGGCCATCCCAAACAGGTTGAACTCCTATCAATGCTAGGGCTTCTGCGATGTCGTCTCCTCCCGTCCGCATGGTGGATGTTCCCCACACTGACAAACCCAAAGTTTTCGGATATTCGCCGTTTTCTTGGGTGTATCTTTCGATTAAATTTTCAGCAGCAACTCTGCCAACTCTCCAGGCGGTTTCTGTGGGAATGGCGCGGATATCTACGGAGTAAAAATTGCGACCGGTGGGCAATACATCTGGTCTGCCGCGAGTGGGCGCGCCGGATGCGCCGCTTGGTATGTGCCGTCCATCTAGCCCGCGCAAAAGGTTGGTAATTTCTTGGTTTGTTTGGAGGAGGGAAGGTAAAAGATAGTTATTTATCCAGTCTAATTCTTGTTGGGTTGCTTCTCCTATTTGGATATTGTTAACCGCAGATGAACGCGGATTAACGCGGATGTTTTCGATTAAATTATCTACTAATTCAGCGGCTTTTTCTTCTAGTTCTGCTGTTAAATCGCCGGCTGTGCGGTTCTGAATTTTTGATGTCGGATCGGCTGTTAACGGGTCGAAGTCTAGGTCTAAATCCTTAGCTAGGGCGCGGGTTAAGCCCGATCGCCCGTTGGTGGGATGGCGGGCAATCGCAATTATCAAATCTCTCAACTGTCTACCTTCGGGACACTGCCCAAAAATGTGCAATCCGTCGCGAATTTGGGATTCTTTGAGTTCACAAAGATAGCCGTCGGTGCGAGTGATAAATTCTGTAAATTCTGATTTATTTAGTTGTATTCCTAAGTCTTTATCTAAGTTTTCTTTGTTGGTGAGGGCGAGAATGCGATCGCGAATCATGGGCAATCTGGACGGATCTAAACTTTGGGCTTCGCAATACTCATCAATTAAGGTTTCTAACTGCTGCAAAGGCCCGTAGAGTTCGGCGCGAGTCATTGGCGGTGTCAGGTGGTCGATAATCACAGCTTGCGATCGTCTTTTTGCTTGGGAACCTTCCCCCGGATCGTTGACAATGAAGGGATAAAAATTCGGCATCGCGCCTAACGCCACTTCTGGATAACATTTGTTAGACAATGCTATACTTTTACCGGGAAGCCATTCTAAATTGCCGTGTTTTCCAGCATGAATTATAGCATCAATTCCCAATTTTTCTCGCAGCCAGTAATAGTAAGCTAGATAATTGTGGGTAGGTTCTAAGTCGGGGGCGTGATAATTTAACGCGGGGTCAAGTTCGTATCCACGCGATGGTTGAATTCCTACAAATACATTACCGAACTGAATCCCCGGAATCGGAAAAGACGTATTGTTGCTTATAAAATCTTGTGCATAGCTTCCCGGAAGCCCCCATCTTTTACAAATCCCATCTTGCACTTCCTGCGGCAAAGTAGCAAAATATTCTTCATATTCTGCCAAATCCAATGATTGATGAACAGGCCGCAATTCGCGTCCTTCCGGGTCATTTGTCACGCCCGAAGTCAGGAGTTCAATTAACTCGTTGCCGCTAGCGGGGATGTTTTCAATTTGATAGCCAGCTTGCTGCATAGCTTTGAGGATTTCGACACAGCTAGCGGGCGTATCTAAGCCGACGCCGTTGGCTAAGCGGGCGTTGCGAGTGGGGTAATTTGCTAGAATTATGGCGATGCGTCTGTTGGCGGCTGGGGTTTGTTTCATCTTCACCCAATTCGCAGTTAAATCTGCTACAAATGAAATGCGATCGCCTGCAGCGACATAGCCTACTACATCTGTTTCTAATTCGCTGTTCCAAGTCTGTACGGCTTTAAAAGAAACAGCCCTAGTAATGATTTTGCCATCTACTTCTGGCAATGCTACATTCATCGCCACATCGCGGGGCGAAAGTCCCTGAAGTTCCGTTTCCCACTGTTCCAAACCGCCACCGCTGAAGATTGCTTGCAATACAGGAACATCTAAGGATTTTAAGCTGTTTTGTTCCGGTTCTTGACTGCTGAAACCGGAGACTGCAAAACTTGTGGTATTGAGCAATAATTGAATTGGTTCTGATTCTTTTGGTTTAAAATACTCTAGCAATTCTATTTGCAAATCTGGTTCCCGCAGAGAAGACACAAAGACGGGAACTGGGACTAAATTTCGCTCTGCTAGAGCTTGACAGAGTGCATCAATTGGTGCTAGGTTTCCTGATAAATAATGAGCGCGATAAAATAAAATTCCGACCGTAGGGGCGGTGCCCCCGTGCCCGCCCTCGCCGTGCCTTTTAGGGAGTGTTTCCAAACCCGGAGATCCCCCCCAGCCCCCCTTCTTAAGGGGGGAGGAAGAAGTTGTCAAATTCCCCCTTCTTAAGGGGGATTTAGGGGGATCTGAATCTGGTTGTAAAGTTGCAAAACACGCCCCCGCTTCTCCGTCCCAATCATAAATTCCGACGCGGGAAACTGTTTGAGGTAGTGGCGGGTTGTAAGCAGTTTTCAGGCAAGTATCGGCGGCAAATTTTAGTGCATTAACAAAGTTTTGGACTCCGCCTTCTGTGAAATAGCGCCACAGTTGATTGACTGCTGACAGCGATACATTGGAATGGCTGATTAAATCGGGATCGGGACTGTCTTCTCCCGGCATTACAATCAGTGATGCGTTAGTTCTCTGCACCGTTTCCCGGAGAATTTCTAAGCCGTAAGACCAATAAGAACGCCCTCCTAACAGTCTTAAGATTATGACCTCTGCGCGTTCTAAAACTTCTTCGGCATAAGTATCAATTGTTAGTTGTTGCTGCAATTGAAGCAGGTTTACTGCGCGCACTTTGGGAAATTTTGCCGGCATTTTGGATGCAGCGACTGCGAGTGTTTGAATGTCGGTGTCAGCAGCACTAATAAATACTATTGGTGCTGGGGTTTGCTGAATAAAAATTACTCCTTCGGCTTGGGGGTTCCAGCCTCCTGGTGTTGCGGCTATTTTGTGCATTAATTTTTAGTTTATGTTGATAAATAATGAAAGGTGCGATCGCTCTTAGTATAACATGACTTATTTTCAATCCGGTTGTATTAGAATATTTGAACCGCAGAGGGCGCAGAGTACGCAGAGGAAGAGAAGAGAGAGATGGATGATTTCGAGTTTCTGAGGTTTTAAGCTATAAACTGATAAATAAAACTCCCAAAATCATGATTCCGGCCCCTAATAATCTTTGTTGAATATCTTTTTCCTTAAAAATTAAATGACCGAACAATACACCCATTAACACGCTAGTACGCTTAATCGCGATCACTTGCACTACGAAAGTTAATGTCAAAGCTTGCATTTGAAAAAGGACTCCCATAGCATTTAAAGACCCCATAGCAGCTAGCATTGGTAATTGTTTGAGAATTTTTCGCCCTGGATTTGGGGTTTTGTGCAATAAAACTGGCAGTAGCAAGACACTGATTGTACCAAACAAAGAGAATAACCAAAAAATAGGGGAGGAATTTGTAACTCCTATTTTGTCAAAATTTGAGGCAATACTCCATAGCAATGCGACGATTAACATCAATTTTGGCCCGGGTTCATCCAGGAGTGCTTTGAATGGGGCTAAATATCCTTTAGATTTCTCTTTTATATTTAATAAATAAGAGCCGAGTACGATTAGTAAAATGCCAATATAATCAAAGATTTTGGGATATTCCCCGACAATTAATGGTGAAGTTACCAACATAAATAATGGTGTCAAAGCTACCAGCGGGAGTGTCAGGGATAAATCTGATACTTTGATGGCTTTGATGTAGAGGAGGGATGTGACAGCGTTGATGCTACCTCCGATTAATAGGGCGAGCCAAAATTGAGAGTTTAATGCCGGAATTCCTGTATAAACTACCCAGGGAATCAAAAAGATGACTGAAAAAAATGAGAGAGACCAAGCGACGACATATTCGTCACTTTTTTTGAGGTTTTGTTTCCCAAAAACGTCTTTTACGGCTTCAAAGAAAGCGGTCAAGAGTCCTAAAATTAACCAAGTCATCCTAAATATGCGCTCCTGACTCGCTCGTCGTTTAGCAAATCTGCTCCAATACCTGTGAGAGTAATGTTACCAGCTTCTAGCACGTAACCCCGATCGGCAATTTGCAGTGCTAAACTGGCGTTTTGTTCTACTAAAAGGATTGTAACGCCTGTGGAACGCAGGTTTTGAATGATTCCGAAAATTTCTTTGACGATCGCGGGTGCTAAGCCTAAACTAGGCTCGTCTAATAATAGCAGCTTCGGGCGCGACATCAGAGCGCGGGCGATCGCCAGCATTTGCTGTTCCCCGCCGCTGAGGGTTCCTGCTAGCTGGCGGCGCCTTTCTGCTAGGCGCGGAAATATCTCAAATTGGCGCTCTAAATCGGCTTTTACTGCTGCCGAGTCCGATCGAATATAGGCCCCCAATTCTAAGTTAGTTAACACCGTTTGCTGCGCCAAAACCCGCCGCCCTTCTGGGCTATGGGCGATTCCCAATTTCACAACTTCGTGAGCTTGGCGGCGACTAATATCGCGCCCGTTATAAATAATTTGTCCTTGTCGCAAATTAACTATTTTGGAAATAGCTCTCAATGTGGTACTTTTGCCCGCACCGTTGGCGCCGATGAGACTGACAACCTCGCCCGCATTAATCGTGATATTAATATTTTGTATGGCTTGAATTCCACCATAATTTACAGAAACATTCTTGAGTTCTAAGAGGATATTTTGAGATATTCGGGGTGGGATTTCGTGCATTTTCTGTGACTTTGAGTTTGAGGTAAATTGCGATTTAATGTTGGGTGGGGGCGGGTTTATGAGATTGTTATTTTTAGGCAATTATTGTCGGTGAACCCGCCCCTACAGAATGTGTAATAATGGTGCAATATGTGATTTTTTAATATTACTCTTAGTCCGCGTAAACGGACATTGTTTGTGTAGACGCGATTTCCAATCGCCGGGTTTCCTTAGTTATTTTTCATCTCCCAAATAAGCCTCAATCACAGCGGGGTCATTCCTGACAATAGCAGGCTCGCCCAAGGCAATAAGCTGACCGAAATGCAAGACGGCAATGCGATCGCACAATCCCATAACTAGCGGTACATGATGCTCGATCAATATTACAGTTAAATTGAATTGTTGGCGCACTTCTCGGATAAATTCGCTTAATTTGTGCTTTTCATTGGGATTCATCCCCGCTGCTGGTTCATCTAACAGCAATATTTGCGGTTCTAGGGCTAAAGCGCGGGCAATTTCTAAGCGCCTCTGGTCGCCGTAGGGCAAGTTTTTCGCTTGTTCGCCCGCGCGATCGCCCAATCCGACTAAATCAAGCAATTCTAAGGCTTTTCGCTGGGTTTTGCGTTCCATTGCGTTAGATGCTGGCAAGCCGAAAATCCCCGCCAGCACCGCTAAAACTGGATTGCCCGATCGACTGTGGATGTGTCGGGCGATCGCTACATTTTCCACAGCAGAAAGTTCCCCAAATAACCGGATATTTTGAAAAGTTCTGGCAATACCTTTATTAGCAATTTGATAAGGCTTCAATTGGGAAATATTTTCATTTTGATAAATCAGGTTGCCACTAGAAGCAGGTATCAGTCCAGTCATGAGATTAAATAGAGTTGTCTTGCCCGCGCCGTTAGGGCCGATTAATCCAAAAATCTCGTTTTTTTCAACTGTAAAAGATACGTTGTTTACAGCAATTAAGCCGCCAAAGCGACGGGTTAATCCTTGTGCTTCTAAGATGGAATTGCTTTTTGAGATGGTAACAGTTTCTGAAATCACAAAAAACTCGATAAAATCTGCAATCTAATTATGCCTCACATTTGTATTTTAATAAATAGCCTCCCGCTTGAAAATCATTTACTGATTACCAATTATCCATGATTAATTACTAGGCATCTAGCTGATTCAACGGAAAACCGCTATAATATTACAATTGCCGTACCGCTTCAATCTCCTCAAGCCGTCTCGCCTGGGTAATCTTATGACGATGTACGTACCGGATTCGCAGCCTTCGCAAACAAAAGTCCTCCCTACGATGTATGATTTACCCAGTGAAGACCCGGAGGAACCCGGTTTGCCTGACGAATTCCACGAGTTTCAACCGGAACTGCTGCGTTTAACCTGCCGCCCCGCTAACCATCCGCCAGAACAAATATTTATAGCGACAGACCTCAATCTCTACTACGATTCTAACCATCTCAATTGGTACAAAAAACCTGATTGGTTTGTCGTCTTGGGGGTTCCGAGATTTTATCGAGGTGACGAATTGCGCCTCAGCTACGTGATGTGGCAAGAAAATGTCAGTCCTCTGGTAGTAGTGGAACTGCTGTCACCTGGAACTGAAGAGGAGGATTTAGGAATCACAGAAGAAGCACCAAATAAACCGCCTACTAAGTGCCGAGTTTACGAACAGATTTTGGAGATTCCTTACTACTTTGTTTTCAGTCGGTACAACAATCAACTGAGAGTATTTCGTTTGATTGGCAATCGTTACCGCGAACAAGTTTTAACCGAGCCGCGATTCTGGATACCGGAATTAGAATTAGGTATAGGTTTGTGGGAAGGTTGTTATCAAGGTTGTTCGAGATTGTGGCTGCGTTGGTACGATGTCAGTGGCGATTGGGTTCTGACTCCAGAGGAGTTTGAAAGGCAGCGAGCTGAATTAGAAAGTCAGCGAGCTGAATTAGAAAGTCAGCGAGCAAACCGATTAGCCGATCGACTGCGAGCAATGGGCATTAATCCAGATGAGCTGTAAAATTAAATAGCAGCATGAAATGGTGCAAGCTGCAAGCGCTGTCCATAAAAACTTATTAACTAAAAATAAATTATGCCAGACTCTACCTCACTGCGCGATCGCTACCTAGCACTAATCGACAAAATTGTCGAAATCACCCTCAAAGGTCAAATTCGCTCCAAAGAACAAGTTTATCAAATGCTGGTGCAAGACATTAGCACCGGTACTGGCGAAATATTTGAACGCTGTTTCGGCGAACGCCTTGATGCAGCCGAAAATCAACTCAGAAATGAAAAAGACGAAATCAAACAAGCAAAGGCAAATCGCAGCCTCAGAGCTCTCAAAACCATCCAAGGAGAATGGGAACGCTGGCAGAAAGATAACCGCGTCGATCGCGCAATTGCATCCTCAATCCAACAAATCGTTAGTGCTGAATCTAATGCCCGCCTCCTGGCATTATTGCAAGTAATCGATCCGAATAAAGAACATCCGCTGACTCTCGCTCAATTGCAGCAATTGGCAAAATCTCTGCACCAACAAATGCTGCAAACTGCCAATCCCGAAACCGAACAAGATTTGCAGCAAATCACCGCCGGCATCGCTAAAGGTTTAGAATCTTGGCAGCGTTTGGAACCGGAACTTGTGGGCTGGATTTATCAGCCGCAGCAGCTAGGATTTGCCGGTAGTCCAGAACAAAATGGGCCTTGGGCTTTTTGGGCTAAAAAAGTTAACAGTCCCTTTCCCCAGGCTCTTTTAAATACTATTGCCCTCGGTGAATCTGTAGTTCAATTCGCAGCCCAGCAATCGAATTTAGATTTAGGCATATTGGTGGAAGTGGCGATTATTTTGCAGTGCTTGCAGCGGGCGTTGGCGACATGGTTTGACAAGCAAGTTTACGATTCCAAAGTGTCAACAAAAGCTTCAATTTCTACTTACATTACTTTTGCGGTAATTTGGAGTCAGCTAGCTAGTGGATTTAATAATTCTACCAAGAGCGGGGAACAGTTGGCAAATGCTTGTTTTCAAGTAACTTTGCAAATTTTGCGCGCTTTTTCTCAGCGGGAATATTTTCCGCTTTACGGGGGGATTTTTGCTTCGTTTGATGGTAAAGCTCTGCGTCATACTTTGGATTATTTAGATGAACCGCTGCGGCGAGTTGAAGGCACTCAAGCGAAAGCTCGGATTCTGACGCTTTTGGGTTATTCGATGCAGGCGGCTGGGGCCTATGAGCGATCGCTCTTGCTGCACAAGCAAGCGCTGGAAATTGCCCGTACCGAAGGAGACAAAGCTTGCGAAGTTGCCAATCTCAATCACATCAGCCGCAACTATGTTGCTCAAAAAAATTATCAGGAAGCGATTAATTACAGCCAGCGGGCTTTAATTATGGCACGACAAACGGGAGAGCGACAAGGCGAGGCAAATGCTCTGGCTAATTTGGGTTACAGCGAAGTGTTTCAAGCGCGGCAGTTGGAGGAGGTGGAACCGGAGGTTTATGAGAGTGCGATCGGTTATTTGGAACAAGGTTTGTTGCTATCGGAAAAATTGGGCGATCGCCAAAGTCAAGCTTTTTGTTCCAGCAGTCTCGGTATTGCTAAAATCGCCCTGGAAAATGCTGAAGCTGCGATCGAATATTTGCTCAAAGGTTGGCAAGCGGCTCAATTTTCAGGGGATTTATATTTGCAAGGTCTGAATTTGGCTTACTTGGCTCAAGCTTATTACAGAATCAACTCACTAGAAAAAGCGATATTTGCAGGCAGTTTAGGAATGTATACTTTGGAGCAAATTGGTGCGATGGAGTGGCGTCAATCGGCTGGTTTGTTGACCATTTTGCAGGGTCAAATGGGGGCGGAATCTTTTAAACAAGCTTTGGCTAAAAGTCGAGCGAATATCATTCCGGCGATCGGTGTTGATGGCTACGATTACATCCCGGAGTTGCTGGAAAAATACCAGCAATCTATTTAATATTATGTCCGATCGATTAACCATAATATCCCGGCGGGGCGGGTTTTTGAGATTGTCAATTATTGGCAGATATTGTTGTTGAACCCGCCCCTACCTGATTTCGGGCGAAGCGAAGCGGAGGGAATCGACCGGACATGATATAACTCTTTGTTGTGGAACAGGCCGGAAAGCCTCTTGCTGACAGAGGTTTAAGGTGTAAGTTCTAACTCGCCGAAAATCACCATTATCAATTAGTATTTCATGGGCGGGCTCTCCTGCCCAACCCCTACTCCCCACAAGAAAATTGAATTTTTGTGGAACAGGCATCTTGCCTGTATTGAATTTTTGTGGAACAGGCATCTTGCCTGTATTGAATTTTTGTGGAACAGGCATCTTGCCTGTTCCTAGATATTTTGATGCACCCCAAACTCCAAATAATTAATGCTCAACTATCACCGGTGTGCCAACGGCGACTTTCTCAAATAAAGCCTGTGCGTCTTTATCAAACATTCTGACGCAGCCGTGAGAAGCCGCCCCCCCGATCGACTCTGGATTGGGAGTACCGTGAAAACCAATCACATTCTTGCCATCCGTCCAAAACCCCATCCACCTACTCCCTAATGGATTGTCTGGCCCAGCAGGAATAAGTTCTCCTGTCCAAGGATTTTGCCAAACAGGATCTTTGATCATTTGCATAACTTTAAAATTGCCTGTAGGAGTTTCCCACCCGCCTTTTCCCACAGCAACCGGGAAACTGGTTTGCACCTTATTTTGTCGGTAAACATAGACGCGGCGTTCTCGCAATTTCAGGACTAAACGCACTTCCTCAATAGGATTTACCGCAGGCTGTGGTTCCTGGGGAATGTAACGAAATGGTTCTCCCAAGGGAGGCAGTTCTGGGGTTCCGAGATTCGGCAACTGTGTCTCGGAGGTGGGCCGCTGCGCTGCGATCGCACTATTGCTTGAATTAGCCACCACTTCGGCAGTCGTCTGCTGCTGTATGCCGATCGACAGCGAGGCTGCACTCAAGCTCAGTACAATTAACTTGTTAAACAAAAATTTGCTCTTCACCATTGTTTTCTTCGCTAAACTCCTCACCAGCATTTCCTACAAAGTTCCGATCTAATTATCCGCCAACCGCACCCGCTCGGAAAAATTTTGAGTGGGCTTTTTGACCAAGAATTTCTTCATGTGGTACCCGCCACGTGATTTATCCGTGGAATCAATCCCCAATCCCAAATCCTTGCATCCTCAAGCCCCCGGATTTATCTCGCGCAAGTCAATCGAAAATCTCAAATTTAAAATCTAAAATCGAATGACGGCAACTGCGCTGTACAGTTTTTAGTTGAAATTCCACCACTGATAACTGGTAACTCAACACAAAGCTTAGGCAATAATACCAAAACCACAAGGTTTTTATAAGTGGCTCAGTGGAGTTACGCAATAGAATGTCGTGAGAAAACCCGGTTTATGCGTAAATATTGCCAGAAAATGATTAGATTTTACCTCCGACTAATTAGATTTTTTAGCAATGACCGACTGGGGATCGAGTATTCAAACTATGGCGCTGCTGTATCCGGCAATCACAATCTGTCTTTGGGTAGAGTTCTCCCCCAGCAACAGTTAGGTGGGCGGAAAAAAACGGCAACGGTCGATCGAATAAACTCAATATATCACGGCAACACTCTAGAGATGCAAACCGCTGAACTTGTTGTAAATCGGGAACTTATGATGTAAAATTTAGTCTTTCAATACTTGTTCGATAATCTTTTTTTGAGATTGTCATAAATTTCCTACTTTGGGGATTAAACTGGATTAGGTATAGAGGTTGGGACTTTCGTGCAGCGGAAGCAAACCCGACCCTGAATAGCAGTTAATGTGAGGTTTCAATGCGTCTTCAGAACATCAAATTATTGACAGGTGCAACACTGTCGGTGGTAATTTCGGCGGTCTCAGTACATCCTGCGATGGCTAACCCTGCAACTCAAATAGCCCAAACGCAGACCACCACAACAGCAAACACTACAACCATTGTCGGTTTTGTCAAAAGTATTGTCGGCGACGTAGTAACTATTCGCGAAGAAAGCGCGCCGTACAGGACTCTCAGGGTTCAAAGATGCGTCCTGAGAATTATTGGCTTAGTACCGGGAATGAAAGTCAGAGCCACCGTCGCCGGATCTCAGATCCAAAATATCGCGGTGATCCCCGATTATAAGGTGGTAGCCACAACGGTTGCTCGTCCCGCAACCCCAGCACCGGCACCGCGTCCGGCTCCAGAACCCCCACCGCGTCCGGCTCCTCGTCCGGCTCCGGCTCCGGCTCCTCGTCCGGCTCCCCGTCCAATTCCGGCTCCGGCTCCCCGTCCGGCTCCTGTGAGAGGACTTTGGTAGAGCTAGGTTATACGATTTTAGATTTTAGATTTTAGATTGAAGATTGAAGATTGGGAATGACAATCAAGCAATTTGATCCGGGGCCCCCGGATTAATTCGTGGGATTGCTTTCTTCAATCTAAAATCTAAAATAGCAAATCTAAAATCGATTGACTGATGAAGATCAAGGTTTGGAACACGGGCCTACACTTGCATTCTTTTTGGCAACTGGTATCAGTACATGGAATTAAGCCACCGCGCCGGCGGTGGCTTAGCTGTTGAATAGCAGTTAGAATAATAGAATTGTCCAGCAATTGTGGAGAAATCGCTGCTATGTATTACCTGCGTTTCTTGCTGCTAATTCTGCTGTTGCCGATGATTGCGTGCGATCGAGCTACAGATGCGAGATCCCCTGCTGTGGGCGACAACAGCCCCGTCTCGCAAATTCCCTCCCGTGCACCGCTGACAAATGTTGGGACAAATCAAATTGTACCGACCAAACCGCTGTCGCCGCAGCCAATCCGTATTGTTGCAACTGCTTTGCCGCAGCCAGGAGCCAGCGACAGCGCCTCAAAACCTCCTCAAGTAATACCGATTCCCGCATCGCCAGTGCTGCGAGTGCCTCCTGGCTTTGTCGTCAACGTTTTTGCTGACAATTTAGACGCTCCCCGATGGCTGGCTTTGACGCCGACAGGCGATGTTTTGGTCACAGAAACCAGGCAGAATCGGATTACACTGTTGCGCGATGCCAACCGCGACGGGGTTGCTGAGGTTCGCAAAACTTTTGCCAGTGTCCAAAACGGGTTAAATATTCCCTTTGGCATGGCTTTTGCCGATCGCTATTTTTTCCTCGGAAATACCGCTGAAGTCCGCCGATTTCCCTACACAAAAGGGCAGGAACAATTGACAGGTACCGGTCAAAAAATTGCTGATTTACCGGGCGGCGGCTACAACCAACACTGGACGCGAAATGTTGTCGTTTCCCCCGACAAAAGCAAGCTTTTCGTCTCAGTTGGATCGCAGTCTAATGCCGATGTCGAACCGCTGCCGAGGGCGTCTGTTCAAGTCATGAATTTGGACGGCAAGAACCAACAAATTTTTGCTTCTGGGTTGCGAAATCCGGTAGGATTGGATTTTCACCCAAAAACCAATCAACTCTACACGACAGTCAACGAACGCGACGGTTTGGGAGATGATTTGGTGCCGGATTACTTGACAAGAATTCGTCAAGGCGAGTTTTACGGCTGGCCTTACACTTATTTTAAGCCGAATTTGCTCGACCCGCGCCACTCCAGAAATGGCAATAGCGATCGACCTGATTTAGCGGCTAAAACATTAATGCCAGACGTGCTGTTTCAGGCGCACTCGGCGGCTTTGGGGCTTCAGTTTTACGACGGCAAAACGTTTCCCAAAAGATTTCTCAACGGCGCATTTGTGGCGTTTCGCGGCAGTTGGAACCGGAACTCTGGAACTGGTTATAAAATCGTGTTTGTACCTTTTAATGCGGCGAACGGACGCCCTCAAGGTTATTATGAGGATTTTCTGACTGGTTTTCTCACAGATCCGTCTGGCCCTAAAACTTGGGGGAGGCCGGTTGGTTTGCTGGTTTTACCTGACGGGAGTTTGCTGTTTACTGAGGAAGCGAACAACCGGATTTATAGGGTGCAGTATCGCGGCTGACGATTGGGCGATCGATAAATTCTTCACCCTCGTATGCTTTTTGTTGAATCAACAATTTACCTTGTTTTTTAATTGCACTATTCAAGTTGAGAGTCGTTGGGTTGGGGCGGGTTTTGTAGAGAGATTGTCTGCTGTTGGTTCTGATTGCGGCCTAAAACTGCCTCTACAAGCCTCGAATATATCAGAATGATCGAGGTTTTGCGATCGCCCTTTAAAATCCCGAACCGGGTTGTCTCAGAAATTCCGCTTCTTCCGGGGTTGTTTCGCGTCCGAGAATTTCATTGCGGTGGGGAAATCTCCCAAAACGCTCGATTATTTCCAAATGATTCTGCGCGTATTCAATGACTGAATCGCTGTCTGGTTCGCCGCTGAGTTGGCGAAATAGTTTGACAGATTTTTGCTGGTTTTCTAAGTTTTCGCTGTGTTCAAAAGGCAGATAAATAAACGATTTTTGTACAGTCAGCAATTCGCGATCGAATTTATTATTAACAGCGTATTCGGCGGTGGCTAAAGCTTTGTTGTCTGTGGCGAATGCTTGGGGCGTTCCGCGAAACATATTGCGCGGAAATTGATCGAGCAGTATAATTAATGCGAGGCAGTTGTCGGGGGAATCTTGCCATGAGTCGAGTTTACCGGAGGCGGCTAGTTCGTATTGCGGCAGAAATCGCGCTCGCACTTGGGCATCAAAATCCGCATCTTTTTCAAACCATTTCTTGTGGACTTTGCCAAACTCAGGAGAGTGCGATCGACCAAACCAAAAATCTAAAACTTCATTCATTAGCAATCTAGTATGCGATTGATTGTTGATTAAAGCTTCTGTGTCTGTAGTTGCACAAAATGCGCTATCTGTCCAACTACAAACCGCAGCGATTAATGATTAGCAATGATGACTTAGGAACTTTTGTTGTCCGGTGCTTAAAGTTACAAACTAGCAAACAGTCTGTCCCAAGTTTGGCCTCCCACAACTCCGTCTACAGGAATATGAGCTTGCCGCTGAAATCTTTTCACTGCATTTTCGGTTGTCGGACCGAAAACGCCATCAATTGCGATCGGGTATCGGGACAAGCCCCGCGCGTTCAACAACTTTTGCAGTTTCTTCACATCGTGCCCTTTCGAGCCGCATTTTAAAATCCTTTTATGGTGTTTCACTGCTGGTCGATGGCAATCATCAGTGTAGCAAACTGCGGAACCCGCTGCATAGTTGGCTCTACTTGTGCCCGTCAAAACTAATAGGGCGAGAACTGCTAGTAAATAATAAAAAGTCTGTGATCCTGCCATATTTTCCCTGTTAATTTTTCATTCGAGCGACCAAACCAAAAATCTAAAACTTCATTCATTAGCAATCTAGTATGCGATGGATTGTTGATTAAAGTTCCTGTGTCTGTAGTTGCACAAAATGCGCTATCTGTGCAACTACAAACCGCAGCGATTAATGATTAGCAATGATGACTTAGGAACTTTTGTTGTCCGGTGCTTAAAGTTACGAACTAGCAAACAGTCTGTCCCAAGTTTGGCCTCCCACAACTCCGTCTACAGGAATATGAGCTTGCCGCTGAAATTTCTTCACTGCTGCGAGAGTTGTCGGGCCGAACACGCCATCAACTACGATCGGGTGTGGGGACAAGCCCCGCGCGTTCAACAACTTTTGCAGTTTCTTCACATCTGCCCCTCTCGATCCGTGTTTTAAAATCCTTTTATGGGGTCTGACTTCTGGTTCGTTGCAATCATTAGTGGGGCAAATTGTGCTGCCCGCTGTATAGTTTGCTGCATTGGCGCCAGTCAAAACTAATAAGCCCAGAACTGCTACTAAATAATAAAAAGTCTGCTGCTTAGGCTTAGGCGGAGGCGGAGGCGGAGGCGGAGGAGGGGGCGGTTTTGGCTTGCATTCTAGTGAAATAGTACCAGTACAAACTTGTTCGGACATACTTTCCCTGTTAATTTTCTCAAGCGTATGTTGTAGGTTTGACGATCTCTTTCGAGGGTGAGAAACCGGGTTTCTGAGATGGAGGCATCCAATCTTGACCGAGTTTCTGGCAACAGTCAACCGACATTCTACAATATAAGTGGCTTTACTGCAAAATCTCCGATCGTGCAAGTTAAATTTTGTTGCTCTTTGGTAGCAGCAAAGGTAACAATTACTTCGCAAGCAACTGCAACCGTCAGCATTACCAAGTTTCGCGCCAGCGGGTAATCGCAAACGTCATCATTCGCGGCTGAAGGAACCCGATAGTGTTGGTTCCAAATTATTTCCGAGTAATCTGCAGCTAATCCGACGTGCACGCAGGGAAGGGAGGCACTCGCACAGTAATCCTTGACTGCTTGTCGCCCGACACTGTTATCAAAAGTATCGATGACTGTGGCGCTGACAGCAAGCAGCCGATCGACATTTGCGGGCGTCAATTCTTTTGAGTGCGCGTCAATGCTGACTCCCAAAGCGCGGTAGAGGTTGTTGGCGAGAATTTTGGCTTTGAATGCGCCGATGTCCGATCGATAATAGGGTTGAGTGGAAAGGTTGCGCTCTTCGATGCGATCGCGATCGATGACTTTTAACTGGCAAAAGCCCGATCGCGCCAGACTTTCTGTAATATTCGCACCCAAAGCGCCCGCCCCGCACACCGTTACCGGGAAATTTTTTATCTGCGACATCACGGCGGCACTTCTGTAAAGTTGTTCGTGAAAAAATATACTCATGGTAATCAAGAATTATCGATTTTCGACGACTCCAACCAATGAATGCAAGTCGAAGTCTTTGTCCAATCCGCTGAGACAAATCCCCGCACTCATAACTGTCAAGTCATTTTTGGCGATCGCAGAAGTGTGATGTTCTCCGGTTCCGCTAGTCCATTCAACTAGCCAATAATTTTCGCGATCTAAAAAATCCCGCAATTCACCGCCGCCCATTTTCAATGCCCCCTGCAAGCGCTTTTCTTCCCGCACTTTTGGATCGAAATCTTTAATATTTCGGGAAACCAATTCGTAAACAGTTCGCATTTCCGGAGTCATCCCTTTAAAGCGAACTTCTTGAGGCAAAATCAACTTTTTTAAAGCTGCTTTTAACTTCTCAGATGGCAGCAGATCGGCGCGCCTGTCAATCTCTTCAAACCACAAACAATGACCGTCCCAGCGCGCAACAATCGGCTCAAACTGCGAACCTTCAGTTACTAAATGGACTGGTACTGGTTTCGCTACACCCGTGCGCTGTTTAGCATCAGATTCGTTAACAGGATAAGCCAGCCAGGTTTGCCCTTGCAGCACGTAAGCCAAGTGCAAGCGAACGGGGAGGAGGAGTTGCAAATACTCGGCCACTTGCGGCAAACTCGGCTCCTCAATTACCGCAGCTATTTTCTCATTTAATGGCGCAAAAATAGCCCATCCTTCAAAGTTTTGTGGCTGCGGTACAAAAGTATAAACCATTGAGCTAACTCTTATCCGCACGCTTCCCCCACGCACGCAAGGAGCCAGGAATTGAGTATCGAGTAGGTGCGCTTCTTGGGCAGCGAGTTGGCTGAGGATTTTGCGGATATCTGCCACTGAATTGACCTCCTTCATCTTACAGGACTTACGCATAGGGAATCAGAAACCGGGTTTTTTACAAAAATATTTCGTTCCCGCCCGCCGATTCGCTAAAAAACCCGGTTTCTAGGCATCGGAATGGGTAAGTCCTGTCTTAACTTTTTTACCTAACACACTTTTAAATTAAATAAATATAAAGATTCATCAATACTGTTGACGCGAATCAATACCCTAATATAATATTGAGCGAACCTCCCAATTTAACCTTGTAGATATATCGCGTAAATATGCTGCAAAAGCTTTTTTCTAAGTGGGTTGTAGTCACAGCTTTGACACTTCCTCTTTTTGGCTCAGTCCAGGTAGCTAAAGCTCAGGACAGCTATGGAGCTACTGCTTATTCTCCGACTTCTGACGCCACTGGTATTAGTTGGGATCATGCTACGGAGAAAGAAGCACTAAACGCAGCAGTAGCCGCTTGCAATGAACAAAGCGGAGGTGCTAACGACTGCGAACCGCTGACATCTAATAGTAATAATTGTGGAGCGATCGCCGTAGGCAAAGGAGGAGCAGGTGCGGGCTGGGGCGACGATAAAGCCGCAGCAGAAGCTCAAGCTCTCGCGGGTTGCAGCGAACTAGAGGGCGGCAGTTGTAAAGTGCAGCTTTCAGCTTGCAACAACTAATTAAACTGATAAAAATCGGTGGAAGAGGTGTATATGTTGGCTGCTAAAACAGCTTAAAAAATAGTAAATGTATGGTGTGCATTGCACACCATACCAAATACAACTCAGCTAAAATTAGGGTACGCAATGCACACCCTACGCAGTTAATCTCCTACTTCGGAAGTAACTGCATCTGGTGGCAGCAAACTTTCTAATCTATCTTTAGACCAATATTCAGTAGGGTAAGCGAGTGCAATAATATCAGAGAGTCGAATCAGCCACGTAACTTGTCCGTAAGCATCGATATTTTCCGCCTGTTCGTTAGGGGGAACTATCACCAAAAGTTCCGCAAACTCCCCGAACAAATTAATCGGGATGCCGCCGAAACTGCTATTATTTGTTTTAATCCAAACTTTACTGCCTCGATCGAGAGCTTCTTGCAGTCGCTGGGAGAGCAAACTGGATTTTTTGACCTGGGATTTTTTGGCTTTCGACTTTTTTCCCATAGTTTTAAGAAGTTAAAGTAGTTGTATTGTGGGTTGCACTGTGGATGGCACAGTCCGTTAGACAGTGGGTTGAGATTTAGTGCGATCCTCTTAGTTGGCGTAGCCCCCGTAGGGGCGGGCTTGGCTAACGCGGTTCGGTATTGAAACGGACTGAAGGAAAAAGGGATCTCGCCCCGTCGCTACCCCATTAGTCTAGTCTATAAGAAAGTGCTGTACTGCGATCGTAATAACAATTTAATCGCAAAATCGCGAAATGACACCAGTTCCCAAAAAATGCGACTCTAGCCAAGCTTCAAACCCTTAATTCATCAGTGATTCCCAATCTAAAATCTAAAATCTAAAATCTAACATGGTATGACCTGCGGTGGCACTGTTACAAAGTCAGTCAACGAGGCCCGTGTTTCTACTGTGCCCAAATACTGTATAATCGGCGGAATCTTCCCCAATCGTTTAAGTAAAACAATGGACTGGCGAAAGCTCATTCATCCAAACCCGAAAGCTTCAACAAGTCAACCAGCAGCACCAGAAACTCGATTGTCTGTAGAATTTTTGCTAGGGCTCTTTGCTGCGGGATGGACTCAACAGCAGGTGTTAGAAAAATATCCCGCACTGACTTCGGAAAAGTTACGCGCTGCTTTGGCTGCTGCGGATTCCCACTTAGTCTCAGCCATCGCTAATCCAGAGTTACTAGAAATTATCGATCGAATTAGAGAATAATTTAAAATAGGGAAAACGCTTTCGGTTGAGGATGAAAAAAATCGAAATTTTAACCGCCTCACAGCCTTCTGGAATTCCCAATACTTTTTGCAATTGAGCAAGAAACCCCTAACCCACCCTCACCAATATCAATAGACCAGCACGCGGTAGTAACTTTAACAATGCCCTGTACGTTTGTAACAATCAAGGCTTGATTTGTGATACGGGGTTTGAACCCGCTTGGTTATGGCCTCTCAACCGTACCGTCCAACTTAACCCTGTTGGGGGTTGTGCTCGCTTCTATTGCATTGGCTACCAACTTGCTCAATCGATAAGTTCAGTATTCCAGTTTGCTTGCTGTATTTTAGTATCTAACTCCCTATACTGTCTAGACATTCGATCGATTTGCGTTTGCAGTTCACCAACGTCGATCGTACTAAAAAATTTGACTTCCGATCGAGTATAGCGGTCTTGCCTCAAAGCGCTTGCGTCAACTAAAGAATTGTAAATGCCGCGCTTAAGCGCGAGAGCATCTCTGTTAGCTAAAGCATCCGATAAAGTCAATCCATATTCCAGAGTTGTCAGCGAATTAGTCTTGTTAATTTTCTTAATTAAGTCTTCCAGTTCTTGCACCCCTGCATCTAATTCGCTAATTAGTGCTTGGGGATTTTCTGGAGGTTCTTCTCCTTCCTGTACTTTAGCACTTCTTATCAATCTGGCTCGCAGTTGTTCCATTCTTTTTTGACAGTCAGCTCTTAAAATTAAAGCTTCAGCTAGTTTCATAGTGTCTTGTCCTTCAGATCCGTGCCAATTTTAACTATATAAGTAGATTGCGATTTACCGTTGGGTGGGGGCGGGTTTACGAGATTGTCGATTATCGGCAATTATTGTCTGTGAACCCGCCCCTACAATACCGGGAATTAGATTGTAACGGAGCGCTCCAACTTGATATTACAGCCGCTTGAGACTAAGAAATAAGGTCGCAGCGTGCACCCTACATTTTACTTGTCATTCCTTACCGGCAGCGACGTATCCAGAATTTCCATCAACAATTCCAGCCGCGAAGGACGGCTCAACATCGGCACTAAATTCGGTAAGGAGTAATAATCACCCGCAAACGTAAAGGTTTCCACCGATACTTGTTTGTCCTTCAATTGCTTCTGGACATATTCGCACCAAGAACCAACTCGCACAATCACAACATCAGGAATTACCCCCAAACTGCGACAGTAATTCTGATAAGCATCTGCAAAATAAGGTGCAGCGTTTTCGCCTTCATCTGTTACCATAATGAATTGCTCGACAACCTGCTTCTTAATTCGCATTGCTTCCACCGCGCAACCGCAACTTGTGCCGCCGCCAGCGCGAATGTGCTTGAAAGCGCGTTCCCAGTCTGTCAATTCGCTGCCGTTTGCTTGCACTGGATACGGCATGGTGTCAAAGGCGTAGACGAACAGTGCAGCCTCGGAAATGCCGGAAATCAAAGCAGCGAGACGCTTCCCGACTTCGATCGCACTTTCCATCGAACCCGACTTGTCAATCAACAAACCGGTTGCTTTCGCAATCTTGCCGCGCTTCTTCACCTGTTCGTTTGTCACCGCTTCCAGCTTCGCCGCCGTTGCTGCGTCGAAGTTCGCGCCCGCGCCCGCAACACTCGCTTTGTAAGCCGAAACCCGATCGCACTTTGCCGCTTCATCCAGCTTGGAATCAATCAACTGCTTGACTTCCGGGTGATCCATCGCGCCGCGCGACTGAATCGATTTCAAATTGTTGATGACTTCCTGGGGCGACATCGAGTTAATCAGCGCCGCCAAAACTGTTGGCGTTAGCTGTCCGATCGCACCAACTGCGATCGTATACGGAATCTTGTACTCAACAATCAAATTCGCCTGTTCCGCAGGTGTCGCCGCCTTTGCTAACTGCTTCAAAACGAATGCCAGAGAGTCTTCCGGCGGATTGTCTTTGAAGAGGATAGCATTAGCGCGATCGCTCGGCTTGACGTGCAGCGTTGCGTACAAATGCTTCATCGCCTTGCGGTTGCGGATGGCGGCGCGATCGAAAAACTGTGCATTCTTTTCCCGCGATTTCAGATAGCGAGTGACAGCAGTGCGCGCACTGCGGGGCACCTTATTCTGATGCTGTTTCATAAAGTCCACAATCCGCGAAACCTCGTAGGGAGGGAACTCTTGCAGCATCATAAAACCGGCATCTCGGTGTTCCGTCAGCGCCGAAGTTAGCAAATTTCCGGCAAAAACTTCCTTGTGATCGCGCACGTCGCCGTGGCGTTGATACCACACTGCTAAATGACCGTAAAAAATCGGATCTAATTCGATAATTAACTTGTGAATTTCTGCTACTTTTTCTAATTGGCGGTGAGGAGTTGTGAGGAGACTGTTGAGCATTTCCAAACGCAAATCGCGCTCTAATACATTCATATTCATTGCTGTCACCTAATATTTTGCACCTATCGCCTTAGTCCGCCAGGGATTGAAATCCCTGGCTCAAAGCTTAAGTCCTCTTAAGAGGACTGAAATGCGTGTTTAAAAATGTATTTTCGGTGATTAAAAACCAAGAAAAACAAATATCTTTAGTCCTCATAGCGAGGACTTTAGCTATTAGACAGGGATTTCAATCCCTGGCGGACTATTTCGGAGTCGAGTGACTTCAAATCTGGTTCAACCCAATTAATCCGAGCTTCCCAGGACATCAGGCGATCGCGCGTCTAGTAGCGAAATGGTAAAGTGCGATCGGCATATTTTGCAATCAAACCGTTAGCCAGATGTACGATCGAGTAATTGTGACTTTCATCGGCGAGATATCGGCCAACATTTTCTCATGGCTAATACCAATTTATTTTTGAGGACGGAAGTCTTCAATACAAACAGGATTACTTAATTATTATCCTGAATTAACCACAAGAGCTGATAGCGCCTCAAAAGTCACTTCGCGCAAGTTAAGAAAGCCATTTGCACATACGCAGGAGTTGAACCCGCGACCTTTTCTTTAAAGAGAAATGCTCTACCAATGAGCTAGTATGTAAGCTTCCTTTGTTGGGGCGCGAAGTGGAAATTTTAAGCGCCGGATAGATATAAAAAATTCAGCTATAAAAGGCAGCGCACAAGTCAGAGAAGCTTTAGCCTCGCGGCAAGTAGGAATTGAACCTACAATTCGATTTTAAGTCGAACGTATCCAGTTTGTAAGCTTCTTTTGTTAGGGTGCGCTGCCTAATACGTGCTTTAAGTGAATTTCTAGCCGTAAACGGCTTCTGGGCGAACAATTAAATCGCCACTGGGACGGCGATCGAGCACGTAAGAATCGAAGCGAGATCCCTTGACATCAAAATGATTTGCCAGACGTTCCTTAATAGCTTTGTCGCTCATTCCTGCCGCGATACCCAGTTGGTTTTCCGCCAGATCGTAGGAACGTCCTTCAAAACGAATGTGAACCATTACCGATACCTCCTAGAGCAATTTTTGATTTTGGATTAGTAGCTTATCTGCTCTCGACTTTGGCTTTTTGTGAGACGCGGGCAAATTGCCAGTATCGGTAAAGATTCACGAAATCTGATAATCTTTACTGAAAGAAGCGCCGTTCTAAATGATAAGCTTGTTTAATTTTGCGGATTTCCTCAGCCTTTTTGGTTGATTGAAATCTGGCTGAAATTTTCTGTTCTGAATCCGCATTAAATTCGTTGAAATTAGACTGATTTCGTACAACATCTGACTCGGATCGAGTCAATTTGTAACCGAACATTTTCGTATAAAGTAACAACATGACCATCGAGTCTATATTGCAAGACTTTCAAATTGATGTTCGTTGAAAATTTGAGCAATATTTAGTTGTCAAGGTTCAGAATTTGCACGAAAAATACAGGTTTTTGCTTGTCCTGCGCTTTCCATATTTATATGCTACATAAATACTACACAAGTGTCAAGGGGGTAGCAAAAGTTTTTTAGATAAAACTTACACGAGTGGCGAGAAACCGGGTTTTTTTACCAAAATATTTCGTTGCCACCCGCAGATTCGGTAAAAAACCCGGTTTCTTGGGTCAAAGGGCGATCGCAATCTGTAACATCGATCAAACATCCTTAACATAGGAAATGCTGTTGCGAATATTGTGGAAGCCAGCAGACTCGTAAAGTCGCATCGCACCTGATGAATTTGCAGCATCGACGCCGATAATAGCAGTAGCGACACCGGCAGCTTTCAGTCGATGCAAACCAGCCAGCAACATTGCTCGTCCCAATCCAATTTTGCGGAAGCCACGCCTAGTGCCGAGACAAGCAATCCAGCCTTCATTGCGCCCGGTACGATCGCACTCTTGCACACTAATCTCGCAGTAACAAAAACTGACAAATGTGCCGTCATCAGCAACAGCAATCAAGTCTAAATCATTTCTGTAATCGGGTTTAGCTAACTCGTGCTTAAATTTATCCACCGTTAAATCGTGATGATTCCAGTGATCGATAAATGACTGGTTGAACATTTCTACCCAAGCTGCCGCATCCTGTTCGCCGGGGAACTGAATGAGGGCAAAACCTTCGGGGAATTGCGGTTCTGGGATCGGTTCAGAGAGCGATCGCGCCATTCGGCAAAAATAGCGATCGGCCTTAAAACCGCAACTTGTCAGCACAGAAATGCGATCGCAATCCTCAGCGCGAGCATAGGTTCGCAGCTTCACGCGCCCGCCCCGCATTGCAGACACTTCGCGCATCCGCACTTCACCCCAGGCGATCTCGGCTGCTTCCACATCGCCTCCGCGCGCGTCGGGGTGAACGCGAAACCACAACCAACCGTCAATTACTTCCCCCGGTTCAGAAACGGACAACTGAGCAAAACCGATTAATTTTCCTTCCGCATCTTCCCAAAGGCGGATATCGCGGGCTACATCTAGGGACGGTTGGTTAAATTCTTGTTGTAATTCCGAGATGGAAGTGCCTTCATCGAGCCGATCGACTTCTTCGCAAGTATTGATTAAATGGG
Source organism: Microcoleus sp. AT8-A3 (assembly GCF_036705675.1). Classification (NCBI taxonomy): domain Bacteria; kingdom Bacillati; phylum Cyanobacteriota; class Cyanophyceae; order Oscillatoriales; family Microcoleaceae; genus Microcoleus; species Microcoleus sp. AT8-A3. The sequence continues at coordinate 90,645 of NZ_JAUBVD010000010.1, forward strand.
CGATCGCATCTAAATCGCGATCGCCCCCATAGCAGCGCGCCGAGAGATTTGCCATCATAGCTAATCACCATTCCCTGTTGTTATTCAGTTTCAAAATAGCTTGGGCGATCGCACTTTTATCGATCGGATGAGTCGATCAACATTAAAAATCCGACAACGCAAACACTCACAGTAATCCAACCGCTACCGCCATTGGCTGCTATCGTGAGCGCAAAATGAGTGGAAAACGACAAACTAGAGACAGTTTAAAGTCTCAAAGCCTTGTGAGTCGTATGTTATTGGGGATGGGAGTAGAAGGACTTGAACCTTCGACCTTGAGATTAAGAGTCACCTGCTCTAACCAACTGAGCTATACTCCCGCATCTAAGCTAGTATAACACAACCGTTTTGAAAAATCAACTATTTCTGTAAAAATTTGTGGCGATCGGTCTGACCTGACATCTTGCAGCAATATCAATAAGAGGATTTTTCGTGGGGTCGGGCGGGTTTATAGAACCTATTTGCAAGCTTTAAGGCTGTTGGCGAACCCGCCCCTACCGCTAATTGAGAATGGTGCAAGATATCAGTCTGACTCAACATTGAAACCGAGAAAATACCGCATACAATTTTTGTGTAATTCCTAGAAAATCATTTTGTAGTAAGGACTTCAGTCCTTTTTTGCCCGCAGTAATTGCAACAAATAAAGTCCTTAAGCTGTGGAGCATTTAAACCAGTAACGAGGCTAGTAGGGTGCGTCAGCTAGAACTTTTACGCTGAAACGGAAAACCTTAGATGCTGACGCACCTTACGCAAGTCCTTTAAATGCCGAACAGCTTATCGCTAATGCTTCACTCGATAATGAAGCAACATGAAACCGTTGCTGTAGATTTTGCGATCGGCAACTTCCAAATTGGTCGGCTCGATTGCACCGGAAAAAAGAGGAATTCCCGCTCCAATTACTACCGGATTTAACTTCACAATCATCTCGTCAATCTCAGAAAAAAGAGTTGCCGCTAAAGCCCCACCACCGCAGAGCCAGATGTCTTTACCCGTTTCCCTTTTCAATTCCTTAACCAATTCAACAGGATTGTCCGAAACAAGTTCAATATTCTCATCGGGACTGGCTTCCATAGTGCGCGAAAAGACATACTGCTTCAAGCTGGGATAAGGATTAGTTACACCAACATTTAGCCCTACCTCATAGGTTTTCCGTCCCATCAAAACCGCATCAAACTGCTTGTTTTCTGCACGAATGCCTCGTGCTTCCTGAAAGTGAGCCGGAAAAGTTTCAGGAAAGGAATCTAACAAATCAGCAAAATGCTCTCCGTCCATAGGGAAACAATCAAATGACCCATCTTCGCGAGCAATAAACCCATCAACTGTGCAAGCAACGTAATAGTTTAGTTTTCTCATCTTTCACGTTCATTTGGTACAACAATTTTACATCGTAAAAACCAGGACTTTTTTCATCAAAATCATCCGCAACGAAAGTAAAAATTCCTTTTTCACAGCCAAATTTACGGGACTTGAAGACCGCAGTCTTTTCATGCGACGTTTCTTTCAGTTTTTGGATTTCGTTTAAAAATTGAATATCCTTCAATAACAAAGACCACTGAATTAATTCTAATTTTATAACTTGAACTTTCATGGCTTTTATGTTGAATCAGTAGTAAATTTAGACTTATTATAAACCAATCCATCCACCGAGGAGGTACTGCCCCTCCTATCCCCGCGTTATCAGCACGGTGTCTCGCTTTTCGACTTCCGGTGGTTAAAAGGAAGATGAAGGAATCGAACCCTTACAGTTACCTGTACCCCAGTTTTCAAGACTGGTTGCCAACCATTTAGCGGCATCTTCCAAGGGGTGTCTGACGGGGATTGAACCCGCTAATAACTAGCTTCACGGGCTAGCGTCTCGACCGCTTCGACTTCAGACACCGTAAGTGGAGTCAAGGAGAATCGAACTCCTGACCTCTTGCGTGCAAAGCAAGCGCTCTACCAATTGAGCTATGACCCCTTATACTATTTTAGATTTTAGATTTTAGATTTTAGATTGGGGATGAGTTAGTGGATATGGGTTTGGAGATTCTCGACAGTTTAATTAGTTTTTTAAAGTGGTATTAAGTCGCCCATAACAAAATATTAGACGAATATTCAAGCTTCCAGATTGATTTGTGAAATCAATCTCAAATCCAAAATCCAAAATCTAAAATCTAAAATCGGTGTGGTGGATTGCGATCGGATTTGAACCGATATCTTTCTAACAGCCAGTTAGATGCTTTACCAATTAAGCTACGAACCCCAGACAGCAGGAGCGGTAGGACTTGAACCCACAACATTCGAGGTAGAAGCTCGACACTCTATCCAGTTGAGTTACACTCCCGTATTTTTTGTTAATTTGTGCGATTCCCTACGGGAATCGATCATAATATAAAAAATTATCCATTCAAGGGAATCAACCTCCTTAAATTAAAGCAAAAACAACGAGAGTGGCAGGACTCGAACCCACAACATCCGCGTCCGTTAGCGAAGCGTGCGCGGTAGCGCATAGCGCGGCGCTCTATCCATTGAGCTACACTCCCATAAATTAGTAGTCCTGACAGGAGATTACCCCGCGTCTGCTTGTAAGGCAAACGCTCTACCATCGAAGCTCAGGACTACAAAAGCGGATGATGGGACTCGAACCCATGCGCTGAGAATGGCATACTCAGATGCTAGCCGCTACATGACATCCGCAAACCGATTTTAGATGTGAGATTTTGGATTTAACTGAGATGTTGCACCCTTGTCAATAAGCCTTTTATGAACAGGCTTTTCGGCCTGTTCCACAAAGAGTAGATTTTCTTGTGGAACAGGCCGAAAAGCCTGTTAAGCGAGAATGGTGCAAGATGTGAGATTTAACAAACCTCTCGTTTAACCAAGCGGATAACGAGGCTCGAACTCGTGCCTAGAGTTTGGAAGACTCGAATGCTACCGTTACACCATATCCGCAATTGTGGGGCTGGTGATAGGAATTGAACCTACAACCGACTGATTACAAATCAGTTGCTCTGCCTAATTGAGCTACACCAGCACAGCAGATGGCGAGATTTGAACTCGCAAAAAGGCTGTATGAAACCCTCATGTTGTTAATTACATCACACCTGCATTTTTGGTGGCGGGGGCAAGAATTGAACTTGCTGATTTGCAGCTTATGAGACTGCCAAGCCTACCCAGGCTACTTCACCCGCGATGTCACCAAATACCCCTGACTGGCATCGAACCAGCACTAACTAGATCCTAAATCTAGCGCCTCTACCGATTGGGCTACAGGGGCAAAATTGATTTTCGATTTGAGATTTTCGATTTGAGATTGAATAAAACCTCATACCCCTGACAGGCCTCGAACCTGCAAAAAACACTCGTTTTGAGCGAGTGATGTTTTCCAATTACATCACAGGGGTAAAGTCGGGATGGTTGGATTTGAACCAACGACTCCATGCTCCCAAAGCATGGCTTCTGGCCGCTGAATTACATCCCGTTCATGCTCCGGGTGAGACTCGAACTCACACTCAAAATAAAACAGATTTTAAGTCTGCCGCGTCTGCCAATTCCGCCACAGGAGCAAGTAGAAACTTAGTTGAAAATTTGGTACTCAGGAGTGAGATTTGAACTCACACAACACAATTTTTGAAATTGTGGCCTCTGCCAATTGGGCTACAGGAGTGTAATTGATCTGCTTTGGTAATAGCAGAACTGGGAAGGCAGGGGTCGAACCTGCATTTTGCCGCTTTCAAAGAGCGGTGCCATACCGATTAGGCGACTTCCCAATAATTGGGTACCGGGGTAGGCTTTGAACCTACAGAAACTCCTATTTCAGAGATAGGCGACTTTACCAATTTGTCTACCCGGCAATTAAAAAAATGGCTGCCCCAGTAGGACTCGAACCTACAACCTAGCGGTTAACAACCGCTTGCTCTACCATTGAGCTATAAGGCAACGCAATCCCCCAAGTCAGTATCGAACTGACGACCTCCTGCTCTTCAGACAAGCGCTCTACCAACTGAGCTATCGGGGGAAAACGGAGAAGGAGGGATTTGAACCCTCGACGGCTGTTAAACCGCTCTTTCTTAGCAGGAAAGCGCCTTAAGCCACTCGGCCACCTCTCCACACCGAGAACGGAGGGATTTGAACCCTCAATCTTCAGTTTTATTAACTGAGATGTTATCCGGCTACACCACGTTCTCAAGATTGCAACTGCGGATTAAATGCAGTTACAAATGGGCCGGGCTGGAATTGAACCAGCAACGCTTTAAGCTACTGTTTTACAGACAGCTACCCACGCCAATAGGAGGGCCGACCCAAGATAGAAATTTTGGTAGGTCGTCGAGGAATTGAACCTCGATCCATCCGCTTAAAAGGCGGCTGCAAAACCATTCTGCCAACGACCCACGAGAAGTGCTGACGGGAGTTGAACCCGCAATCACTTGGGTGAAAACCAAGCGGCTTAAACCATTTGCCTACAGCACTATCGATTTTAGATTTTAGATTTTAGATTTTGGATTGCTCTTTGAGATTTGAGATTGCTCCTGCGAATAAATAGGAACAGAGGTTAGGGCGGGATTTGAACCCGCGAAAATCGGTTTTGCAGACCAACGCTTTGAGCCACTCAGCCACCTAACCTGGGAGTCCCGACGAGGTTTGCACTCGCAATCTTCACGCCAGAGGGGGAGACGGCTTGACTTTTGCCTACGGGACTTTGACCCCCGCCGAAAAACGGATATTTGCTTTCCGACAGGAGGTGTGGATTTTAGACCAAAGTTCCAATTCCGAGATTCTTCTCCTGTGGAGTAAATCTAAAATCTAAAATCTAAAATCTAAAATCGACTGACGGGAGTAACGAGACTTGAACTCGCAACCTTTCGCTCGACAGGCGACTGCTCTGACCGGTTGAGCTATACCCCCGCGAAAATGAACAATATTGTGTCCTTGAATTACTCAAGTTGGGACGGGGTGGCGGTTGATTCCGCGTACTACAACCCGATCGGGCTATTGTTGCCGGAGTCTACACCGCCAATGTCCACAATTATGTGACACGATTAACTTCCTATTCTGTTTTCAAGGTTCATATTGCTCGTGGGGTAAGGCTTTGAAGCTCTTTCCCCTTCGCCATACATTTATACTACGTTGCGTATTACAAGACTGTCAAGGGGGTAATACAACTTTTTTTGAAATTGGGTTTTTTAAAGGGGTGTCGATCGCTCCAACCAACCCTCTGCGTTCCCCAAAATCCTTATACATCAAGAGATTTGGCGGCTAAACTGATGTTGTGGCGTAAGGTAAATCTGATGCTGAAACTGTACTACACACCAAGTTCTCTGAATTCTCGCCGTCGCGCGAGGTGGCACTTCTGGAAAATGCGATAATCAGCTTTTAGATATCAAATACTACAAATCAAATCTTGTCTGAATTGCCCTTAACTCCCGTGCCCGTATCCCCAGAACCCGATCGCCCAAACCTCCCTCACTGGCTACACTCGTTGGATACCTGTCCAAGTACCAACAGTTGGGCGATCGCCCGCGCGGCCGGGCTCCACCACGGAGATGCAGTATTTACCAAGCGACAAACCAGCGGGCGCGGCCAACACGGGCGCACCTGGCACGCCCCAAGCGGTGTCTTGACTGTTAGTTTTGTCCTCGAAAACCTCAACCCCACTCTGTTGCCAGGACTCAGTTTAGCAGCGGGTTTAGCTGTGATTTACGCGATCGAAGATTTGGTTCCCGACTGTCGAGATATGCTGCGCCTGAAATGGCCAAACGATGTCTGGATCGATCGCCACAAATTAGCCGGAATTCTCTGCGAAGCCTCTTCGGGCAATGCTTTGGGTAAAACTCGCGCCGTTGTGGGAATTGGACTCAACCGCTGCGTAGATTTCGCGGCTGCGGGATTGGATGAAAGGGATCTCGGTAATGCGGTAAGCTTGCATTCTATTGCTAGTACAGTACCGGATGAACTGTGTTTGCTCGATCGACTGCGGCACTATTTACTCGAACTAGCCGATATGTTTTCTACCACAGACAAGCCAGCCTCCAAGTCCGGTTTAGCGCTACTTTTGCCGGAATTGCGCCGCCGCGATGCGTTGATTGGCTGCCCGGTGGCGATCGAACTTGCTTCGGAAACCATCTGCGGAGAAGCAGCGGGCATTGACGGATGCGGCCGCTTGTTAGTGTGTTTGGCGGGCGATCGAATACAAGCCTTTACCTCCGGGCGAGTTCGATTAATTCAAGAGGAAGAAGTCATTAGTCAGTAGTCAGTAGTCAGTAGTCAGTAGTCATTAGTCATATCCTGTCGATTACCCGCAATCAGGTAGGGGCGGGTTCACCAACAATACCTGCCAATAATTGACCATCTCAAAAACCCGCCCCGACCGGGATATTATGGTTAATCGATCGGACATGATATTAGTCAGTAGTCATTAGTCATTAGGGAAAATGCCCAATTAACAATTCCCAATTACCAATTACCAATTCCCAATTCCCAATTCCCAATTTTAATTGATCACCTCAAATACTACCAATCTGCTCAGCCACAGCGGTTGATTGGCCTCCACACCTTCGGGACGACCCTTAGTAGAAGCAACTTGTATTCTGTTGCCATTTATCCCTTGTCTAACCAAAATATTTTTCACATTTGTCGCCCTTTCCAGTGCCAACTTTTGATTTTCTACCGGAGTGCTTTTAAAATCGCTGTAGCCAACTATCCTTAAATTCTTCGTGCGATTTTTATCCATATATTCCTTGACTTTGCTAAGCTTTTGTGCTACGTCTTTCGCCTGCAAACTTGCCGAACCTGCACCGAAATACACGCGAACTGGCATTATTATCTTTGGTGGCGGTGGAGTTCCTATTATCACTGTATTTGTTACAGACTTCACCCCCGGAATTTTCTCAAAAGCTTGAGTTATTTTCTGAGCATCTGGCACTTTGCTTACCCTGCCTGCAATGGCGACTTTTCCCTCTGCATAGCGAGCGGAGATATTAATGCTTTCTACTTTATTCAAAAGAGCTGCTGTCCGCTTGACATCGGCTTCGACTAAAACCGGATCTGGAGGTACTTCAACGGCTATAATTTTATTTTCAATTCTTGATTGGGGAGCCGCTTGCTGAGCGATTTTTTCCGCTTTCGATCGCAGATTTTGATTCGGCACTCGTCCCGAAATCTCCAATACTCTATCTTTAACATCAGCCACGAGGCGATAAACGGATAAATCGGGAGCAGATTGTAATGCTAAATTTGTATCTGCTTCTAAGCTCGCTGCAACTGAGCTGCGGTATTGATGAATTCCCCAAGGTAGGCCAATTAAACCTAACGCTGCCAAACCGATCGTGGGTAAAATTGGACGTTTACGAGATTTAACTTTTACCTCTGTATCGATTAATTTTTGCAATTTCGAGTTTATTTCGGGTGGCACAGTGGCTGGATCGCCGTTAAATGACTGAATTTGAACTCCGTATTCTTGAACAATATTGTTGAATATCGATCGCATTTTATACTTAAACCACTGGCGGGTTTCTCCTTGCATCACTACTGCCAGATAACACGAACCCGCAACTTCCAATACTATGGTAGATGTGCCGTATTCTATAGCATCAATCTCTGCAATATTTCCTGACTGAGATATACAATCGTTGACAAAAGCCCGAATAGCAGTCAGCATCCCCGCTACCATATCTGATTCTAGCTGTTCGCGTTCAGACTTCTGCACTGCTGAAATTACTAAGCCCGATCCTGCTTGAATTAAAAAGACAGCTTTCACACTCAGTGGTGTTGTTTCTTTCATCAGCAATTCTGCTTCAGAAATGCCCTGCAATTTGGCTTTGATTTTGCGACTAATTCCCTCTGGACTTAAAGCTGATTCTAGTTTTTCATTAATCTCCCCCATCATCTCGGCGATGTATTTTAAAATCGTGCTGCCGATGATGGGATAAAGTGCATCCGACATTGCTTCTCGCTTGAGATGAATTTGCTGTTTGATAGCAGCGGCCATTTCCGGCGCGATCGCCATTGCAATTTCATCCGGCGATTCACTCATTCTGTGGCTGATTCCCACAGTCAGAGCCGGCGATATGGCTACTCCCATCGATTGTCTGTTTTCTCTGGTTTTCGTATTAATTATTTCATCAATTATCGGACTTATGGTTTCGACAAATGATTGTCTCGACTCATTAATGGTTTGGAGCATCATTTCGGGAAACATGATTTTAATTCGGGCGAGTAATTCTTCCCGATCGCCTCCCCATTCCGCATCAGTAATTTTGCGATCGAGTTCCCCTACTTTATCGTTGAGTCTGTAATTATAACTTACAACTTCATCTAACAATGGTAAAATAGATTCGATGACCGACTTTTGTAGTTGGGCGTGATGGCTAACCATCAGCTCGTCAATCAAAGGTTTCAGTAAATCTGTAAACAAGTCTGTGGATTCATAAATTCGGTGTTCGATCGCCACAATCTGTTGTTCGATCTTCCCCAGTCTTTGATCGATCCTTTTATTCTGAATGATGGCATCTACAGCCGGGGCGATCGCAGATTCTATCTCTAGCTTTGCTTCCCCGATGTTTCGGGACAGCATTTCTACAATCACTGGCATTATTCTTGCCATCAACCCTTCTATCTCGGCTAAAACTTGCTGCTGAACTTCAACAATCTTAGTTTCATTATTTAAAATTTGTGCTGCAATACCGCTGTTTTGAATAGCCGTGTTGACACCAGGTGCGATCGCCTCTCTCACCTCTAACTTTGTCTCCTCAATTTTCCGGTTCAGCGACTCAATCATTAACGGCATTAGCCTTGCCATTATATCTTCCGGCTGAGTTTTTTGCTGTCGTTGAAGATTATTTAGTCTACTTTCTACGTCGCTCAATTTGCCTTGAACTTCTCTTTGAAGAATTGCTGATTCTATCAAAGGTTGGATCGTCGCTGCTACTTGTAATTTTGATTCATCGATTTTCTGATTCAGCAAATCAGTTATTGCCGGCATTAGCATCGCCATTATCTCTTCAGGCTTCTGAGTTGGCGACTGTTGCGTAGCCAGTCGGCGTTCGATGATGCTCAATACTTTTTCTTCTATTTCTACCCAAGCTATTCTTACCTGTACTGAGGGGGCAACAGCTTCTACAACCTCTAATTTTAATTCACTAATTTTGCGGTTCAGTAAATCGCTAACTACTGGTACTAGCTGCTTGATTAAATCTTCCGGTTGCTGCTGGTAACGCTGCTGAATATTTGCAACTCTATCTTCAATTCTTACTACCTGTTCTTCAAGTCCGTTTTGATTGTGAATTACTTGATTGACTCTCGGTGCGATCGCCGAAGCTACCTCTAACTTAGACTCCTCTACCTTACGGTTTAGCAGATCTCCCACTACTGGCATCAGCCGTTGGATTAAGTGTTCTGTATTCGGCAGGGGTTGCTGGTTAAAGTTAGCAATTTGATTTTCCCAATCTGCTAATTTAGCCTCCAACTCGATGCGATTAATTTTATTATTGTTTGCGAGGTCGATCGCCTTTTTTAATTCCGACTTCAACTCCTCTAATTCTTCTCTCACCAACTCAGGAATTAACGGTTTCAGTAAAACCATCAACTCTTCTGGTTGAGACATCAGCTTCTCAAAATTTTCTAACCTTTGTTCCACGCTCAAAACATTACTGTAAAATTCCGGCAAATCCCTTTCAAACAGTAGTTGTTGCAACTGCTTAAACTGCTCAACTGCTTGTTCTAATTCTTCCTCCGACTGCCGATTATTTTTAGCTACCTTCCCGGCTATAGATAAATCTGGTTCCTCATTATTGTTTTCTCGTCTTTGAGAAGGTATCTCTTCATCGTTAGTTAATACTTCCGGTACAATACTCGGTGATTCGATCAGGAAAGACAATTGTTTGCGCCGATTCTCCTCATCCTCTAATCGCTGAACAGACTTTTCCGAAAGCGGTAATTTCAACTCGCTTGGCTCTTTTTTTGATTTCTTTAATAACTGAAATTCAGTCAATATGGTTAGCAATTCCTGAAGTTGCTCTCCAGCTTTAGAACTTGCCAGAGTTGCATCAGAAACCTCTTTTTCTGACTGATATATTTTGCCGGAATTATCATTAAATGCTGCCATACTGCGCTACCAAAAGGTGATTTTAACCGACCGAATAAAAATGCCAGCTTGCTTGCCGCCTCACCCCAGCGAAAATCAATAGGAATGACACAATTTTTCCGAGTGTCTGGCGTACTAAAGCTATCGCCCTATTTTAACTGCTGTTCTGCGACTAGCCAACTGGGCCGCCAACTGCAATGCTGCCTTCATGCTGGAGGCATCTGCAATCCCTTGACCTACAATATCAAAAGCTGTGCCGTGATCGGGAGATGTGCGGACAAAAGGCAAGCCAATTGTAGTGTTGACTGCTTTATCGAAAGCCATCAATTTTACGGGAATTAACCCCTGGTCGTGGTACATTGCCAAGTAACCGTCGTGGGCTTCTTTGCCTAAACCGTACCAAACTTTAGCCGGTTTTACCCACAGGGTATCAGGGGGCACTGGCCCGTCTAACTGCACTTGAGGAAAGCGATCGCGCTGCGTTTCCAACCAAGGTATCATCCAGTCTTGCTCTTCATTTCCCAGTTTGCCATTTTCGCCGCTGTGAGGATTTAAGCCAGAAATCGCAATTTTCGGTCTTTCCAGCCCAAAATCTTCCCGCAAACAGTCTATCAGTAATTCTAGTTTTTCACTCAGTAATTCTGGACTCAAAGCATCGGGGACTTGACGGAGGGAAATATGTGTGGTAGCGAGTAAAGTTACCAGCGTCCAGCCACTGTGGGGAGATGTGGCGGCAAACAGCATTCCGAACCGCTGCGATTTTGCCCTTTCTGCGAGGAGTTCTGTTTGTCCGGGATAATTGTAACCGGCAGCCTGCCAGCAAGTTTTGGAAATCGGGCCGGTCACGATCGCGGAGAATTCGCCGGCGATGGTACGGGCGATCGCACTTTCCATGTAAGCAAAGCTAGCCGCCCCGCTAGCTGCATTCCCGACACCGGGGACTATTTCGCCCCACTTGTTGTCTGGTTCAATATCAATAATATTTAATGTTTCGGGATTTGCCGCTTCTGCTGCGGGATTGGTCGATCGCAACTTATCGTAAGTTTGCTGCAAAACTCTCTTAGAGCCTATAACCGTTACCCTCAAACCAGCAGCGGGATCTGCCAAGGCCTTGATAATCACTTCCGGGCCAATTCCCGCCGGATCTCCCAGAGTTACAGCTAGTTTGGATTCCCGATCGAGACTCAAGGCAGTTTTCTCCAACAAAATACAGGAATTTCGGCACTGAAATTTTAGCATTCATGTACCGGGTTGACCCAAATTATATTATCTTTATCAGAAGATTGGGTTTAAAACCCCGTCTTTTTAGGACGGCTTTTTCCATTTTCAAGTAAAATAACACATTTATCTAAACAAATGAATATGGTACAATAAGCAGATCAGACAAGATTTAAAAACCTACCCCCGGACTGGGGGAAAGTCTACGCCCAAAACATTCACAGAGGAGATATGACTACACACCTATGTGCTTTTCGTGGTCAGCCTGGGAACCCTATTACTAGGGATATTAAGATCGAAATGTCTTAAGAATCCTCGTGCCTTCAGGGCGAGGAGTGTCAATTAATGCGATCGCCCAATTGAACAGATAAAATCATGAATCCTGAAATTTTCAATGCAGCCTTTTTGTCCTTTTCCCTAATTTTCGTGGGTATAGGTGGAGGCTTCCTCCTGCTCAAATTGCAAGGCGGCGAAGAATAAGTTTTTTTCAACCAATCCTTCAGAAGCCTTCTACCTTCTGCCTTCTAGAGTCTACTTGCTGCCGAAAGCAAGCCTTCTGGCGAATATCTCAAGCCTAAAATGAGAAAATTTCAGGTTTTTGTTAAGTTTTTATAAAAAACTTAACAAAAACCTGATACCATCTTATAGAAAGTTTAAGATTCATAATTAATCCCTAGATGACTTTATTGATTTTAGGTGCCACCGGCACTCTCGGCCGCCAAATAGCCCGCCGCGCCCTAGACGAGGGCTACCAGGTGCGCTGTTTAGTCAGAAGTTACAGAAAAGCTGCATTTTTGAAAGAATGGGGCGCTGAACTCGTACCGGGGAACCTTTGCCAGCCAGACAGTCTGCCTCCGGCCCTAGAAGGCGTCACTGCTATTATCGATGCAGCAACAGCCAGTGCAGCCGATTCTGTCAGCATCAAAAGAGTAGACTGGGACGGAAAAGTATCGCTGATCCAAGCAGCAGCAGCAGCAGGCATCAAGCGTTACATATTCTTTTCCTTTCTCGACGCTGAGAAATATCCCCAAGTCCCCTTGTTGGAAATCAAGCGCTGTACCGAATTGTTCTTAGCAGAATCCGGTTTAGACTACACAATCTTGAGACCTTGCGGCTTTTTGCAAGGACTGCTGAGCCTGTATGCAATGCCGATTTTGGACAATCAGGCAGTCTGGCTGCCCAACAAGCCATCCGCCCTTGCCTACATGAACACTCAGGACGTTGCTAAATTTGCCGTCCGGGCCCTTTCCGTTCCCGAAACCGAGAAAAAAAGCTTTCCGGTGGTGGGAAATCGCGCTTGGGATGCTGACGAAATCGTGCGGTTGTGCGAACGGCTGTCAGGGAAGGAAGCCAAAATTACGCGCACCCCAGATGTCTTGTTGCAGGCTACTCGTAAATTAGCTACCTTCTTTCAGTGGAGTTGGAACGTAGCTGACAGATTGGCTTTTTCAGAAGTTTTGGCAGCCGGAAAACCCTTGAAAGCTCCGATGGATGACGTTTACAGTGTCTTCGGAATCGACCCCAAAGAAACTACTACTTTGGAGTCTTATCTCGAAGAATACTTTAATCTGATCATGAAGAAGCTCAAGGAAATAGAGTACGAGCAGCTTAAAACTAAAAAACGGAGTAAACAAAAAATGCCCTTTACATTTTAAAGTGCCGAAAGCTGGGATTATATACAACGACGTTAAACCTGTGGCTTGTCGCATCGCCGCAGAGTTAGAAGACAAGCTGACTGCCCGCGGCTGGGAGGTTTGCTCGGTTTCTGGTTCGGGAGGAATTCTGGGCTATTCTAGCCCCGATCGCCCCCTGTGCCACACTCAGATCGAACAACTCGTCCCCCCCGGTTTTGACAGCGACATGGAGTTTGCAGTGGTTTTGGGCGGCGACGGTACGGTGCTGTCGGCATTTCGCCAAGTCGCTCCGATTGGAGTGCCGCTGCTGACTGTCAATACCGGTCACATGGGCTTTTTGACAGAAACTTACCTGAACTTGCTGCCGCAAGCTTTGGAAAAGGTAATCGCTGGAGAATACGAAATAGAAGAAAGATCGATGCTGGCGGTGCGGTTGTTTCGAGAAAACGACTGCCTCTGGGAAGCCCTTTGTCTCAATGAAATGGTGCTGCACCGGGAACCGCTAACTTGTATGTGTCATTTTGAAGTGGCGATCGGGCAACACGCCTCTATTGACATTGCCGCAGATGGAGTCATCATCGCGACTCCCACAGGATCGACGGCTTACGCGCTGTCTGCCGGCGGGCCTGTGATCATTCCCGGAGTGCCGGTGTTGCAGTTGCTGCCTATTTGCCCGCATTCAATGGCTTCGCGGGCTTTGGTGTTTTCCAACACCGAGCCGATCAAGATTTTGCCGGCGAGTCCGACCCGCCTGGTAATGGTGGTAGATGGTAACGGCGGATGTTATGTTCTGCCCGAAGATTGGGTGCAAGTCGAGCGAGCTCCGTACCCAGCCCGCTTTATTCGGGTGCAATCTTTTGAGTTTTTCCACATTTTGCGGGAAAAATTGGGCTGGGGCTTGCCTCACATTGCTAAACCGAGTTCGGTTGAGTTGCCTTGATATTTGTTGGTAATAAGCGGAGGGCTAAAGTCCCGTCAATCGATTTTAGATTTTCGATTTTCGATTTTCGATTGACTTGCGCGAGATAAATGCGGGGGCTTGAGGATTTTCGATTTTCGATTTTGGATTGATTCCACGGATAAATCACGTGGCGGGTACCATCAAGAAATTCGTGGTCACTTCGGCTACGCTCAGTACGTCGCCTTTTAGGGCGGCTTTTTCTTTGTTTTTGGGCAGGATAAAGTTTGATCGGAATCTCCTACGGAATCCTTAATTCTCGATCGAGATTCCGAATCATCTCCAAACTCAGGCAGCGTTTATGATAGATGTATTCTCGTACTTCTGGGAGTTTAAACCATGTCTCTCGCTGAGTTAATACCTTTGGTGAACAATCTGAGCCAGTCAGACAAATTATCACTCTTCAAACTCCTAGCAGTGCAAATCCCAGACGCTGAACTACAAGTCATCTTTTCTGCATCAGAGTATCCGGTTCGATCGCTCTACGATGCAACGGAAGCGGCAAACATTATGATGCAGATGATTCGAGACGATCGAGAGGCATCTACTCATGCCTAGTTCGATCGAGTTTCCCTTTTCTGACGATGAAGCATTACCCACGATTCCCATCACTCTGATTCATGCAGGCTTTTCTGTCTCGGCGAATGCACTGCTAGATACTGGGTCTGCGGTCAATCTATTACCTTATGACATTGGTCTGCAATTGGGTGCAATTTGGGAGGAACAAACTGTCCGCTTGCCATTGGCTGGAAATCTGGCAACGGTTGAGGCGCGGGGTGTATTTGTAGATGTTCAAATTGGGAATCTGGAACCCGTTCGCCTAGCATTTGCTTGGGCACAAGCCTCTCAGGTTCCATTAATTCTCGGGCAAACCAACTTCTTTCGAGAATTTGATGTTTGTTTTGTGCGATCGCGAGGCACGATCGAAATTATTCGCTTCTAATAAGCGTCGATGCAGAACTCGGAGTTTTATTTATAGCTTAACTCTCGATCGAGCTTCCCAATCATCTCCAAAGTCAGGCAGCGTTTGCGAGATAACGACCCCGTTCACCCGCCGCAGACAACCTCGCAAACTCAACTAATAGACTTTGTACGGTCGGTGTGCAACGGGATTGTTCGACTGTTCTTTACGATGCAATGTTTAATAAATTCTATATACCTCTCAATCCCAGCAGGCGAGTTACAAAAATGTTGGTTTAGGAATTTTCAACAATATATTTTTCAAGTTGAAGAATTGCTTGATCGATCGCTGTGATAACTGCATCAACCGTATTTTTCTGTTCTTCTAGCGGTGCAAGCTGTTGAGCCAAATCGCGACGAGCCGCATCACGATTCCCAGTTTGAAGAGTTCGCACAAGGCTGCCAAGACTACCGCCACCTCTAACCTTAGAGCCTTGTTGACGAATTTTGTCGGTGTATTCTGCGCGAATCATTTTTTGTTGTTGGGTTAGTTCTCTTTTTACCAAAGCATATTCTTTCTTCTTGAGCTTCAGCGTTTTGATCTTTAGTTTAGCTTCTGGCAATGATTGAACTGAAATATTAAGTTCTTCTGGGGGGGGGGATTGTTGGATTTTTGGGTTGCCATATTTTAGGGTTAACATTGCCATTTTTAGATTTGACATGGGTTTCTCCTTGGTTGGTTTTGGTACTATTTTAACGATTTACACAAACATCTTTTTTTGGGATCTACTAGCTTGTTGCATGGGTGCGCGATCGAAGCGTATCTATTTATTCTACCAATTTTCTGTAGGTCAAGCTCTTGATCGAGATTCCGAATCATCTCCAAGGTCAGGCAGCGTTTACGAGATAACTGTGCCCATCACCCGCCGCAGATAACCTTTGCATCATAACCGATCAACTTTTGGCGGTCGGCGTGCATGGGCGTTGTTATGCTGCTAGAACGCTAACCACCTGGTTGTAGCCAACCTTTGATAGCCGACTTGACAACTTTGAGATATTTGTTTTCTAAAATGAACTCGTCGATTGCTGTTTCACCGCTTGCCTGGAGCGCACCTGCGACACGACGCTTAAAACTTGGAGTAGTTTCATCATTAACATAAGCAACTTTTTCTGACTCAGTTGCAGTTGGGTTCGTCTGCTCCAACTGATTCAAGAGTTGCTGAAATTCCTCGGCTGCTTCAGCAAGAGTCCTCCGCGACTCAGATAAATGGATATGCTGATTTGCCTGCTGCCGCGCATTGCCAGAAACTTTGTTTGCGAAATTAGCAACGTTTGCTTCGCGAAGGTCATTGCTGAATGATTCTGAGCTTGATTGACTTTCTGATGAAGAATTTTGCATTTGTGACTGTCTTATATCGATTTGGATAAAACTACTATAATCATTCTTGGCAGCGATCTGTTTTTCTTCTTGGGAAAAAGTCATTTCTTCGCCTAAAATCCCATCTTCCTCTAATTTCAATGACCAGTTAATAACGACATCCCGTACAGCCTCTAGCACACCTGTTGCTTGTGATATATCCATATGTATTTGCATTTCAAATGGAATGTCATGGTAATCTCTTAAAATTTCTTCCAATGCTGGTGGCATGACAATTAAAGAGGAGTTTTTATCCTTCCCAGTTTCAACAAGTGTTTCTATTTCACTGATTGGTTGAAGAACAGGTTGTTTAGATATGAACTCGTGAATCTGAGGATTAACTATGACTGGTATCCATCCGACATAAGGATTACGTGCCTTTAACTCTCCAAACATGAAGCGATATTGAGGGAGATATGATATCTCAGGATAGCCATTAAGTTCTTTTTCTACCCATTGCTGAAACTCCTGAATATTGAGTTTCCTTGCAACAACCAAAGCTTTTCGTAGTAGAAGTAACACGGAGATTTCTGGATTAAGCGCATCTCTTTGTAGTTCCAAAACTAATGAACCCATAAAGCTTCGTTGACCTTGCTTCAAAAACTGCATGTTTATTCTACCGTGTCATTTAAATTACTCTTTTGAATTGCCCTGCCGATAATTTTAAAGTGCTGCCCTAACCGATAGCCCAGCATCATAACTTATAATTATGTTGCAGTTGCGGTACAATACTGCATATATTCTCAAGATACCGCATATCGATGACGTATGTCAACCGCTTCTTACTCCCCATCAGAATCTCCTTTCCTCGATCGAGTTCGCCACATGATTTGACTCAATCACTTAAGCCGTCGCACTGAAAAAAGCTATCTTTATTATATTTTAGATGAGAGAGCATTTAGAGTCGATCGCACACCCTCGGCGATCGGTGCATTATGATAAAGCAAGCAGCGATAAAGTCTCATCTTCATAAAATAACTCGATCGCGTTAAAATTCCGACGCAGCAAATTTTCAATTTGCAATGTCGAACAGTTTCCCAGGCGAAGCCAAATAACTTTCGGTGGGTTCCCAAATACTAAGCTCAGGTCGTGCATATCCGCGTCTTTCGAGACAATCATCAAATTATTGTTTTTTGCATAATCCCAAACTATTGGGTCGATCGTTGCTTTCATTCCCACATCTCGAACGTGAAGCGAATTTGGGAAAATATCGCTCAAACGATTCGGCAACTTGGGCAACAAATTTTAATCAAAAAGTAATTTCATGCGGATAATGGAGCGGTCATAAACCGACGCTCACGGTCAGCAGCATAAGCTATGCAGGCTTTTAAATCTTCTCGCGTCAAATCGGGAAAATCGCCCTTGAATTTCTGCTTCGGTCATCTCGGAAGCCAGGTACTCAAGCACTTCATAAACAGTAATTCGCAAGCCGCGTACACAAGGCTTACCACCGCGTTTATTTGCTTCGATCGTGATGTGGTTTCGGTAGTTCATAGTTGGAATTATCGTCCTTGTGTTCTCGACCTTTGCAAAATCCTAGCCTATGGCTGCGGATCTCGCAAAGTTGTCAATCTTGTTTTTAATCTGCTTCTGAACACATCAAGATTAAGAGAGGAAAACTGCCAACAGATAAAGTTTTATTCTTCTACCCGATAGCCCAATTCCGCCAAACGAGTGCGAGACTGCCGCCACTTCGGCTGCACCTTGACAAATAACTCCAAATACACTTTACCTTCAATTAACTTTTGAATCTGTTCGCGCGCCGCACTGCCGATCGACTTGAGCATACTGCCGCTTTTACCGATTAAAATGCCTTTTTGGGAATCCCGTTCGACGTGAATTGTCGCCAGAATGCGCGTAATCTTTGCTTCTTCTTGAACTATGTCGATCGCGATTGCTACAGAATGCGGCACTTCTTCCCGCGTCAGCAGCAAAATCTGTTCCCGAATCAATTCGCCCATAATAAAGCGTTCCGGCTGGTCAGTCACCAAATCGGGCGGATAATAATAAGGCCCAACGTCCAAATGTTCGATTAACAATTGTTGCAGCGGCTCGACACCCTCGCCAGTGAGAGCGGAAAATTTTACTACAGGCCACTCAGGATTGACAATTTGCTCGTAAGTTCGATCGATCAACACGGAATCCTCCGGTTGTTCGTCCAACTTATTCATCCCCAAAATCACCGGAACTTTGCAATTGCTGAGAATTTCGACAATATATCGATCGCCCCCTCCCGATTCCACCGAACCATCCACCACAAATAGCACGACATCCACCGACTGAATCGCTGTGCGGGCATTCTGCACCAAAACCTTGCCCAATTCGTGATGTGGCTTGTGAATTCCGGGAGTATCTACAAAAATAATTTGTGCTTCCGGTGTCGTTAGGATGCCCCGCAGCCTGTTACGCGTCGTCTGAGACACCGGCGAAGTAATCGCAATTTTCTGCCCCACCAACTGATTCATCAGCGTTGATTTTCCGACATTCGGGCGTCCGACAATACCCACAAAGCCGGATTTGTAACCCGCCGGAGCCGCGGGAACACCCATAATGCCCGATACGTCGATAAATTTACTATCTTCCACTAAAATCACCTATTTTCAAGCCCCTTCTCTGTCTATTGTCGCCTGAAAATACTCAAACGCCCATCGATGCACTGTAGCATCTTTCTCGCCCTGGTATAGCGCGCCACACTCAAACCTCGATCGAGCCACAAACCAGTGTTAAAACAGGATACGCGATCGGCAAAACTTGATATCTGAGACAAAATTTGATAAAGTTCCAATGACATCGCTCAAAAATGAATCATTCTGGTAAAACCGACTCCCCAATGCTGTAACAACTTCAGATGTGTAAATATCTAACTCAACTGAAACTTTTCTACAGTTGGTCAGGCCAACCAGTTTTAACATTTTTGAGAATGTTTGGTAATAAATTAGGTAAGTTGAACTCAAACTCAAAAGCTCAATATCATCAGGCGCTTTCTCAATAAAAGCTAGTGTATTTTGAGCATACCTAAATTAGTGCTAATCGTCATAAAGTTGAGGAGATGAATCGAATGAAATCGAAATTATTTTGGAGTGTCTGCACCGTTTTGGTAGCAAGCTTGCCTGTTCCCGCCTTAGCTCAAACAAGCCCTCCCACCAGCCCTCAAGCAGGTATTGACTACAAGGGTGGATCGAAGAAATACCAGTTAGTACCGGGCAGAATCCAGGACAGAACCTTGCCCAGAGCCTTTGATTTTCCAATTATTACCAATGTTGGTACTGACACTAGCATCACCTCGGATTTCCTAATTACCGATCAGTTTCGCGCCCCAGCGGGTCGTACAGAATACACCGGAGCTCTCACCGCCTGGGCAGCATCAATCAGAGAATGTCTGGCAAAACAACCACTCTTGATTCGAGCCAGCACCAAGAACCCGATTCAGATTAATGGTAGAGTAGGCACGATTGTCAGAAACGCAAATAACCGTGCAGTTTGCAAATAAGCCAGCAATATCACAGGGGCTAAATTGACCGTAATTGCTGTAAGGGCGGGTTCACCAATATCTCCCATGCAAGCATCGATACAGTAAACCCGTCACCGCAGCGATATTGGGGTCAATCGAAGCCAGTTGATATAACTTCCGCTATCTAAAGATAAAAACTAGAGAGTGTTTTTGAACAAAAAGAGCAATAGAAAACCTATTGCTCTTTTTGTTGGCGAAATTTCTATTAATATCTATTAGGACTTATACAGCGGATTCCCGGTTTATAAAGTACACCCCAGAAACCGGGTTTCTTCTGGATTTCTCGCCAGAAACCGGTTTTATTCAAGAAACCCGGTTTCTCTGTACTTCACTTACCTGGAAAGTGCTGTATGATATCGGCTGAAACGACATCATAATAAGAGGTTTGTAGTGAGGAATGCAAGTCCTTATCAAAGTTTAAGGACTTGCATTCCTCACTGCAAACGACATTATTACGCAGAAACCAGCTTGTTTCCCAAAAATCCCGTTGAACCGGAGGGATATGGATTTTAACACCTGGTTTATCAAAGTTTGTCTGCGTAATTCACGATTTAGGAGCGCAAAATTCATGTGTACTCAGTAAAATTTCGCCATAATCAGGAATCCAAGCTAGCCACTGTTCTTCCGAAGATTCACACAACAGCCACGCTTCGTCAAAGCTGAATGCGGTTGGCGGGTTGAACAATTTAACCCACATAGAAGGAGTCAATTTTGGTGCAGGTACGGCGCAGCCAAATCTTTCCCAGTCGCGGACATTGGCGAAGCTTCCGGGCGTTGGTTGGGATTGCCAAGTACGAATATCTGTTTGCAGTTTCATCACAACTCCTTTTGGGCTAAGACTCTGAACCAGGTCGGGGTTGCAACAACCCAGAGCGACGGCGCAGATAAACTTTGATTATGTAGTCTATGTTACCGAATTATCTAGGCGAATGTGTAGGGTTGTAGCAAAAATTTACAATCGAGAGGAAAAAACGGGTTCAAAGCTGAAAAGGTCGATCGGCTATTGTTGCGCTCGGCAACGATCGCCTACCATAGCAAACAACATCTGATTTATTCCAAAAATTCCCACATGAACCAAACTGCAAAATCCCAGTGGAAAACTCTAGATCGCTTTGTAGAGATCAACTCTCATTGGGTAAAACTAATCGCCGAACATCTCGAAACAACCGAAGGAAAAACAGTAGAATATTGGCGAGTAGAAAGAGCAGATTCAGTTGTAATCTTGACAATTCAAGCTGACAAATTGCTGTTTCCCCCACCGATGTATCGCCCCGGCGTGGCAGAAGCAACCCTCGATTTTCCCGGCGGTCGCGTACCAGCCGAAGCCACGCCAGCAGCAGCCGTTCCAGCTATAATCAAGAAAGAACTAGGCGTGGCAGAAAGTGCGATCGCCCGCCTCGAACCGATTAACAATATCGGCTGGGCGATAAACAGCTCATTCTCCAATCAAAAACTCTACGGTTTTGTTGCAGAATTGCACCCGACAGCAACAGTAAACCCCGAATTTATCGGTGCTGAATATCCTGTCACCCCAGACGGAATTCGCGACTTGCTCAAAAAATTAACTTGCCTCCAATGTCGAGCCTTACTGCTAGAATGGCAAAACCAAGACAATTTTAGATTTTAGATTTTAGATTTTAGATTTTGGATTGTCCCGCGACGCTAGCCAATTGACGATTTATTAAAACCAAAATCACCGGAACTAATCATGCCTCTCAATAATGAAGTTGCTGTCGAATGCCTCGACGTGACATATCGCCTCAACCGCAGGCATTTAGTAGACAAACTCAATTTCAAAGTGCTGCAAGGAGAAGTTTTAGTATTGCTGGGACGCAGCGGGAGTGGCAAAACTACTACCATGAAATTGATTAACAATTTACTAACGCCAAGCAGCGGCGAAGTTCTTGTCATGGGAAAACCGACAACTCAATGGAACCCAATTCAACTGCGCCGAAAAATTGGTTATGTCATTCAAGAAATTGGTTTGTTTCCCCATTTTACCGTCGAGCAAAACGTCGGTTTAGTGCCAAGATTAGAAGGTTGGGAGGGCGATCGTATTCAATCTCGCGTCCGCCAACTGTTAGAATTAGTCAACCTCGACCCCCAGCACTTCGCCAAACGCTATCCGCATCAGTTATCCGGCGGACAGCGGCAGCGGGTAGGCGTCGCCAGAGCACTGGCGGCTGACCCTCCGATATTGTTAATGGATGAACCGTTTGGTGCTTTAGACCCGATTACTCGTCTGGAATTACAGCGGGAATTCGGTCAATTACAGCAGCAACTTGGCAAAACTGTGATTTTTGTGACTCACGGCATTCAAGAAGCTTTTTTGTTAGCTTCTAGAATTGGTTTGATGCAAGATGGACGGTTGATTGAATTGGCAACACCTGATGATTTTCTCAAATCTCAGCATCCAGAAGCGGGGGCATTTCTTGAATGTTTGCAAGTAGCTAAATTTGAATAATTTAGCAAAAATTTGATAATATAGTTTTAGTAACTAAGCTGATAATCAAACGATGCACAGTCTTTACGAGACAGACTTCTATGCTTGGACGCAAGAACAAGCCAAGTTACTTCGCAAGTGTCAGTGGAGTCAACTTGACTTGCCAAATTTAATTGAGGAGATTGAATCTTTGGGCAAACAGGAACGTCAAGAACTTAGAAATCGTTTGAGCATTTTGCTGGGACATTTGCTGAAGTGGCAATATCAGCCCCAGCAGCGGAGTCGTAGCTGGTTGTCTACAATTCGAGTGCAGCGGCGGGACACTCAGAGACTGATACAAGATAACCCAAGTCTGAAACCTTACTTGCAAGAAGCTTTCCAAGAAGCTTATCAAAACGGTAGAGATTTGGCAGTAGGAGAAACCGATTTGCCTCTCAAAACATTTCCTCAAAATTGCCTTTACAGCTTAGAGGAAATTTTGGACTCTCGCTTCTATCCTGGTGAACCAAGTCCTGAAATAGAAAATGATTTATAAGGTTGACAGCAATCAGCAAGAACCAATTACCTAATGATAATTTTTATCAACCGCTATGGCGCTGAGATAATTCAGCGCGCCAGTGAACACTTATATTTAGTAACTGTTGCAATTTTTATCGCTATTATTGTGGGGATGCCCCTGGGAATTTTAGCCACGAGAAAACCTAAATTGAAAAAGCCAATTTTGGGATTTGCTAATATTATGCAAACAATTCCCAGTTTAGCTTTGTTTGGCTTGCTAATCCCGGTGCCGGTAGTGGGTGGAATAGGCGATCGCACGGCAATTATCGCCCTCACTCTGTATTCTTTACTGCCTATTATCCGCAATACTTATACTGGGATTGTCGGCGTCGATCCAGCGATTACGGAAGCGGGAAGAGGCATGGGGATGACTGATATGCAACTGTTATGGCAAGTGGAAATTCCCCTGGCGCTGGGCGTGATTCTGGCGGGGGTGCGAGTTGCTGCGGTAATTGCGATCGGACTCGCTACAATCGCCGCTGCAATTGGTGCCGGCGGCTTGGGGGTGTTTATTTTCCGGGGCGTTGCTACCGTCAACAATCAGTTACTTTTGGCTGGGGCAATTCCGGCCGCTTTAATGGCCTTAGCTGCGGATTTTGGGCTGGGTTGGGTAGAAGCGCGCCTCTCGAAAAGTACATTAAAAACTCTTAATGAGGACTAAAATCCTGGCTACCTTCCGTCAGCGTTGTCACTCTCTGCGAACCCGAAGCATTCGCAGGATTTGCTATCAGATTGCGGATTTCATTTGACCGTTCAATGTACTCGCGATCGCTCAAAACAGCTTGGCTTCCCTCCAGGGAAATAGCATCGGCCAAATCGATCCAAGAACGGCAACCGCCGTATTCAGGAATGTAGGGAATTTCGCGGATTTCTGCAAGGCGATAAGCCCGCAGCAATAAAATATAAATTGGCTGAGTTTGTTTCCATTTCAGGCGATCGCTAACAAAATTTTCATTCCAAATATGGTAAGGAAATAGCGCAGTAATTGCCGGTTCCCAAGCTACCAAAAAAACATCAGTAATCTCCGCCCAACTGCCAATTCTAATAACTTCAGGATGCCAACCAGATTCAACTTTCTGGACTTGATGTGCAAACTCCGGCTTTAATAAATCCGGCTGTTGGTGTTCAAAAGTTGGATACAGCAAAACCTGTTTTTCAGTGACATTGAACTGTCCTGCTTGCTCGCGAATTCCCCCCTTCCGCAACAGCACAATGGTTTGACCTTGTTCCAAAGCATTAACTGCTACATTCCATTCTTTCAGCGCCCTAGTAGTTGATTTCATGGGAATTTATTTGGGTTTTAACAATAGTAACAAAAATGGTTACTTTCAAGCAAGTACAGCCATTTCTTCCTGTTAAAATTGGCGTAGTCCTGACTATGCAGGACTACCCTTTATTGCTAAATTCTCACTGCAAAAGATGCTGCTAATTCCCGTTCTGGTTCCATACCAACTGTAGGCGGCATGGAACGATTTGCTACTTGCTCGATCAGTTGTAAATGTTGCGGCAGCATTTTAGCTAAACTGTAGCGTTCTAGGGCGGTTTGACGGGCTTTGATGCGAATGTCTGCCATGCGGGTAGGATGGTCTAAAACTTCATCAATACGATCGGCTACTTGTTTCGGTGAGAAGTAATCGACTAGCAAACCGTTTTCTCCGTCGCGGATAACTTCTCTGACTGGCCCTGTGTCGGAACCGATTACTAAACATCCGGTTGATAGAGATTCAATCATCGACCAAGATAGCACAAAAGGTCTGGTCAAATAAACGTGTACGTCGGATGCTTGAATTACTTTTAAATACAGTCCGTAAGGTAGGGGGCCGACAAAGTGAACTCGCGACAAATCTAGCGGCACTTTTTTGAGCATATAGTCTTTGTAAGACTCGCCGTTGGGTAAAGAACGACCGTAACAAACTCTTTCTGAACCAACGATTACGACGTGACAGTTGGGGCGGCGTTCTTGTACATAGGCGATCGACTCAATGAATTCGGGAAAGCCCCGGTAAGGTTCCATTCCCCGTGAGACGTAGGTGACAATTTCATCAACGCCAGACAAGTCTAAGTTAGGCAAAACCAGTTTAGCACCGGGATCTGGTTTGAAGTAATCGGTATCTACGCCGTCGTGGAGTGTGGATAATTTTTGTTGTAATTCTGGGGGAAATTGCGATCGCTGCCAATAAGTGGGTGATAAACCCCAATCGCAAGAGTATAAATCGATCAAAATCGGCGCATTTTTGATTCTAATTCTGGCCATATCGTCAACTGTTAAAGGTTCCGCTGGGTCGAAATCTGCGTCGGAACCAATAGCATGATAAAACCACTCGAAATAGCACAAAAGCGGCGTATTTGGAAAAGCTTCTTTGACAAACAATGTCGGCCCCCAACCGGAATGTCCGCAGATAATATCAGGTACGAAACCGTCTGCTTTGAGTTGTTCTGCCATTCTAAATACGGCTTGTCCGTAGATGACGGCACTTTCTAAAGGGCGGACGTATTGGTGAGTCTGCGCGTGGGGTTCTCGGCTGGGGGTAAATGCTGCTTTGCGAACGCCGGGAATGTTCCACTCTGGGCGCTCGTTTTTAGTGCCGAAAACAATTTGATTTTTGGGATCTGCGCCTAATGCCGTGATAATGTGGCGGTATTGGGCGGGGAAGTTGGGATGGAGAAATAATGCTTTCATTGTCAGTTGTCTGTTGACTGTTGACTGTTGACTGTTGACTGTTGTCTGTTGTCTGTTGACTGATAACAATCTAAAATCTAAAATCGATTGACTGTTGACTGTTGACTGTTGACTGTTGACTGATAACAATCTAAAATCTAAAATCTAAAATCTAAAATCGATTGACTGTTGTCTGTTGTTAGTTGGAATAAAATATTTTGATTCGGCTAAAAAGCTTTGGTTTTATTCATGGGGGGTTGGCGCTTTGCAGATCCAGACGCAATCTCGCGGTACTGAAGATGTATTTTTCAGGATGATTTCATAGTTTAAATGATGGAGAAATTTTTCCATAATTGTATCAGTCATCACTGAAAATGCTGTGCCGTCTCTGTGCCCTAGCAAGTTTTTGTCCCACTCGCTGGCGAATTTTTGCCACCCTAATTCGCTAAAAATATTTGTGTGGTGAAACACGCAAATTCGATCGCCCCGCAGCAGTTTGGGAATTCGAGTCAGGTAGTTGAATATATCTACCGGCTCTACGTGTACCATTGTATCGTAACAAAAGCAGACATCCGCTGAACCTGGGGCGATGCCGTCTAATGTTAAACCGTCGAGTTTGACGTAAGAAACGCGATCGCACCCCAAGCGCGATCGGGCTGCTTGCAGCATTTGACTGGAAATGTCGGCACAAATTAGTCGATCGCAGTATTTCAGCAACAGCGAACCAGTTTTTCCCCCGCCGATACCAATTTCTAAAACCGTATGTTCTTTTTTGATGTACGGTGCAATAAATTGCTGTTCTATCAGCGCTTCGTATTCGGCTAAGGAGTTGGCGGCACCGGCAGCTTTACCTATCCATTCGTCGCCAATATAGGCAAGTTCGGCATTAGTTTTTTGCCACTGTTGGGCGTAACTGTCCCAGGCCCTTTCATAATCTACTCTTGGGCGATCGGTCATTTTATCATCGTTCATTTTTGATTATTTTATAGTATTGATGGCTCAATTTTCAATATGTTCCGCAATTCTTGGCAAATTATATTAAATCCTGCCAAAAGTCTACGAGGTGAGTTACTGCCCTTCACTGGGGGGGACGCTGGCACTGTAAAATGACTAATGACGGCTGAAATATGCTTCGCAAAAAATCTCTGCATAAGCTTGAGTCATTTCCTCAAAAGTATTAAGTGAATCCAAGACATATTTAGCGTTGTCAGCTAACTGCTGTCGCAAAGATTTATCCTCCAATAAACTAATCAAAGCTGCAACTAATTCGTCCGGGCGATCGGGCGTATAAAACAAACCATTAATTCCAGGCCGCACTTGTTCTTTAATCCCAAAAACTGGCGATGTAACAATTGGCAAATCGCAAGCCATCGCCTCCAAAATCACTCTTGGAAAACTTTCGACGCGAGAAGTGCAAACAAAAATATCAGCCGCTTTGTAATATTTTACCGTCTCCCCAGTTTCCGGGACTACTGTCACCCTTTGCCGCAACTCTGCTGGCAATTCCCCCACTAAATCGGCTAATTTATTGCTGTAAATACTGGGGCGATCGCCCACAATAAAACACCTAATTTTATTGTGCCATTTATCAGGTAAAAGTGAAAGTGCCTTAACTAAATCCTGCTGTCCTTTGCGTTCGCATACCGTTCCCAGCAGCAAAATTACCACATCTTCCGCCGCAACACCTAAAGTTTTTCTAGCTAATTCAGAATTATCCAAATTTTCCAATTTGCTTAAATCTAAGCCGTTGTGAATCACCGTAAAATTGTGGTGGCTGTTGAGAGGCAAATACCTGTCCCGCGTGGCATCCGCCACAAAAATAACTTTGTAAGGAAAGCGAAAACACTCTAAAGCTCTCGCCGCAATCTCCGAACCAAACCTGTTAAAATAAGTTTGCCAAGGTTCGCTTTCGTGCACGTTCCACACCACAGGAATTCCGAGTTGTCGCGCCGCATCAACTACAAAAAAGTTTTCTAAAGTATTGGCATAAATTGCATCTACTTT
Source organism: Microcoleus sp. AT8-A3 (assembly GCF_036705675.1). NCBI lineage: Bacteria > Bacillati > Cyanobacteriota > Cyanophyceae > Oscillatoriales > Microcoleaceae > Microcoleus > Microcoleus sp. AT8-A3. The sequence goes on from NZ_JAUBVD010000010.1 coordinate 118,046, forward strand.
TAAACTGGCAATTTCTGTGCTAAAACTGCGGATAGCTTCATCATAAGCATCGCGCTGATAGATGTGTTCGAGAGGATTGTCGCGCACAATTACTTCAATTCCCTGCTGTTCGTAAGCTTGACGCAGGGGCCCGTCTGTGGTGCAAAGTACGATCGGCTTAACCACACCCTCAGCCGCCAATTTCACCGCGATTTCGTACTGATGCAGGGGCGCCCCAGTAAAATCCAGCGAATTGCTGCACATCAAAACTTTGATAGGATGAATCAAATTCTCTGCTTCTGCTTCCAACCAACCAGAATCACTAAATTTGCGTTCTTCCTTATCGGTTACATCCGTTACATCCGTTACATCCCGTACATTGCTCGTTGCCGAACCTTCTTCCTTCATAAAAACCCGTCGAGGTTGAATATGAAAATACTCATCTTCTAAAGACAAATGAGGACTGTAAAAACTGTCATTTTTGCCCGCATACTTACGCCTAAAAGCCGCCACTTCTTGAGGATTGTCGGTAAAACCCCTAGAAGTTCCTTCTTTGTGCAACAACTCCGCATCGGGACAATATACGCACCGATAACCCCGTTCTAACAATCGGTATCCGTAATCTACATCATTGTAAGCAACAGCAAAATTCTCCTCATCAAAACCGCCCAATTCTAAGAACAATTGACGTGGAGTAATCGTGCAAGCGGCTGTTACCGCAGAGTAATTTCGCGTTACCATCGCTTGAGAAAGATAGCCTCGATTATTCTTGTCCATCAGCTTAAAAGCGTGACCCGCCAAACCGTGATGCAGCCCGTGAATTACGCCCGCGTGCTGAATTCTGCCGTCGGGATATAACAGCCGCGCGCCGACTGCACCCACAGCGGGAATTTGAGCGTATCCCACCATTTGACTCAGCCAGCGGGGGTTAATTACTTCAGTATCGTTGTTCAAAAACAACACATATTCGCTGTCAACTTGTTCGACAGCGCGGTTGTTAATTGCTGCAAAACTAAACTTGCCCCCAGGATTTTTTATATGCAAAACTTGGCAATTTAATTGCTTTAAATATTCCAGAGTTTTCGGATCGTCGCTTTCGTTGTCGATAACGGCAACTTGATAATTTTTGTATGTTGTAGTTTCTAGAGAATCCAGACATGATTTCAGCAATTGGAGCTGATTTTTAGTAGGAATAATTACCGTTACTGACGGGCCGTTATCCGGGAAATCCTGGGCAAATATGCCCAAATTTTCTTTAATAGCCCATGCGTGCTGAGCGACATTGCCGTTAATTTGGCGGCGGTTTAGTGCGTCTTGAATGGCTTTTTGACCTGCGGAAAAACTGGCGGGTTTCGCGGCCCCAGATATGGCTGTAGAACCGGGTGCAGTTCGCCAGTGATACAGCACTAGCGGCAGGTGGGCGACGTGGCGAGAAATTTCGGTGGCTCTCAAGGCAAAATCGTAATCTTGCGAGCCTTCAAAACCTATCCGTAAACCGCCTATTTCTTCAAAAATGTGTCTTCTGACGGCGCACAAATGACCGAGATACATATAGGAAAGCAGCAGTTCCGGCGACCATTCCGGTTTGAATTGCGGGGCGAATCGGCGACCTTTGGTATCGATTTTGTCGTCGTCTGAGTATAGGAAATCGGTGGCTGGATGGGCGGCAAAATATAAGGCGACTTCGCCTAATGCGTCGGGAGTTAGTTCGTCGTCGTTGTCTAAAAACAGGATGATGTCGCCTGTTGCGAGGGCGGCGGCGCTGTTGGTTGCTGCGCTGATGTTGCCGTTTTCTGTACGAAATGTGATGCGGATACGATCGTCCTTTTGACCCCAGCTTTTCAAAGATTCAGCAACAGTTAAATCGGTGCTGCAATCGTCGGCAATGCAGAGTTCCCAGTTTGGATAAACTTGATTGATTACGCTGTCGATCGCACTTTCGAGAAAATCTATCTGCGGGTTGTAAACTGGCATTACTACCGAAATTTTTGGCAGGGGCTCCCGGCAGGATTTTAACCGAGAAATCAAATAATCGCGGGCGTGCTCGTTCCACTGATTCACCTCCAGCCAAGCGTCATATCTATCAATAGGTTGAGGCACCACAAAACCCGCAGGTGGCAGTAATTCCCCCGGCGCAGTAAACTGTTTTTGCTGCCGATAAATCTTCCCCAACTGGCGGAGCACTTTCACAATTTCCCAGGGCAAGGGCACAATTCTCCCAAGACGCTGTTTTCTCTCCCTCGCCCGCTGCTGAATAGCGGCTGTAAACCTTGATAACTCCTCAAACTTATCTGCACTTCGCTGCCAGATATGGTAGCGCCGGACTGTCAATATTTTAGGCGCTTGAAAAGACAAAATTTCCCCGGTTTCTAACTCAGCTTGCAGAGAAACGTGCCATTCCCCTGGCGGCAAATCGACAAGGGCCTCAAAACCGCTTTCCGAACTGTTAACCCAGTCGGGGAACACTTCGCCGACATCTTTTCGCCGCAAACCGTAGGCGCATTCTACAGAAGTATCGCCACACAATAAGCTTAATTTAGCAATTTTGCGATCGTGGTGGCAGCACCAACCTGCAAACAAAATTTGACCCTGACGCTGTTCCCACACCACCGGTACATCTAACGATGCTTGAATCGTTGAAACTAACAACGGATAAGCTGCCAACAAATGCCATTTACCTCGCTCATCTTGCGCTTCCAGTAGCACTTCGTGCCGTCCCGCAGGCGCTTCCAATTCAATTGTAAAACCTGAGTTCTTCGCAGCCGGAATATGAGAGTGTGCTAGCGCTATATCACTTCTATCTAGGCCGTAAACGCCCGCAAAACTCTGGTCTTTAATTCGGGCGCGGACTGCTGTAGTCTCTCTTTTTTGGTTAAAAACCCAGCCCACAATTAGCAGCTTGGAATCACAAACTTGCCAAGTAGTTGGTCGATCTAAGGAAAAAATAAATTTAGGGAACAAGTCGCGGATTTGGCGCTGAACTTCCCACAACTTTTCTCTCAGTTGCCACCCTAGTGAAGACTTGATGATAGCAAGTTCTGCCCGAAACTTTTCATTTTCCAGGCGGGAGTGTTCTAATTTTTCCTGAGTATCCTTTAATCTTTCCTGATTTTGACTTTGTGCTGTTTCTAACTGAATTAACTCAGCTAACTTTTGCTGCAATATAAATTCAGTTTCTTCAAATTGTACCTGAGTTTGCCCTAAGTCTGCTTCTAATTCTAATACTTTTGCTAAAGCTGTTTGAAATTGCGAT